>NZ_WWJT01000545.1 GCF_009865385.1 Streptomyces sp. SID486 | reverse complement strand
GGGGGGCCGCTGAATCAGTCGGCGGCGCCGACCAGGTCCGCGGCCGGCCGCCGCGCGGCCATCAGCTCACGGACGAGGTTCAGCACCGTGAACCCCACGGGCCCGCCCGGCTCCGTCGCGTGCTGGCGGACGAGGCCCCGGAGCAGCAGGCCGTGCACGTCCCGGGCGGTCTCGGTCAGCGGCCTGCCGTCCGCGCGGGCCGCGGCGTCCACCGTCCACGGCTCGGGCAGCGCGGCCAGGGTGGTGAGCAGGCCGGCGGTACGGTCGTCCAGTTCGGTCAGCGCGGCGCCCAGCTGCTCGCTGAGCGTGGCGCCCGGCTCGGCGGTCGCCGGTGTGACGCCGTCGACGAGGAGCAGGGGGGTCGAGCGGGCGATCTGCAGCAGCTGGTCGGGGGAGTACAGCAGCAGCCAGGAGGCGGCGGCCTCCAGGGCCCGCGGGATCCCGTCCACCCGGTGGCAGATGTGGGCGACGGCGGTCGTGACCGCGTCGGTCGGCAGCAGGTCGGGGCGCATGTGGCTGACGTACGACAGCATCAGCTCGACGGCGGGCCGGCCGGCGACCAGTGAGTCGCCCGGCAGCGCGGACCCGGTGGGGGCCGGCGCGGGCAGCGGGGCCAGCGGCAGCAGCCGTCCGGCCGGGGGCTGGGTCACCCGCCGCGAGGTGACGATGATCTTCAGTCGCTCGCAGGCACGCAGCAGGTTCAGCAGGGCGGGCAGCGCGGACGCGGAGTCGTCGAAGCCGTCCAGCACGATCAGGGTCGGCTTGTCCCCGATGACCGAGGTCAGTTCCTCGAAGCGGTCGCCGTCGTGGATCAGCGAACGGACCCAGCCGGCCAGCGGCGCCTGGGGGCCCTGCTCCGGGCCGGCGTCGGGGGCGCGGTCCATGGGGACCCACAGCACCGGCATCCGGTCCCGGGCGTGCAGCACCGAGGCGGCCTCCAGGGCCAGCCGGGACTTGCCCACCCCGGGCAGGCCCACGAGGGTCAGCAGCCGGTCGTGGCGGTCCAGCCGGTCCGTCAGCGTCTCCAGCTCGCCACGGCGGCCCACCAGCGGACGCAACGGCGTGGGCGGCGCGGCCAGTTCGGCGCTGTAGAGGGACCGCAGGACCCGGCCCGCCGCGTGGGCGTCGGCGGCCAATTCCAGCTCGATCCGCCGGGCGTCGCTCATACGCATGGCGTTCGCCAGCAATTTGAGTGTTTCTTTACGAGGGTTGCGTACGCGGCCCTGCTCCAGGTCCCGGATGGCGCGCACGCTCACCGTGGCGAGCCCGGCCAGCTGTGCCTGGGTGAGCCCCGCCCGCCGCCGTGCATTCTGCAGCAGCACATCGAGACCGGGTGTGGACTCGGAATTCATAGGTCTCCCCCTTATCCTCAGATTCTTGGCCACATGCCAGGTTGGCGACCCGAGTCGACGAGGTGCCTGCCAACGAGGAAGAGACTGGATGAACTGCTTCCCGAACGATTCCCGTCGCGGTACCGCGGCGTTCCGCGTGCCGTTACGATCGCCCAGCGCGAAGGGGACTGCTTAGGGGAGCGGCGACTCAGGGGGGAGGCTGTCAGGTGACGGTGGCGTCAGGAGATCAGCTTCGGTTCAATGTTCTCGGCCCGATGGAAGGGTGGTCGAATGGCGTCCGGCTGAAACTCGGCGGAGTTATTCAGGAGCGAGTTCTGGCCACCTTGCTGCTGGAGCCGGGAAAGGTGCTCCCCGTCTCCCGGCTGGTCGAGGCCGCCTGGGACGAGGAACCGCCGGCGACCGCGTCCCACCAGGTCCGCAAGGCGGTCGCCGACCTGCGAAGACGGATACCGGGCGGCGCAGACGTGCTGCTCACGGAAGGACCCGGCTACCGGGTCGTGATCGACGAGACCCAGAATGATCTGTCCGAATTCGGAATGCTGGTGCGTACCGCAAAAGCGGCTGTGGCCGAAAGTCGACTCGCTGAAGCGGCCGAAATCCTGCGCGGAGCGCTGGCGTTGTGGCGCGGCCCGGTGCTGTCCGGCATCGGGGGGCCGGTCATCGAGGCGGCGGCCACGAGTATCGAGGAACGCCGGCTGGCCGTCTGGGAGGAACACCTCGCCCTGCGCCTCAGCCTCGGCGAGTCCGGTGAGCTGATTCCGGACCTCAGGGAACTGGTCGCCCAGCACCCGCTGCGCGAGACCCTGCGCGGCCAGCTGATGCTCGCCCTGTACCGCTCGGGACGCCAGGCCGAGGCGCTGGAGGAGTTCGGCAAGGTCCGCGAACTGCTCGTCGAGGAACTCGGCGTCGACCCGGGCCCGCAGCTGACCAGGCTGTACGAGGGCATCCTGCGGGAGAGTCCCGAACTGGCCGGCCCCGAGGCCGCCGCCCCGGCGCCCGTTCCCGTTCCGCTCCCGGCCGAGCCGCCCTGCACGCTGCCCTACGACCTCGCGGACTTCACCGGCCGTGAGGTCGAGATGGCCGAACTGCTGCGCTGCGCGACGCAGAAAGGCGAACAGGGCCCGAAGATCGTGGCCCTCGACGGCATGGGCGGCAGCGGCAAGACCTCCCTCGCGGTGCGCGCCGCCTACCAGCTGATCCCCGAGTACCCGGACGGCCAGCTCCACATCGACCTGCGCGGCTACACCCCCGGTGACCAGCCGGTGTCCGCCGGCACCGCACTGGACGGCCTGCTGCGGGCGCTCGGCATCCCCGGCGACCGCATCCCCGACGACACGGCAGGCCGTACCGCCCTGTGGCGGGCCACGCTCGGCGGCAAGCGGCTGCTGATCCTGCTCGACAACGCGGCCGACGCATCCGGGATCCGCCCCCTGCTGCCCACCACCGCCGGCTGCCTGGTCCTGCTCACCAGCCGGGGCCGCCTCGTCGACCTGGACGGCGCCCAGTGGATCTCCCTCGGCGTGATGTCCCCGCGGGAGAGTGCCGCCCTGGTCGCCGAGACCCTCGGCGCCGAGCGGGTCGCCGCCGAGCCCCAGGCCGCCGCCGAACTCGCCCGGCTCTGCGACCACCTCCCCCTCGCCCTGCGCATCGCCACCGCCCGGCTGCGCAACCGGCCCCGCTGGACCCTGCAGTACCTGGCCGAACGGCTACGGGACGAGACCCGCCGGCTCGACGAGCTCAGCTCCGGCGCCCGCAGCGTCTCCGCCACCCTGCGCCTGTCGTACCAGGCCCTGGACGAGGAGAGCCGCACGGCCTTCCGGATCCTCTCCCTGCACCCGGGCGGCGACATCAACGTCCACGCGGCGGCGGCGCTGCTCGGCACCGACATCTGGGACGCCGAGGACGTGCTGGAACGCCTGCTGGACGTGCATCTCGTGCAGCAGCCGGAGATCGGGCTGTACTCCTTCCACGACCTGGTGCGCAGCTTCGCCCAGAGCCTCTTCGACGCCGCCGACCAGAACGGCGACGAGGCGGCGACGGCCGTGGAGCGGCTGCTCCGCTACTACCTCACGGCGACCGAGGCGGCCTGTGACGTCCTCTACCCCGGCCGCCGCCACCGCCCCACCGGCATCGAGAAGTCCACGGCCGACCTGCCTCCCCTCGGCGACGGCGAGCGCGCCCAGACCTGGTTCACACGGGAACAGGACGCGCTACTCGCCGCGGTCACCCTGGCCGAACGGCGGGGCCTGGACCGGTATGTCGTCTGCCTGAGCCGCAACCTCGTCTTCCAGCTCAGCGCGCGCGGCCAGCTGGAGGAGTTCGGGGCGCTGGGCCGGGCCTCGGTCGCCGCCGCGAAACGCCTCGGTGATCTGGCCCTGCTGGGCGTGAGCCTGTCCAACCTGGGGGTCGCCTGCTGGCGGCTGGGCCGGTTCGAGGAGGGACTGCAGGCCGCGCGGGAGGGCCGGGACGTCGCCGCGCAGCTCGGCGACCGGCACACCGAGGCGCACAGCGAGGCGACTCTCGGCCAGTTCAACAGCCTGCTCGGCAACTTCCCCGAGGCGCTGGTGCACCTGGAGCGCGCGACCGCCTACGAGCGGGAACTGGGCACCCCCTGGTCGGAGTGCGACAGCCTGAGCCTGCTCAGCACGCTCTACGAGCAGTGGGGGCGCCACGAGGAGGCCAAGGCGGCGGCCCAGCGGGCGGTGGAACTGCAGAGCGATCCGGGCCTGCGCGAGGAGCAGTTCACCGCGCTCACCGACCTCGCCTTCGCCCAGGCCGGGCTCGGTGAGTACGAGGAGGCCGCGCGCAGCCTGGAACAGGCCCGCGCACTCGTCGACGACCGCGCGGACCAGGGGAACGTGGCCCTGGCCCTGGCCCTGTCGGCCGACGTCGACCAGCACCTGGGCCGGCCGGTGCGCACCCCCGACCTGGCCGAGCAGGCCCTCGAACTGGTGGCCTCCAACGCCTCGCCGCTGCGGCGGGCCAAGGTGGAGAACATCGTCGGCCGGCTGCGCAGGCGGCAGGGCGCGCGGCAGGCCGCCCGCGAACTGCACGCGGACGCCCTTGAACTGGCCTCGGCGATGAGCTACCGCATCGAGGAGGCGTACGCGCTGTCGGGGCTGGCGGACGCCGAGGACGACGAGGCGACCGCGGCCCGGCACCGGGCCGCGGCCCAGGAGCTGTTCGGGCGGATGGGGGTCGCGGAGGAACGGCGGCGGCGCTGAACGAGCCCGGCACGTGGTGCCGAAAGGTTTCTTCGGCGGCGGCTTGCGGGAAGCGGCGACGGGCGCGGAAGCGCGAGTGCCCCGTCCGGTGATCCGGACGGGGCACTGTCGCGAGACGTACAGCCTGGGGCGGGGCTCAGTCGGCGACGACGGCGGTGGGCTTCTGGTTGTCGGCCAGGACGACGGTGGAGCCGGTGGACTTCTGGTCGTCGGCCGGGACCGGCGTGACGTCGGTGGGCTTCTGGTTGTCGGCGAGGACGGTGGGGACGCCGGTGGGCTTCTGGTTGTCCGCCTGGGCCGCACCCGAGCCGATCGCGTGTCCGCCGAGGACGAGGACCAGCGTGGCGGCGATCAGAGCGACTATCCCAGCAACCTTGCGTCCCATTGTCTGCCCCTTTGTGGTGTCTGTGTGTTTCGCGGTGTTTTCCGCTTCCTGACGCCACTGACTTTCCTGGGGGCTGTTCCCGGTGGGTTCCTCGCGCGTTACCGCCCTGCGGGAACGCATGGGGAACGGCCCCGGGAACACCCGGGGCTCGCCTTCGACCTGCGGTTATTCACTCAGACTGCACGTCACCACCCGGGGGCCGGCGGCGGTCAGCACCACCTGGGTACGGGCCGGTCCCGACTCGTGGCCGGCCAGGTCGAGCAGGGACCGCACCAGTGAACGCATGGCGGCCCGTTCGGCTTCGTCCGCAGGGGACGGGGCGATCCTGGCCACGCTGTGCATGCCGTCCACCGTCTCGGTCTCGACGCTGAACGTGGGTCCCTCGGCGAGGGCGTGCGCGACGTACGGCGGCGCCTGGCCGTCGGTGGCCGCCCGCTCGGCCCAGCGCTCCACGGAGGACAGGTCCTGGAGCGCGTGGGCCAGTGCCGTCCCGTCCGGCGAACGGTCCCGCGGATCCTTCACGGCGTTACTCCTTCTGCAGGTCTGCAGACAACTACCCCGCGACCCTCACCCGGACGGCTCCCGATCGCGTCCCGATCCGCTCCCGTCCCGATCCCGTTCGGACGTTCGCGATGGGAACGCGGCGGGAATCGGCCACCGCATCATGACGGCCATTCGACAGCGGACCCGGAGCCACGAGGCCGGTGCCCTGACCGCACGCGACCGTCCTGGGGGCAGTGCAGTGACAGCAACACCAACCGAATCGAGTCCGGGCCGTTTCGCCGGTCTAGGGCCGCTCATGCTGGTCTGGTCGGGCCAGGCCGTCTCTCTCGTCGGCAGCGCGGCCGTCCGGTTCGCCTTCGTCGTCGACGTCTGGTCCACCGGGGAGAGGGCGAGCGCCGTCACCGCGCTCTCCCTGTGCGCTCTGCTCCCACAGGCACTGCTCAGTCCGCTTGCGGGCGCAATCGTCGACCGTATGCGAAAGCGCTCGGCGCTCCAGCTGGCGGACGCCGGCGGCTTCCTGGTCGTCGGCTGCCTGGCCCTGCTGCACTACCTCGGCCTGCTCCACTCCTGGCAGATCTACGTCGCCACCGCGCTGCTCGGCGCCTGCGCGGCCTTCCAGTTCCCGGCCCTGTCCTCGGCGGTGCCGCTGCTCGTCCGCAAGGACCAGCTCGGCCGCGCCAACGGTCTGCTGGGCGGCGCCAAGAGCGCGGCCAGCATCGGCGGCCCGGCCCTGGGCGGCATCATGCTCACCGTCTTCGGGATAGGCCCGACCCTCCTGGTGGACCTGGTCAGTTACGCCCTCGCCCTGATCGGCGTACGACTGGTGCGGCTGACCGGGGACCGGCCCGCGCCGCCCTCGTCCGGTCCGCGCCGCAGGATCACCGCGGAGTCCGGGGAGGGTCTGCGCTATCTGTTCCGCACGCCCGGCCTGCGGGACCTGATCATCAACTTCTGCGTCGTGAACCTGGTGATGGTCTTCGGCTTCGCCCTGATCCAGCCGATGGTGCTGCTGCGGGCCGACAGCGCCGCGCTGGCCACGGTCAACACCGCGATCGGTGTCGGCGGGGTCGCCGGCGGCCTGCTGATGGCCGCCTGGGGCGGACCGCGCGACCGGGGCCGGGGCATGATGCTCGGCGTCATCGGGATGTGCCTGTCCGCGCTGGTGGGGATGGCGTTCGCCGGCGGGGTCGTCGGCTGGTCGGCCGCCGTGCTGGTCGGCGCCCTGCTGATGACGCTCGTCAACTCCCAGATGAACGCCATCGTGCAGGCCAAGGTCCCCCTGGAGTGGCAGGGCCGGGTCTTCGGCGCGGTGATGTTCCTCGGCTACATCTCCGTCCCGCTGGCCACCGCCCTGTCCGGCCCGCTCGCCGACCACGTCTTCGAACCGCAGGCCGCGCACGGCACGGGTCTGTTCGCCGTCCTCGGCCCGCTCTTCGGCGACCGGCCCGGCAGCGGCATGGCCGGGATGTTCTTCCTCGCCGGCCTGGCGGGCATCGGGGTCTCCCTGTGGGGGCTGGCCAGCCGGAACATCCGGGAGATCGACCTCGTGATGCCGGACGTGGTCGACGCCGAGGGCACCGACGGCGCGGACAGCACCGACGGCACGGACAGCACCGACGGCACCGACAGCACGGACGGCACGGACGGCACGGACCGCGCCGACAGCACCGACAGCACGGACGGCGCCGAGGGCACGGACCGCACGGACGACGCGTACGACGCCCAGGAACACGAAGGGGCCCGGGATGAAGTGCGTGCATGAACTCGTCGAGGAGCGGGCCCGGTCCACGCCCGACGCCCTCGCCCTGATCGACGGCGACGACCGCCTGACCTACGCCGAACTCGACGCGCGCGCCGCCCGCTCGGCCGGACGGCTCGCCCGGCACGGCGTACGGCACGGCGACACGGTCGGCGTGCACCTGGAGCGGTCGGCCGAGCTGGTCGTGACCGTCCTCGGCGTCCTCAAGGCCGGCGCCGCCTACCTGATCCTCGACCCCGGCTTCCCGGCGGCACGCCTCGCCGCGATGGCCACGGACGCGGCCGTCGGTGCGGTGGTCGCGCCCCGCGGCGGGCACCTCGCCGGCCTCGACATCCCCGTGGTCCACCCCGAGGACGCCCGGACGGCGGCTCCGCTGCCGCACGGCACGGTGGCGGTGCGCCCCGCCGACCTCGCCTGCGTGATGTTCACCTCCGGCTCCACCGGCCGCCCCAAGGGCGTCG
>NZ_WWJT01000544.1 GCF_009865385.1 Streptomyces sp. SID486 | reverse complement strand
GGACCCCGCCGGTGGCCCGCCCGGCGCCTGAGGCCGCCGCCCGGGCCGCCCTTCCGAGGGCCCGCCCCGCAGGCCGCCCCGCCCGGGGCCGACGCGTACGGCGCATGTCCGGGGGCTGCCGGGTAAGGCGCACGTCCCAGGGGTGGCCGCCGTAATGCGCACGTCCGGAGGCCGCCGCGCACGGCTCACGTCCGAGGGGCTGCCGCGTGCGGCGCAGGTCCGACGGGCCGACGCGTACGGCGCATGTCCGGGGGCTGCCGGGTAAGGCGCACGTCCGACGGGCCGGCGCGTACGGCGTACGCACGAGGAGGGGGGGATCAGCCCTGGCGCAGCGAAGCCACACCTGCCGCGAGGCGGGCGGGCCGGGGCCGTGGGGGCTGCCACGGGACTTCTGGCTGCTGTGGGCCGCCGCGGCGGTCTCCGGGATCGGCGACGGACTGGAACTGAGCGCCTTCCCCCTGCTGGCCGCGTACTGGACGCGGGACCCGGTGCTCGTCTCCGCGGCCTCCGTCGCGGCACAGGCGCCCTGGCTGCTCCTCGGGCTGCCGGCGGGCGGACTGGTCGACCGCTGGGACCGCAAGGCCGTGCTGCTCGCCGCGGACGGCTGCCGCGCCCTGCTCGTGGTGGCCCTGGCGGTGGCGGTGGTGTTCGACGCGGGCAGCATCGGGCTGTTGCTGGTCGTGCTGTTCGCCCTGGGAACGGCACAGATCTTCTTCGACACCTCCGTGCAGGCGGTGATCCCCGCCGTGGCCGGGCCCGGTGCGCTGGTCCGGGCCAACAGCCTGCTCCAGGGCAGCTCCACCGTGCTCGTCCAGTTCGCCGGACCGGCCGTCGGCGCCGCCCTGTTCGCGGTCGCCCACTGGCTGCCCGCCGGCATCGACGCGGTCAGTTACCTGCTGGGGGTCGTCCTGCTGTCCAGGGTCCGGGGCCGCTTCCGGCCGTCCCTGGCCGGGCCGTCCCGCCCGGCCGGGCCGGAGCGGACCGGGTCGTCGCGGCACGGTGTCGCCGAGGGGCTGCGCTGGCTGCGCGGCGACCCGGTGATCCGCGTGCTGTCCCTCGCGACGGTCCTGCTGGGCATGGGCAGCGCCGCCGCCTGGGGTGTCATGGTCCTGTTCGCCCGGCACCGGTGGCACCTGGACGGCACCGGCTACGGGCTGCTGCTGACGGCGAGTGCCCTGGGCAGCGTCGCCGGTTCCCTGGTCGCCGCCCCGCTGGCCCGCCGGCTCCCCGAACGGCTGCTGCTCACCGGTTCCGCGGCCGGCTCGGCGACGGCCTTCGGCCTGCTCACGCTCGCCCCCACGGCCGCTGCCGCCGCCGCCCTGCTCGCCGTCAACGGGCTGATGGTGGTGGTGTGGAACGTGGTGACGGTCTCCGAGCGGCAGGCCCGCGTCCCGGACGCGCTCACCGGCCGGGTGACGGCCGCCTACCGGGTCCTGGCCTGGGGCAGCATGCCGCTCGGGGGCCTCCTGGGCGGTGCCCTGGCCTCCGCCCTCGGCCTGTACACGGCCGTTCTGACGGCGGCCCTGCTGCTCGCCCTGGCCGCCCTGCTGGTCGGCGTCGGCCGCGCCCCCCTCAGCGGCGGCTTCGCACCGGCGGCACGCGAACCGGCCGGCTGACCGGCCGGCCCGGCGGGACCGGCGCGTGCCGGCGGCCCCCGTGGCCCGGAAGCCCCGCTCTCACCGCAACGGCCGCCCGCCGACCAGCGGGCCTTGCCGTATCCCGGGGCATTGCGGAGGATGCGGGGTGGGGACCGGGGCCCCCGTGCCGGCATCGGCAGGGGCGGACCGCTACCCGGAGTAACATCAGGAGACAGCGATGTCCCAGCAGGCTCACCCCCCTTCCCAGGCCGTTGAGCCCGAGACCCCGAACCTGGATTTCGCGGGGACGACGCCGTACGAGGACTACGTCAAGGCAGACGTACTCACCCATCTCCAGCACACCCTCTCCGACGATCCCGGAGAGATGGTCTTCCTGGTGACCACCCAGGTCATGGAGCTGTGGTTCACGGTGATCGTGCACGAGTGGGAGACGGCCGCCCAGGCGCTCCGCTCGGACGACGTGCCGACCGCGATCGCCGCGCTGAAGCGGTCCGTGCGGGAGCTGGAGGCGCTGAACGCCTCCTGGAAGCCGCTCGGCCAGCTCACCCCGGCCCAGTTCAACTCCTACCGGAGTGCGCTCGGCGAGGGCTCCGGTTTCCAGTCGGCGATGTACCGGCGCATGGAGTTCCTGCTCGGCGACAAGTCCGCGTCCATGCTCGTACCGCACCGCGGTGCCCCGCGCGTCCACGCGGAACTGGAGAAGGCGCTGCACGAGCCGAGCCTGTACGACGAGGTCGTCCGGCTCCTCGCGCGCCGCGGCCACCGGATCCCCGCGTCCGTGCTGCACCGGGACGTCACCCGGCGGTACGAGCCGGCGGACGCCGTGGAGGCCGCCTGGGCCGCCGTGTACGCGGGTGACGAGGGCGACGAGGTCGCCCGGCTGGGCGAGGCCCTGACGGACGTGGGCGAGCTGGTGTGGCGCTGGCGGAACGACCATCTGGTCGCCACCCGGCGCGCGATGGGCGCCAAGGCCGGCACGGGCGGCTCCGCCGGAGTGGCTTGGCTGGAGAAGCGGGCCCGCAAGAACGTGTTCCCGGAGCTGTGGACGGCGAGGTCCCATGTCTGACCTGGACCTGCGAGCCGAGAAGCTGGACGCGGCGGACGAACTCGCCGCGCTGCGGGACCGGTTCACCCTCGACGACGGCGTCTACCTGGACGGCAACTCCCTGGGCGCCCTGCCCGCTCACGTCCCCGACCGGGTGGCGGACGTCGTCCGCCGCCAGTGGGGCGAACTGCGCATCCGCTCCTGGGACGAGAGCGGCTGGTGGACGGCGCCCGAGCGGATCGGCGACCGGATCGCCCCCCTGGTGGGCGCCGGACCCGGGCAGATCGTCGTCGGGGACTCGACGAGCGTCAACGTCTTCAAGGCACTGGTCGCCGCGGTCCGCATGGCGGGCGACGGCCGGGACGAACTCCTGGTGGACGCGACGACCTTCCCCACGGACGGCTACATCGCCGAGTCCGCGGCCCGGCTGACCGGCCGCACCCTGCGGGCGGTGACCCCGGCCGAGGTCCCGGACGCGCTGAGCGAGCGCACGGCCGCGGTGCTGCTCAACCACGTCGACTACCGCACCGGCCGGCTGCACGACCTGCCCGCGCTCACCGCCGAGGTCCACGCCCGGGGCGCCCTCGCCGTCTGGGACCTGTGCCACAGCGCGGGCGCGCTGCCGGTGGGCCTGGACGAGCACGGCGTCGACCTCGCGATCGGCTGCACGTACAAGTACCTGAACGGCGGCCCCGGTTCACCCGCGTACCTTTACGTGCGCGGTGACCTGCAGGACCGCTTCGACTCCCCGCTGCCGGGCTGGAACTCCCACGCCGAGCCCTTCGGCATGGACCCCGTCTACACCCCGGCGCCGGGCGCCCTGCGCGGCCGGGTCGGCACGCCGGACATCCTCTCCCTGCTGGCCCTGGAGGCGGCCCTGGAGGTGTGGGACGGGGTGTCCGTCGCCGCCGTACGGGCCAAGTCCCTCGCCCTGACGGACTTCTTCCTGGAGTGCGTCCGGGCGTACACCGAGCCGGGCCGGGTGGAGTGCGTGACCCCCGAACGGCACGCGGAGCGGGGCAGCCAGATCGCCCTGCGCTGCCCGGACGCGGGCGAGGTGATGAAGCGGCTGATCGCCCGGGGCGTGGTGGGCGACTTCCGCCGTCCCGACGTCCTGCGCTTCGGCTTCACCCCGCTGTACGTGGGCTTCCGCGACGCGGAGCGGGCGGCCCGGGTGCTGGGGGAGGAACTGCGCTGACGGAGGCGGGGCCGAGGTGCGACGCCGGGCCCACGCCCGCGCACCTCGGCCCCCGCGTCCCGCAGAGTCCGTCCCGCAGAGTCCGCGCCCGCGCACCTCGGCCCCGCGTCCGGCAGAGTCCGCGCCCGCGCACCTCGGCCCCGCGTCCCGCAGAGTCCGCGCCTGGGCACCTCGGTCCCGCGTCCCGCAGAGTCCGCGCCCGTGCACCTCGGTCTCGCGTCGGCCTCGGCGGCCCGCCGAACCGGTCAACCCTCACCGTGCGTGACATCCCCGTATCCCCGCACGTCACCGGCCTGATACCGTCCCGGCCAACGGCCGGAGCGCCCCTTGGTCCGCCCACATCTCCCCCGTGCCTGAAGCCGGGGGGTGTCCCCTTCGTCGCTGAGAGGTTGGAGCATGCCGGACGACGCCGCAGCTGCCCGTGCTGCCGTTGAAGAGGAGTCGGTCTTCTCGCACGCCCCGGTCGGCGCCGACGTCAGCGCCGCGTACGGCGACCATCCCGACCAGGTGATCGACTTCTACGCCCCCCGCCCCGGCCCGGCGTCCGCCGCCGGCCCCGCCCCGCTGGTCGTCGTCCTGCACGGAGGCGCGTGGCGGGCCCGCTACGACCGCCGGCACATCACCCCCTTCGCCGACCACCTCGCCCGCAGGGGCTTCGCGGTGGCCAACGTCGAGTACAGGCGCGGCGGCGATCCACCGATCCCGGGGCAGCAGACGGGCAAGGGGCAGGCGGCCGGAGCCGTGGACGGCGCGTCCGCCGGATCCGCCGGCACCCCGCTCGCCGGGCGCTGGCCCGACACCTTCGACGACGTCGCGGCGGCCCTGGACGCCCTCCCCGCACTGGTCCGGGAGGCGCTTCCGCAGGCGGACCCCCGCCGTACGGTCCTCACCGGCCACTCCGCGGGCGGCCATCTGGCGCTGTGGGCCGCGGCCCGGCACGTCCTGCCCGCCGACGCCCCCTGGCGCACCGACCGGCCCGCGCCGCTGCGCGGTGTCGTCGCGCTGGCCCCCATCGCCGACCTGGAGGTGGCGGAGAAGCTGGGGGTCTGCGGTCACGCGTCCTCACAACTCCTGGGCGGAGAGGACCGGTTCGCCGAGCGCCGCCCGTACGCGGACCCCGCGCTGCTGCTGCCGACAGGCATCGCCACGACCCTCGTCCAGGGCCGTACCGACCTGGAGGTGCCGTACCAGGTGGCCGAGTCGTACGCGGAGGCGGCGGCGAAGTCCGGCGAGACGGCCGGGCTGACGCTGCTGGCTGACGTGGGCCACTTCCCGCTGATCGACCCGGCGGCGGACGCCTGCGCCGTGGTGGCCGAGGAGATCGCCCAACTGGCCTGGTGAGCGCGGCGGTACGGCGCCGGTGACGGACCGGGGGAGCGGCGGGGGCCCTGTCCTGCCCGTAGTACCTGAGGGGGATTCCGCAGGACCCCTCTCCAAGGGGACGACCGCGCTCCCGGCCGCGCCTACCGTTTTCCCCGTGACCGAGACGACGCACACGCAGACGACACCGCCGGAGGCCGCCGGCCGGCCGCGCAGCCCGGAGTTCCGGCTGGCCGTCGACGCCCTGCGGGGGCTACGGCAGGACCTGTTCCACGGGGCCTTCGCCTACCGCCCGATGCCCCGCATGGCCGTCGACGGCGCGCTCACCCGCCACCTGTCCGGCCGCACGCGCGAGTACGCCTCCTGGACCCCGCACACACTGGTGGCCGCGGCCGGCGTCGTGGCGCTGCTCGCCAACGCGGCGAGCGTCTCCGAGGGCAGGGTGACACAGCTGGCGTGCGCGTTCCTCGCGCTGGCCCCGGTGCTGCTGACCCTGGCGCGTCCGGTCGGCGCGTTCTGGCTGTCGCTCGGGGCCACCGCGGTCACCTCGGCGGTCGGCGACCCTTGGGACACCTGGCCGTGGCTGCCGGGCAGCTTCGTCTCCCACCTGGTGGTGCTCACGGTCGTGGCGATACGCACCCGCCCGCGCACCGCCGCCTGGATGTGGCTGCTGACCACGTCGTACGGCGTCTGGTGCCTGGCCGTCTTCGGTGACGGGCGCTACGACACCGACGTGGCCCCGATGGGCATCCTCTCCGCGCTCGTCCTGCTGGCCGTCACCGTCCGGCACACCCGCAGGGAGGCCCGGCAGGAGGTGACGGCCCAGCAGTCGGTGACCGCGCACGAGCGTTCCCGGCGCACCCTGCTGGAGGAGCGCACGACCATCGCCCGTGAGCTGCACGACGTGGTCGCCCACCACATGTCGGTGGTCGCGATCCAGGCGGAGGCCGCCCCGTACCGGGTGGAGAACCCGCCACCGGAGCTGGAGAAGGCGTTCGCCACCATCCGGGAGAACGCGGTGGCGGCCCTGACCGAGCTGCGCCGGGTCCTCGGCGTGGTCCGCGCGGAGGGCTACGAGGCCCCGGACGCCCCGCAGCCGACCCTGGCCGATCTGGACGGTCTGCTCGCCAATGTGCGCGAGGCCGGCCTGGCGGTGGAGAAGGTGGTGACCGGCGCGGTGCGGGAGCTGCCGCAGGGGGTGGAGCTGTCGGCGTACCGGATCGTGCAGGAGGCGCTGAGCAACAGCCTGCGGCACGCACCCGGCGCCGGCGCCCGGGTCGAGATCGGTCACGTCCTCGGCGGGCTGGGCCTGCGCGTGGTCAACGGCCCGCCGCCGGCCCCGCATCTGGTGAAGGCGTCACCCGGCGCCGGGCACGGCATCACGGGCATGCGCGAGCGCGTGGCGATGCTGAACGGCGAGATGACGGCCGCTCCGACGGCCGAGGGGGGCTATGAGGTGACGGTGTTCCTGCCGGTGCCGGCGGCCACGGCCACCGAGGACGAGGCATGACGATCCGCGTACTGATCGCGGACGACCAGATGATGGTCCGCGAGGGCTTCTCGGTGCTGCTGAACGCGATGCCGGGCATCGAGGTCGTCGGCGAGGCCGTCAACGGCCGGCAGGCGGTCGAGCGGGTGCGGGAACTCGCCCCGGACGTCGTCCTGATGGACATCCGCATGCCGGAGCTGAACGGCATCGAGGCGACCCGGGAGATCGTCGCCGCGGACGCGACGGCGAAGGTGCTGGTGCTGACGACGTTCGACCTGGACGAGTACGTCTACCAGGCCCTGCGTGCGGGAGCCTCCGGCTTCCTCCTCAAGGACGCCTCGGCCCGGCAACTCGCCGACGGGGTGCGGGTGGTGGCGGCCGGCGAGGCGCTGCTGGCCCCGTCGGTCACGCGCCGGCTGATCACCGAGTTC
Source organism: Streptomyces sp. SID486 (assembly GCF_009865385.1). GTDB lineage: Bacteria > Actinomycetota > Actinomycetes > Streptomycetales > Streptomycetaceae > Streptomyces. Next base: position 23,433 of record NZ_WWJT01000544.1, on the reverse strand, counting down.
TCCCGGCTGGCCGACACGCCCCGCCTGGTGCCGGCGGCCCGGGCGGCGTACGGCGAGCTGACGGAACGCGAGACGGAGGTGCTGGTCCTCATCGCGCAGGGCCTGTCCAACGCGGAGATCGCCGGGCGCCTGGTGGTGGCGGAGTCGACGATCAAGACGCATGTGAGCCGGGTCCTGGTGAAGCTGGGCCTGCGCGACCGCACCCAGGCGGCCGTCTTCGCCTACGAGGCCCGCCTGGTGACCCCGGGCTGACACCGGCCGGCACGACGCGGGACCGGGCCCCTGGTCAGACGCGGGTGTACGCGTTAGCGTCCCGGCATGGCTGGCCCCGTCGACCTCGCTTTCGACCCCTGGGACCCGGAGTTCCTCGCGGACCCCTACCCCGCGTACGCCGAGCTGCGCGCCCGCGGGCGGCTGATCCGGTACGAGCCGACCGGTCAGTGGCTGGTCCCGCACCACGCGGACGTCTCGGCACTGCTGCGGGAGCGCCGGCTGGGCCGGACCTACCGGCACCGGTTCGGCCACGAGGAGTTCGGGCGGAGCGCGCCGCCACCGGAGCACGAGCCGTTCCACACCCTCAACGACCACGGGATGCTGGACCTGGAGCCGCCGGACCACACCCGGATCCGGCGCCTGGTGTCCAAGGCGTTCACCCCGCGCACGGTGGAGCGGCTGCGGCCGTACGTGCACGGCCTGGCGGACGAGCTGGTCGGCAAGCTGGTCGAGGCCGGCGGCGGTGATCTGCTGACCGACGTGGCCGAGCCGCTGCCGGTGGCCGTGATCGCCGAGATGCTGGGCATCCCCGAGGCCGACCGGGCCCCGCTGCGCCCCTGGTCGGCGGCCATCTGCGGGATGTACGAGCTGAACCCGTCCGAGGAGGCGGCGGCGCGGGCGGTGCGGGCGTCGGTGGAGTTCTCGGACTACCTGCGGGAGCTGATCGCGGCCCGCCGCGAGGAGCCCGGGGAGGACCTGATCTCCGGCCTGATCGCCGCCCACGACGAGGGCGACCGGCTGACGGAACAGGAGCTGGTCTCCACGGCGGTGCTGCTGCTCAACGCCGGTCACGAGGCCACGGTGAACGCCACCGTGAACGGCTGGTGGGCCCTGTTCCGCAACCCGGGCCAGCTGGCCGCCCTGCGCGCCGACCACTCCCTGATCCCGTCCGCGATCGAGGAGCTGATGCGCTACGACACCCCGCTTCAGCTCTTCGAACGCTGGGTGCTGGACGACATCGAGATCGACGGCACGACCGTCCCCCGGGGCGCGGAGATCGCCATGCTGTTCGGCTCCGCCAACCACGACCCGTCCGTCTTCGCTGATCCGGGCCGCCTGGACCTGAGCCGCGGGGAGAACCCGCACATCTCCTTCAGCGCGGGCATCCACTACTGCATCGGCGCGCCCCTGGCCCGGATGGAACTGGCCGCCTCGATGACGGCACTGCTCCGGCGGGCCCCCACCCTGGTGCCGGCGGAGGAACCGCGGCGCACCCCGAACTTCGTGATCCGGGGACTGGCGGGCCTGGCGGTCGAGGTGGCGTGATCCGCGGCCCCGGCCGGGTGCCGGGTCACCGCTCCTTGGTCTCCTCCAGCACCGTCCGCCCCAGCAGCGCGTACCGCTCGGGGGAGCGGCGCTTGAGGTACTGGGCGCAGCCGATGCCGGTGGCCGCGACCAGCGCCACCAGCCACGGGGTCGCCTTCAGCACCAGGGACCCCGACTCGGGCCCGGCCGCCACGCCCATGTTGGACACCAGCAGCACGACGACCGCGAGCATCGCGACGCCGCCGACGAGCGGCGCGGTGAAGGTGCGGAACCAGTGCCGGCTCTCGGGGTGGTGGGAGCGGAAGTACGCCAGCACCGCGAAGGAGCACACGGCCTGGACGACGAGGATCGCCATGGTGCCGAGGATCGCGAGCAGGACGTACGTACCGGTGTAGGGATCCTTGCCGGCGGCCCAGAAGGCGCCGATCAGCACCGCGCTGACGGCCGTCTGCACGAGGCCGGCGATGTGCGGGGAGCCGTGCCGGGCGTGGGTGCGTCCGACGGTGCGCCGCAGCGAGGGCAGGACACCCTCCCGTCCCAGGGCGTACAGGTAGCGGGCGGCGCAGTTGTGGAAGGCCATGCCGCAGGCCAGCGAGCCGGTGATCATCAGCCATTGCATGACGTCGACCGCCCAGTGGCCGACATAGCGCTCGGTGGGGTCGAAGAACATGGCGAGCGGGTCGGCTGAGGACGCCGCCCGCACGGCCTCCGCCTCGCCGTTGCCGGTGATGGCCATCCAGGAGACGAGGACGTAGAAGACACCGACGCCGAGGACGCTGATCATCGTCGCCTTCGGGATGATCTTCTTGGGGTCCCGGGACTCCTCGCCGTACATCGCCGTCGACTCGAAGCCGACCCAGGACCAGAAGGCGAAGAAGAGCCCGAGCCCGGCGGACGTGCCCTTGAAGGCGTTGACCGGATCGACCGGGGCGAAGGTGAACCCGTGCGGCCCGCCGCCGTGCAGTGCGACGGACACGGCCATGGCGGCCAGCACGGTCACCTCGGTTGCCAGCAGCACGACCAGCAGCTTCTCGGCGACGCTGACGCCGAACCAGGTGCCGGTGGCGTTGACCGCGAGCATCAGGACGGCGAAGGCCCACCAGGGCACGTGCAGACCCGTCTGGTCCTTGAGGGTGGTGGTGGCGAAGGTAGAGAAGATGCCGATCAGGGCCGGTTCGAAGACCACGTACGCGAACGTCGCGAGCAGACCGGAGGCGAGACCGACGGTGCGGCCCAGACCGTAGGAGATGAATCCGTAGAAGGCGCCCGTGGACGTGATGTGCTTCGCCATCGACGTGAAACCCACGGAAAAGATTGCCAGGACGACCATTGCCACGAGATAACTCGCGGGCGCCCCGACGCCGTTGCCCGACGACACCATGAAGGGCACGTTGCCGGTCATCGCGGTGATCGGCGCGGCCGTCGCCACCGCCATGAACACCACGCCCAGCAGCCCGACGGCATTGGGTTTCAGCCGGTGAAGCGTTGATTCGCCGTCGCTCTCGGTCGCCGGGGCAACGCCCTCGTCCACAGCCATCGGGTGGCCCCCTCCGTGTCCGGTACGTGGGTACTGATGGAGCAGGATGGTGGACGAGGGGTGTGCACGGGAAGGGGTCGGCGCGGTTAAATATTTGTCACCAGACCTTTAGCGGGGGTGGCCGGCCCACGCGGCGGAGGGCAGGACGAGTCCCCAGGCGCCCTCCGCCACGCGCCAGGTCCGTCTGCGCACCGGCCCCGACACGGCCGCGTCCGCCCGGTAGCGGAAGTCCGCCCCGGTGACCGTCACCGTGCGGCCGGAGACCAGCAGGGGCGTCGCCTCCGCACCCACCGACAGGGGCCGCACCTCCACCGAAGCGGCTCCGTCCGCGCCCGGTGTCACCGAGACCGCCTCCACGGGCTGGTCCAGGTCGACCACCGTCTCCCCGTCGACCTCCACCCGCAGCCGCGCCACGCAGGGCGACGGCACGGCCGACAGCCGGGTCGGGCGGGGGGCCAGGGTGCGGACCAGGGAGCGGTACCAGGGCCGGCCCGAGGCGAGCGGCAGCGGACGGGCGGCAGCCGCCCGCACCGGCGCCGCCGGGATGCCCAGCGTGCCCAGCACCACACCGTCGCTGTCGTCGACCAGGAGATCCAGGCGCCGCTCCACACCGTCCAGGACCGCCCGCGCCGCCGCCACCGGGTTCCCGGGCACCCCGAGGGACTCGGCGAGGGCGGTGTCCCCCACCGGCACCACCGACAGCGCGCAGCCGGCCAGCTCACGCTGCCGGTGCAGCAGCGCGACGGCCCGGGCCAGGGCCCGGCCGTCACCGATCACGACCGGCCGCCGGGACCCCCTGCGCCCCAGCGCGCGGGCGAATTCCTCCGGTCCTTCCGGCAGGCACAGTTTGGCGGCCGCACCCGCGCTGAGCACGTCTTTCGCGATCCTCACGGCCTCCCCGTCCGTCTGCCGGGCCGCCGAATCGATGATCACCAGCAGCTGATCGGACGTCGCGAAAGTCGCCACCTCGGTCCTGCCTCGCTTCCTCGGGTAGCATCTTTGTGCAAGAGCCCCTTGCGCTATTGCGCCAGGGGCTTCGTCTATTCCGGGGCATCCGGTCCGACGGTTGTGCGACCAGCGACGGTCGCGGTGGTACGCGGCGGTGAACCTTACGCCCACGCCCCCGACCTTGGACATGCCCCGCCCGGAAGGGGTGTACGCGCGTGCCCGCACTTGTGCTGCTCGGTGCTCAGTGGGGTGACGAAGGCAAGGGAAAGGCGACGGACCTGCTCGGTGGTTCCGTCGACTATGTAGTGCGCTACCAGGGCGGCAACAACGCCGGCCACACGGTCGTCGTCGGCGACCAGAAGTACGCGCTGCACCTGCTCCCTTCCGGAATCCTCTCGCCCACATGTGTTCCGGTCATCGGCAACGGCGTCGTCGTCGACCCGTCGGTCCTGCTCTCCGAGCTGAGCGGTCTGAACGAGCGTGGCGTCGACACGTCCAAGCTCCTGCTCAGCGGTAACGCGCACATCATCACGCCGTACAACGTGACCGTCGACAAGGTGACGGAACGCTTCCTCGGCAAGCGCAAGATCGGTACGACGGGCCGCGGTATCGGACCGACCTACGCCGACAAGATCAACCGCGTCGGCATCCGGGTCCAGGACCTCTACGACGAGTCGATCCTGACCCAGAAGGTCGAGGCGGCGCTCGACGTCAAGAACCAGATCCTCACCAAGCTGTACAACCGGCGCGCGATCGCCGTGGACCAGGTGGTCGAGGAGCTGCTGGGCTACGCCGAGCAGATCAAGCCGTACGTCGCCGACACGGTGCTGGTCCTGAACCAGGCCCTGGAGGAGGACAAGGTCGTCCTGTTCGAGGGCGGCCAGGGCACGCTGCTGGACATCGACCACGGCACGTACCCCTTCGTGACCTCCTCGAACCCCACCGCGGGCGGTGCCTGCACCGGCGCCGGCGTGGGTCCGACGAAGATCAGCCGCGTCATCGGCATCCTCAAGGCGTACACGACCCGCGTCGGCGCCGGACCGTTCCCCACGGAACTCTTCGACGAGGACGGCGAGGCGCTGCGCCGCATCGGCGGCGAGCGGGGCGTGACCACCGGCCGTGACCGCCGCTGCGGCTGGTTCGACGCGGTCATCGCCCGCTACGCGACCCGCGTGAACGGTCTGACGGACTTCTTCCTCACCAAGCTGGACGTGCTCACCGGCTGGGAGCAGATCCCGGTCTGCGTGGCGTACGAGATCGACGGCAAGCGCGTCGAGGAGCTGCCGTACTCGCAGAGCGACTTCCACCACGCGAAGCCGGTCTACGAGAACCTGCCGGGCTGGTCGGAGGACATCACGAAGGCCAAGTCCTTCTCCGACCTCCCGAAGAACGCCCAGAACTACGTCAAGGCGCTGGAGGAGATGTCCGGCGCCCCGATCTCCGCGATCGGCGTGGGTCCGGGCCGGGACGAGACGATCGAGATCAACTCGTTCCTGTAGGCACCGCACGCGGACGCCCGCCGGTCACGGCCCTCGGCCAAGATCGGCGGGCGTTTCCGTGCCCCGGGCGGCGACAATCGGTACATGAGCGACCACCGGAAGCCACCGTGCCGGGGACCGTACGGCGGTGAGGGCCGCCAGGCCGACGGCACGGACTGCTCCGACCCCGCCGTCTTCGAAGTGACCCGGCACAACAAGCCACCCCTGCTCGTGTGCCCGGTCCACCTGGGCCCCTCCCTGCTGATGGCCGGCGGGGTCCTGTGGCCCCCGGTCATCCACCTCATCGGCCGCGTGCCCGATCTGCGGCCGTAGCGGACCGGTGGCCCCGGGGGGCCGGCCGCGGGCGCCGGGGGCGGCCCGACGCCCGCGGTGAAGCGCGCGGGGCCGGTCTTGCCCCCCGTACCCGCCGCGGGCACGGCGGGGCTCAGCTGAAGACGATCATCGAGCCCTGTGCCAGGGACCGGGTCGCCGCCGCGTGGAGGCCCAGCCAGACGTGGCGTTCGCGGGCGAAGGGGCTGGGGTCGTAGGGGGCCGGGACGGCCGGCTCCTCCAGCTCGGTGGGGGCCGTGGGCGGGGTGGGCGGCGTCGGGGGGTTGGCCGGGTCGACGCCGATCGACGGTGCCACGTACTGGAGTTCGCGCAGGAGGGACTGCGCCGAGCCCAACGGGCCGCCACCCGCGAGGAGTTCGTCGTTCGACAGCGGGTGCGGGAAGTCCACGGGGACGTACGCGCCCGCGTGGTCGTAATGCCAGACCAGGTGCGACTGCTGGGCCGTGGACTCGAACATCTCCAGCAGCTGCTCGTAGTCGCCGCCCAGTTCGTCCACCGGCGTCACCGGCAGTCCGCAGACCTGGAGCAGGTACGCCCGGCGCAGGAAGTGCAGGGCGTCGTAGTCGAAGCCGGCGACCGGGGCGACGTCACCGGACAGACCCGGCATGTACTGGTACACCGGCACCGGCGGCAGGCCGGCCTCTGCCAGCGCCTTGTCGTACTGCGCGAGTTCCTCGGCGAAGGGGTTGTCCGGGGTGTGGCACAACACGTCCACGAGCGGTACCAGCCACAGGTCACAGGCCAAAAGAAGGCTCCTCGCATCGGCAGGCGTGTGTCACGCACGGCGGCAGGTGGTCAGGGCAGGGTAGTCCGTACGGCCGCGGGGAGGCTCCCCCCGTACGGGCCGTATCGGTCGTCTACCCGTTGGTCAGGTGTTCCAGCAGTGCCAGCGAGTGCGCGTTGGAGGCGGCGACGATCGCACGGGCGGCCCCGGCCTCGCGCCGGGCCAGCGCGTCGACCAGCTCGGTGTGCCCGGCCCACAGCCGCCCGCGCAGGTCGGGCAGGCCCAGGAGGTGCTGCACGGCGCAGACCCAGGACTGGACGCGCAGGCGGTGCAGGAAATCGCCGAGGTAGGGGTTGCCGAACAGGGCGCTCAGCTCGCGCCAGAACCGCAGGTCGTAGCCGATCAGGACGGTGAGGTCGCCGGCGGTCGCCGCCCGCTGAGCCTCCTCGCCGCGGCGGCGCACGGTGGCCAGGGCGGCGGCCGTGCGCGGATCCTCCGGCGGCGTCCGGAAGGCGGGGTGGCCGGCGGCGAGGGCCTGGAACATGCCGTCGGTGACCAGGCTGCGGGCCTCGGTCATGGTGCGGTAGTCGGTGACCGAGTACTCCGGTACCCGGAAGCCGCGGTGCTGGTCGGCCTCCAGGATGCCCTGCGCGGACAGGTCGACCAGCGCCTCGCGGACGGGGGTGGCGGAGACGCCGTACTGGTCGGCTATCTCCTTGACGGTGAACGCCCGGCCCGGACGCAGCCGGCCCGCCAGCACCTCGTCGCGCAGCGCGTCCGCGAGCTGCTGGCGCAGGGTGCTGCGCGTCACGGTGCCGTTGCCGGGCATGATCCGTGCCTCTCTTCACACGTCCGGGTGACGTACTCGTACGGACCCGCGAGCCGTGCGGGTCCCTCTTGCTTACGAGCACGTCACCTTACGCGTTCGGACGGGCCCCGCGGCAGCCGCGGTTCGGTCACCTCCCGTCACCCTCCGCGAGGGCCGTCACACGGTGTACTCGTCCGCCACGGACAGCGCGGCGTCGAGCGCGGCCAGGCCCTCCTTCAGCTCGGCCTCGGTGACGTTGCACGGCGGGACGACGTGCGTGCGGTTCATGTTCACGAAGGGCCACACGCCGTGCTTCTTCGCGGCCGCGGCGAACGCGGCCATGGGTGCGTTGGCCTCGCCGACCGCGTTGTACGGCACCAGCGGCTCGCGGGTCTCCCGGTTCCGCACCAGGTCCAGCGCCCAGAACATGCCGACACCGCGCACGTCGCCGACGCTCGGGTGCCGCTCGGCCAGCTCGGCGAGGCCGGGGCCGACCACGCGCTCGCCGAGGCGCCGGGCGTTCTCGACGACACCCTCCTCGGCCATCACCTGGAGGGTGGCGACGGCGGCGGCGCAGGCCAGCGGGTGACCGGAGTACGTCAGACCGCCCGGGTACGGGCGCTTGCCGAAGGTCTCCGCGATCGTCCCGGAGATCGCGACCCCGCCGAGCGGGACGTAACCCGAGTTCACGCCCTTGGCGAAGGTCATCAGGTCGGGGACCACGCCGGACAGGTCGGCCGCGAACCACTCGCCGGTCCGGCCGAAGCCCGCCATCACCTCGTCCAGGACGAAGACGATGCCGTACTTGTCGCACAGCTCACGCACGCCCGCCAGGTAGCCGGGCGGCGGGACCATGATCCCGGCGGTGCCCGGGACGGTCTCCAGGACGATCGCGGCGATCGTCGCCGGGCCCTCGAAGGCGATCGTCGTCTCCAGGTGCTCCAGCGCGCGGGCGCACTCCTGCTCCTCGGTCTCGGCGTAGAAGCGGGAGCGGTAGAGGAACGGGGCCCAGAAGCGGACGACACCGGCGGTGCCGCCGTCGGAGGCCCAGCGGCGGGGGTCGCCGGTGAGGTTGATCGCCTGCTGGGTGCCGCCGTGGTACGAGCGGTAGGCCGTGAGCACCTTCGGGCGGCCCGTGTGCAGACGGGCCATGCGCACGGCGTGCTCGACGGCGTCCGCGCCGCCGTTGGTGAAGAAGATCTTGTCCAGGTCGCCGGGGGTCCGCTCGGCGATCAGCCGGGCGGCCTCAGAGCGGGCCTCGACCGCGAACGCGGGCGCGAAGGTCGTCATCTTCGCGGCCTGCTCCTGGATCGCCGCGACGACCTTGGGGTGCTGGTAGCCGATGTTGGTGTAGACGAGCCCGCTGGTGAAGTCCAGGTACCGCGTGCCGTCGTAGTCCCAGAAGTAAGACCCCTCGGCGCCGGCGACGGCGAGCGGGTCGATGAGGTCCTGGGCGGACCAGGAGTGGAACACGTGCGCACGGTCCGCGGCCTTCACTGCGGCGCCGGCTTCGGGGCTGGGCTGAGGGGTCATGCCCGCGAGGGTAAATGTCCGCGATGCGGAAGCGACATCGGCGTCTTGTTCCCTGGACGGGGGGAATCCGCGACAGGTTGTCGACGGGGAGCGGCCGGCGGGTGCGGCCGGCGGAGGCCGGGGGACTCGCCTGGCCTGTTATGGAACCGTAGACAGCGGTCCCGGGGTGGCGGTCGTACCAGCGCACTATTCTCGGTCGCCGGGGAATCATCGGGGGGAGGCGGCGCGGGATGGAGAAGCTGGGACCGGGGGATCCGGGGGTCCCTCCGGCCGAAGGCCGGGGGAAGATCGGGGCCTACCGGCTGCTCGCGCGGCTCGGCGCGGGCGGCATGGGGCACGTGTACCTGGCCCGGTCGGACCGCGGCCGGACCGTCGCCGTGAAGCTCGTCCGCGAGGAACTGGCCGCGCAGGAGGAGTTCCGGGCGCGCTTCCGGCAGGAGGTGCAGGCCGCGAGGCGGGTCGGCGGGTACTGGACCGCGCCCGTGCTGGACGCGGACACCGAGGCCGCGGTGCCCTGGGTCGCGACCGGGTACGTGGCCGGGCCGAGCCTCCAGCAGGTCGTCGGGCACGATCACGGGGCGCTGCCCGAGCGGTCGGTGCGGATCCTGGCGGCAGGGCTCGCCCAGGCCCTCCAGGACATCCACGCGGCCGGGATCGTGCACCGGGACCTCAAGCCGTCGAACGTGCTGGTGACCATCGACGGGCCGCGCGTGATCGACTTCGGGATCGCGCGGGCGCTGGAGACGGCGACCGGCGGCGCGGAAGGGCTCACCCGGACCGGATCGCTCGTCGGGTCGCCCGGCTTCATGGCGCCCGAGCAGGTGCGGGGAGACCGGATCACACCGGCGTGCGACGTGTTCTGCCTCGGGTCGGTGCTCGCGTTCGCGGCGACCGGGGCGTTGCCGTTCGGGGCCGCCGGCAGCGGGGCGCACGCGCTGATGTTCCGCATCGCGCAGGAGGAGCCCGATCTGACGGGGGTTCCGGAGGGGATCGCCGACCTGGTGCGGGACTGCCTGCGGAAGGACCCCGGGGCACGCCCCTCGCTGGACGCGATCCTGGAGCGGACCGGGGTGGAGGACACCGTGGTCGCCGGGCGGTCCCGGGACCCGTGGCTGCCCGGTTCGCTGGTGGCGCAGCTGGGACGGCACGCGGTGCGGCTGCTGGAGGTGGAGAACCCCGAGCGGGCACCGTCCGGCGGTGCGGGCGCCGCCGCGAGCACCGGTCTCGGTGCCGGTGCCGGTGCCGGTGCCGGTGCGGGCGCGGCTGCGGCGGCGGGTGCGGGTGCGTCCGGGGAGGGCTTCCCGCCGGCGCCGCCTGTGCCGCCTGTGCCGCCGGTCTCGCCGGGTGCGGCCGGTGGCGCGGCGGCGGTCGCCTCCGGAGGCGACGCGAACGGTGTGCCGTCGGTGCCGTCGGTGCCGTCGGGTGGTGCCGGGTCCGCGGCCGGGGCGTCCCCCGAGCACGCCGCCGTTTCCGACGGGGACGCCACGGGAGGCGATCAGCCGCCCACCCTCGTGTCCGCCCAGCCGCCGGTGCCCAGCGTGCCGCCGACGCCCGCCGGGTTCGGGGCCGGGCCGGGAGCACCGTACGGGACACCGCACCCCCCCGGGTTCGGGTCCGGGCCGGGAGCCCCCTACGGGGCACCGCACCCCCAGCAGCATCCGCAGCCTGCCTACGGGCACGTCCCTCAGCGGCATCCGCACCTCCAGCCGCAACCGCAGCCGCCCGGCGCCTACGGGTATCCGCAGCACTCCGGTGGCGGCGGCTGGGGCGCGGGAGCACAGCCGTACCACCCCTATGCCGGCGGCGGGCTCGGGTCCACGCCGCCGTACGGGCCACCGGGCACCGGGATGCCGGCGGAGCCGGAACGGCGCGGCCGGTCCACCGCGCTGCTCGTCGTCGTCGCCCTGATCGTGGCGCTGGGCGCGGGCGGCTCCGTGTACGCGCTCATGAAGAACGGCACCGGCACGGACGACAAGGGCGGCGGCGCGGGCCGCCCGGCGCCCACCGCCGCCTCCGGGCCGCCGTCCGGCTCCGGCGAGCCCACACCGACCGGCGGCACGCCGTCCCCGTCCGCCTCCGCCACCGGGGTGATACCGGACGCCTATCTGGGCACCTGGCGGACGACCATCGACAACGCCGGCGGGTCCAACTCCCGTGAACTGACCATCCGGCAGGGCGAGGTGGGCGACGACGTCCTGACGCTGGTCGCGGACGGGCCGGCCGAGGGCGGTGGGTCGTACCACTGTGTGTTCGAGGCGAAGCTGGCCGAAGAGCCCGGCGCTGACGGGCCGCTGAGGATCGGGCCGTCCACCGTCACCACCGGCGAGCCCGCCTCCTCCTGCACCCCGGGCGAGGCGACCGAGGTCACCCTGCTGCCGAGCGGACGGCTGCGGCGCGCGAAGGCGGGCGGCGGGGAGAGCCTGACGTACGGGCGGTGACCGCGGTGCACGGCCGGTTCGTGGCGGGGGTGCCCGCAGGGACCGGCTGAGCGCGGAGCGCCGGCGGGCAGCCCGGGCGGGGGCCGGCGGGCGGCTGCCGTGGGCGGGGCGGCGTGCGGGCTAGCGCGGCTCCGGCGGTCGCTGCCGGGGCATGTTCGGGCGGCTTCCGTTGGCCGGGGGCAGCGGGAACCGGGCCGCCGAACCGCCCGCGTCCTGCCGTGGCACCGACGCCACCGCCGTCTGGATGCCCAGCGGTGCCGAACCGGTGCGGAACTCCACCATCCAGTCCGTCGTCTCCGTGCGGACCAGCTCCGTGACGTCCTCCGAGAAGCGCCGCAGCACCGACAGGCACCGCTCGGCCGCCTCGCTCGCCGTACCCTCCGCCGGTCCCAGCACCTCCCGGACGCTCTCCGACGCCCAGTCGAACTGCAACGCCTGCAACCGCCGCTGCACCGCCTGCGCGGTGGCCACGTCCCTTATCCAGCCGGACGTGACCCCGAAGTACCGGTCGATGCCGACACAGGCGACCCCGAGCAGCAGCGCCAGGCAGCCCCAGGGCGCCACCCCGCCGGCCGCCCCGGTGAGGTCCAGCAGGGGCAGTGCCGCCCCGGCCACGGCTCCGGCCGCCGCCCCGACCCGCAGCACGCGCGCCCCGCGCCGCTTCCAGACCCGGTCCCGCAGGTACCAGGAGGCCGTCTCCAGGGCCCGGCGCTCCACCCACCGGTACAGCTCGTCCAGCCGTTCCGCGGGCTCGCCCCAGTCGCCGAGCGGGAAGGCGCGCCCGGTCAGATCGCCCGGCCGCAGCCCGGCCGCACCCTCGCCCCGCCCGTCCTGAGGCGGACCCTCGGGCTGCATCTCCGGCTGACCCACCCGGCACTCCCTAACTGCTCACGACCGGTCACGTTGCGTGACATTCCATGCGAACGCGCGGCCACCTTCCTACCGCCCAACGGGTGGCGGAGAGGGGCCTTTCCCGGCTTTTCCGCCCAGAAGAGGGCCTTGATCAGGTATACGACTGCCGTCGTTCTCACTCGAAAGAGTGGCGGGGCAGTGACCGCGTGGACCACGTAGGCTCATTGACGACGGAGAAATCGTCGGAGACGGCGACGCGGAAGACGGCGAGGAGCTGATCGTGATCCCCGGTGGTGGCCAGCCCAACATGCAGCAGTTGCTCCAGCAGGCGCAGAAGATGCAGCAGGACCTGCAGCGGGCGCAGGAGGAACTGGCGAACACGGAGGTCGACGGGCAGGCTGGCGGCGGTCTGGTGCAGGCCACCGTCACCGGTTCCGGTGAGCTGCGCGCGCTGAGGATCGACCCCAAGGCGGTGGACCCGGAGGACACCGACACGCTCGCCGACCTGATCGTGGCGGCCGTGCAGGCGGCCAACGAGAACGCGCAGGCGCTCCAGCAGCAGAAGCTGGGTCCGCTGGCCCAGGGGCTGGGCGGCGGCAGCGGCATCCCGGGGCTGCCGTTCTGACGCCTCCGCCTTACGGGCGGAGGCGGGAGCCGACTACGGTACGTTCCGAAAGGTCTTCAGGAAGGGCAGTCCGTTGTACGAAGGCGTGGTCCAGGACCTCATCGACGAGTTGGGGCGGTTGCCCGGCGTCGGTCCCAAGAGCGCGCAGCGGATCGCCTTCCACATCCTGCAGGCGGAGCCGACGGACGTGAAGCGGCTCGCGCAGGCCCTCCTGGAGGTGAAGGCGAAGGTCCGCTTCTGCGCGGTCTGCGGCAACGTGGCGCAGGAGGAGCTGTGCGGCATCTGCCGTGACGCGCGCCGCGACCCCGCCGTCATCTGTGTGGTGGAGGAGCCGAAGGACGTCGTGGCGATCGAGCGCACCCGCGAGTTCCGCGGCCGCTATCACGTGCTCGGCGGCGCGATCAGCCCGATCGAGGGCGTGGGACCCGACGACCTGCGTATACGAGAACTTCTCGCGCGGTTGGCCGACGGGACGGTCACGGAACTGATCCTGGCCACGGACCCGAATCTGGAAGGCGAGGCCACGGCGACGTACCTCGCCCGCATGATCAAGCCCATGGGCCTGAAGGTCACCCGCCTGGCCAGCGGCCTCCCGGTGGGTGGCGACCTGGAATACGCGGACGAGGTGACCCTCGGCCGCGCCTTCGAGGGGAGACGACTGCTAGATGTCTGACGCCACGCTGCACGACTCGACGCAGGACCCGGACGATTTCGTGGTCCAGATCGCCGACCAGGTGGAGAGCTTCCTGGTGGCCGTCACGGAGGTGGCGAGGGGAGACGAACCCGGATCGACCGTGCCCTTCCTCCTCCTGGAGGTCTCCCAGCTCCTGCTGGCCGGCGGCCGGCTGGGCGCCCACGAGGACATCGTCCCCGACGACCGCTACGAGCCCGACCCGGGCCCCGAGCCGGACGTGGACGAGCTGCGGGAGAACTTCGCCCGGCTGCTGGAGCCCGTCGACGTGTACTCGGAGGTCTTCGACCCGTACGAGCCGCGCAAGGCCCCGGTGCCGGCCCGCATCTCCGACGACCTCGCGGACATCATCACCGACCTCCGGCACGGCATGGTCCACTACCGCGCCGGCCGCACCACCGAGGCGCTGTGGTGGTGGCAGTTCTCCTACTTCTCCAACTGGGGGCCGACCGCCTCCGCGGTGCTGCGCGCCCTGCAGTCCGTCCTCATCCACGTCCGCCTGAACCAGCCCCTGGAGGAACTGGACGGCCTGGACACCGACCAGGCGGACATCGGGGACGAGACCCTGGAGTTCGAGGCCGGCCGGGTGATGGCGCAGGAGATCGGCGCCCCGCTGGGGATCCGCCGCGGCGAGTAGCGCCGGACCCCGGCCGGTGTGAGCCGGGGCACTTTGCCGCGTGGTCCGCCGCAGGCTGGGCAGGTGCCGGTCGCGGGCGTCCGATGTCTCACCATGCGGGAGCAGGGTGGTGGAATTCGGACGCTCGATAGACTGAGCCGACATAAACGAACCGAGCGAGGAGCGCACGTGGGCCTTGTCGTGCAGAAGTACGGAGGCTCCTCCGTAGCCGATGCCGAGGGCATCAAGCGCGTCGCCAAGCGGATCGTGGAAGCGAAGAAGAACGGCAACCAGGTTGTCGTCGTCGTTTCCGCGATGGGCGACACGACGGACGAGCTGATCGATCTCGCCGAGCAGGTGTCTCCGATGCCGGCCGGCCGGGAGTTCGACATGCTGCTGACCGCCGGAGAGCGTATCTCCATGGCACTGCTGGCGATGGCGATCAAAAACCTGGGCCACGAGGCCCAGTCGTTCACCGGCAGCCAGGCAGGCGTCATCACCGACTCGGTCCACAACAAAGCCCGGATCATCGACGTCACGCCGGGCCGGATCCGGGAGTCCCTGGACCGGGGGAACATCGCGATCGTCGCCGGGTTCCAGGGCGTGAGCCAGGACAAGAAGGACATCACCACGCTGGGCCGCGGTGGGTCCGACACGACGGCCGTGGCCCTCGCCGCCGCCCTCGACGCCGAGGTCTGCGAGATCTACACCGACGTCGACGGCGTGTTCACCGCCGACCCGCGTGTGGTGAAGAAGGCGAAGAAGATCGACTGGATCTCCTTCGAGGACATGCTGGAGCTGGCGGCCTCCGGCTCCAAGGTGCTGCTCCACCGCTGTGTGGAGTACGCCCGCCGCTACAACATCCCGATCCACGTCCGGTCCAGCTTCAGCGGACTCCAGGGCACGTGGGTCAGCAGTGAGCCGATTGGGGACCAGAAGGTGGAGCAGGCCATCATCTCCGGTGTCGCGCACGACACCTCCGAGGCCAAGATCACGGTCGTCGGCGTGCCGGACAAGCCGGGTGAGGCCGCCGCGATCTTCCGGACCATCGCCGATGCCGAGATCAACATCGACATGGTCGTGCAGAACGTGTCCGCCGCCTCCACGGGCCTGACGGACATCTCCTTCACGCTGCCGAAGACCGAGGGCCGCAAGGCCATCGACGCGCTGGAGCGGAACAAGCCGGGCATCGGCTTCGACTCCCTGCGCTACGACGACCAGATCGGCAAGATCTCGCTGGTCGGTGCCGGTATGAAGACCAACCCGGGAGTCACGGCCGCCTTCTTCGAGGCGCTGAGCGACGCGGGTGTGAACATCGAGCTGATCTCGACCTCCGAGATCCGGATCTCGGTCGTGACCCGCAAGGACGACGTCTCGGAGGCCGTGCGCGCCGTGCACACCGCCTTCGGGCTCGACTCCGACACCGACGAGGCCGTCGTCTACGGAGGCACGGGCCGCTGATGGCACTGACCGGCAAGCCGACGCTCGCGGTCGTGGGAGCGACCGGGGCCGTCGGCACGGTCATGCTCCAGATCCTGTCCCAGCGGGCGGACATCTGGGGTGAGATCCGTCTGATCGCCTCTCCCCGCTCGGCCGGCCGCAAGCTGGCCGTGCGCGGGGAGGAGGTCGAGGTGGTGGCCCTCACGGAGGACGCCTTCGCCGGGGTCGACATCGCGCTGTTCGACGTCCCGGACGAGGTCGCCGCCGAGTGGGCGCCGGTCGCCGCCGCGTGCGGCGCGGTCGTCGTCGACCACTCCGGTGCCTTCCGGCTCGACGCGGACGTGCCGCTCGTCGTGCCCGAGGTCAATCCGCACACGGTCCGGTCCCGCCCGCGCGGGATCGTCGCCAGCCCCGACTGCACCACCCTGACGATGATCGTCGCCCTGGGCGCGCTGCACGCCGAGTTCGGCCTGCGCGAGCTGGTGGTGTCGTCGTACCAGGCGGTGAGCGGCGCCGGGCAGGCCGGTGTGGAGACGCTCAGGGCCCAGCTGTCGCTGGTGGCCGGGACCGAGCTGGGGACCAAGCCGGGGGACGTGCGCCGGGCCGTCGGGGACGACACCGGCCCGTTCCCGGAGCCGGTCGCGCTCAACGTCGTGCCGTGGGCGGGGTCGCTCCGGGAGGACGGCTGGTCGTCGCAGGAGATGAAGGTCCGCGACGAGTCGCGGAAGATCCTCGGCCTGCCGAAGCTGCCGGTCGCCGTGACCTGTGTGCAGGTGCCGGTGGTCACCACGCACTCGCTGACCGTCCACGCCCGCTTCCAGCGCGAGGTCGGCGTCGACGGCGCCCGCGAGATCCTCGCCACCGCGCCGGGCGTGGTGCTCTGCGACGACCCGGCCGCCGGCGAGTTCCCCACCCCGGCCGACGTGGTGGGCACCGATCCGACCTGGGTCGGCCGGCTGCGGCGGGCGCTGGACGACCCGACCGCGCTCGAGTTCTTCGTGTGCGGCGACAACCTGCGCAAGGGTGCCGCGCTGAACTGCGTGCAGATCGCCGAGCTGATCGCGGCGGAGACTGCGGAGCCGCCCGGCCGCACGTGAGGGGCTTTGTAGGATCCGTGTAAGAAGTGTGGCCGGGAGCATGGTCCAAACCACTTGAACCGTCCCTCTTGGCAGCAGAGGATTTCACTCCCCGCCTTCCGCAACCGTACGGAGGGCGGGGAGCGTCTTTGCGGTCACCCTTGCGGGACCTGGGGACGTGATGATCCTGGCGTGGGGACGCCGTGATCGGGGCGTGGGGACGCCCGTTCAAATGGGACATAAGGGAAGAGCGGGTCACATGTCGACACTTGAGGCACCGTCGGTCGTCGCACATGTGACGTCCGGCACGTACAACCCCCGAGGGGGGAGACGTGTCCAACTGGCGTGGCAGAGGTACTCGAACTCAGTGTGGCCCGCGGCGGTCCGGCACTGCGGCCCCGCGCAGGGCTCCGGCCCCGCACGGCCGGCGGCATGCCGGTGATCGCGCCCATGCCCGCAGCGCGGCCCGCCCGCATACCCAGTCAGCGTGACGGCGCCGAGGAGCCCGCGGGCGCCGTGGCGACCGAGGCCGTCGGGACCACCGTCGACCACCTCACCGAGACCTACCGGGCGCACTACCGCTCGCTGCTCGGTCTCGCCGCGCTCCTCCTCGACGACACCGCCTCCTGCGAGGACGTCGTCCAGGAAGCCTTCATCCGCGTCCACTCCGCCCGCAAGCGCGTCCGTGACCCCGAGAAGACCCTCGCCTACCTGCGGCAGACGGTCGTCAACCTCTCCCGCTCCACGCTGCGTCGGCGCATCCTCGGCCTGAAGCTGCTCTCCAAGCCGATGCCCGACATGGCGAGCGCGGAGGAGGGCGCCTACGACCAGCTGGAGCGCCGGGACCTCATCAAGGCGATGAAGGGCCTGCAGCGCCGCCAGCGCGAGGTGCTCGTGCTGCGCTACTTCGCCGACATGACGGAGGCTCAGGTCGCCGAGACGCTCGGCGTGTCGCTGGGTTCGGTGAAGGCGTACGGCTCGCGGGGCATCGCCGCGCTGCGGGTGGCCATGGAGCAGACGGTATGAGCGGCAACGCCGAAGGGGGCGACACCCATGGCGGTCACTCCCCTGAGCGCCACTCCCGTGAACGCCACGAGTCCCGTGCCCGGCACGAGCCGACGGGGCGTCACGGCCACGAGCACACGCAATCGCACGCTGGGAACGGAACAGTGAACCACGGCCCCGACGACAAGGGCCCCAAGAGGCTCGGCCCGGACATCGACAGGCCCGACAGGCCCGACAGGCCCGACCGGCCCGACGGGTCAGGCGGGCTCGACGGGTTCGGTGCGGACGAGCCGGATCTGCGCATCCTGCTGCACGCGGCGGTCGACGGCATCGAACCGCGCTCCGGCACCCTGGAGCACCTGCGCCGGGCCGTTCCCGCGCGCCGCGCCCGCAAGCGGCAGGCGGCGGTCGGCGTGGCCGCGGCGGCCCTGTTCATCGGCACCGCGGTCCCCGCCCTCGTCCACGTCTCCAGCTCCGGCGGCAGCGACCCCAACACCGCCATGGCCGGCCAGATCTCCCAGGCCCAGGGCGGCACCGGTCAGAGCAGGGGCGAGGACACCGCCGAGGGCGGCCGGCCCGAGACCGGGGGAGCGACGGTCGCGCCCGGCAGGCAGCCCGGCAAGCCCGACGAGAAGAACGACACGGGCGGCCACGGTGGCACCGCCCCCGGCAGCGCCGGCCCCTCCGCCAGCGTGAGCGCGGGAGTCCCGCCGTGTACGCCGACCGAGCTGGGCTCCGCCGCCGGCAGCGCCGACGCCCCCGACTCCGCGGGCGTGGTCTACGGCAGCTTCCGCGTCAGCAACGTCTCCAAGGCGCCCTGCGCGGTCGGCGGCCGCGGCAGCGTCACGGCCGCGGCCCAGGGCGCGGCCGACCCGTCCAAGGTCAGCGCCGTCCGGCACGTGGCCGGGGACGCGGCGGCCTCCCTGCCCGACCCGTCCCTGGAGGTCCCCACGCTGGTGCTGCAGCCCGGCGCGGCGTACGAGGAGAAGTTCGCCTTCGTGCCCTCGGAGACCTGTCCCACCACCGGCGGCGGCGACAGCACGGGTGGCCCCGACACGGGCGACCCCACCCCGGACCCCTCGCCGACCCAGGAGGCCGGCGACTCCGGCGGCGCGAACGACACCACCGGCGCGGCGGGCACCACCACCCAGCTGGCCACCGAGGACGGCACGGCCGACGGCAGCGTCGCGGTCACCCACACGGCGCAGGGCGGCGGCCCGTCGGCGACGGCGGTGGTCCCCGGGGCCTGCGCGGGCACGGTCTACTACACCGGGGTGCTGGCGGGTTCGTAGCGCTCCCGCGCGGGTCACGGCCGGCCGGTACGGCTCCCGGTGCGGATCAGCCGCTCGGGACCGGAGTCCGGTCCGGGTCCTCCGGCAGCAGGCCGAGGGCGGCGTCCCGCTGGAACTCCACCTCGCGGCGCAGCAACCGGAACCACATGAACACCACGAACCCCGCGAACACGAACCACTCGCCGGTGTACCCGAGGTTCTGGAACGCCTTCAGGTCCAGCCCCGTGCCGCTCGGCGCGCTCGCGGGCACGGCCTTCATCCCGGCGTCGGCCTTGTCCAGCGTCACCCACGCGTCGTACAGCCGGTAGGGCACCAGGTTGACCAGTGACGCCGGGCTGATCGCCGCCGTCTGTCCGGCGGGCAGGCCGCCCTGGGCGCTGACCCCGTTGTCCCCCGGGGTCTCGGACGCCTGCAGCGCGCCGGTGACGGTGACCTCACCGGCGGGCGGGGCGGGCGCCCTCGCGGCGTCGGCCGTCCCCGGCAGCCACCCGCGCACCACGGGCAGCGCCTTGCCGGAGTCGGTGCGCAGCAGGGTGAGGACGTAGAAGCCGCGCCTGTCGTCCAGCTCCCGGCCGGGCACCAGCAGCTGCTCGCCGTACCGCCCGCCGACGGTGACCCGCCGTCCCGCCGTGCTCTTGTCGACGGGCAGCATGCCGCGCAGCGGGCTGGCGGCCTCGTCCCGGACGGACGCGGCCTGCTCGGTCGCGGCGCGATGGTCCTGCACACGGCCCTCGAACCGGCTCAGCTGCCATGACCCCATGAAGACGCAGAACGGGATGGCGAGCAGCACGAAGACGTTGATGCCCCACCAGCGGGGTGTCAGCAGAAAGCGGTACACGCCCTCCACGGTACGGCGCCCGCCCCGGCGGCCCGGCCGCGGGTCGGGCGTCGCGTCACCGGCGACGCGGACGGGAACGCTCTCGTCCCGCACGTCCCGGTCGTCCTCGCGCCGGCCGTCGGGAACGGACACGGGGGCGGCGGAAACGGTCATGATCCGGAAGTTGTCCACAGGCTGCGCACAGCGGCGGCCCACCTGTCGCCGCGACCAGGCAGTATGGGCGCATGACTGGGGCCATGAGTGACAGCAGGACGCCGGGGACACCGGACATGCCGGACTGGGAGAAGCGCTTCCGGGCGCCGCGGGTGTCGCTGCCCGACTGGGCGGAGGACGCGCCGGACCACTGCCTGTTCGTCTCGAACGCGACGGGGACGTACGAGCTGTACGCCTGGGACCGGGCGACGGGCGAGCAGCGGCAGGCGACGGACCGGCCGAACGGCACGACGGACGGCGTGCTGTCCCCGGACGGCGCCTGGATCTGGTGGTTCGACGACAAGGACGGTGACGAGTTCGGGATCTGGCGCCGCCAGCCCTTCGCGGGCGGGGCGGCCGTGCCGGCCGTGCCCGGTCTCGAAGCGTCCTATCCGGCCGGTCTCGCCCTGTCCCGCGAC
The DNA here is from genome assembly GCF_009865385.1 of Streptomyces sp. SID486. Taxonomy (GTDB): domain Bacteria; phylum Actinomycetota; class Actinomycetes; order Streptomycetales; family Streptomycetaceae; genus Streptomyces. Next base: position 3,031 of record NZ_WWJT01000544.1, on the reverse strand, counting down.
GGCCGCACGGCGGTCGTCGGCCGCTCCACGGACGAGGACGGCACGACCGTCCACCTGGCGCGTGCGGGCGCCGACCCGGTGGAGATCTACCGGCACCGCGAGTCGGCGGGCGTCGGCGACCTCTCGCACGACGGCTCCCTGATCGCCCTGGAACACACCGAGCACGGCGACGCCATGCACGCCGCCCTGCGCGTGCTCCGCCGGGACGGCACGACGGTCGCCGAGCTGGACGACACCAAGGGCGGCACCGAGGAGCTGGGCCTGGAGGTGCTGGGCTTCGCCCCGGTCGACGGCGACACCCGCCTGCTGATCGGCCACCAGCGCCGGGGCCGCTGGGAGCCGCTGGTGTGGGACGTGGCGACCGGTGCGGAGCAGGACCTGGCCCTGGACCTGCCGGGTGACGTCAGCGCCGAATGGTGCCCGGACGGTTCGGCACTGCTCATCGCCCACAGCTTCGAGGCCCGCAGCGAGCTGTTCCGGTACGGCCTGGCGGCCGGTGAGCTGACCCGTGTCCCCACCCCGCCGGGCACGGTCTCCGGCGCGACGGCCCGTCCCGACGGCAGCGTGGAGTACCTGTGGTCGTCGGCCGCCGAGCCCCCGGTGGTGCGCTCCACGACCGGCGCGGTCGTGCTGGACCCTCCGGGCCTGGCGTGCCCGCCCTCGGTGCCGGTGGAGGACGTCTGGGTGGAGGGCCCCGGCGGGCGCATCCACGCGCTGATCCAGAAGCCGGCGGGTGCCACGGGCCCCCTGCCCACCGTCTTCGACCTGCACGGCGGCCCGACCTGGCACGACAGCGACTCCTTCGCGGCGGGCCCGTCCGCCTGGGTCGACCACGGCTACGCGGTGGTCCGTGTCAACTACCGCGGCTCCACCGGGTACGGCCGCGCCTGGACCGACGCCCTCAAGCACCGGGTCGGCCTGATCGAACTGGAGGACGTGGCCGCGGTCCGCGACTGGGCGGTCTCCAGCGGGCTCGCCGACCCCGCCCGCATGATCCTCACCGGCGCCTCCTGGGGCGGGTACCTCACACTGCTGGGCATCGGCACCCAGCCGGACGCCTGGGCGCTGGGCATCGCGGTGGTCCCGGTCGCGGACTACGTCACCGCCTACCACGACGAGATGGAGGCGCTGAAGGCCATGGACCGCACCCTGCTGGGCGGTACCCCGGAGGAGGTCCCGGAGCGCTTCGAGGCGTCCTCCCCGCTGACGTACGTCGACCGGGTCACCGCTCCGGTCTACATCTCGGCGGGTGTCAACGACCCGCGCTGCCCGATCCGCCAGATCGACAACTACGTCAAGCGGCTGGAGGCCCGGGACGCGGTCCACGAGGTGTACCGGTACGACGCGGGGCACGGCTCACTGGTGGTCGAGGAGCGGATCAAGCAGGTGCGGCTGGAACTGGACTTCGCGGAGCGGCACCTGGCCCCGTAGCGCACCGCCGGCGCCCCGCCGGCGCCCGGGGGGCGGGGCGGGGTCACCGCAGCTCCGCGAGCCCCCTGCGGGTGGCGGCGACGACGACCCTGTCGCCCTTCGCCAGCAGGTGGTCGGCGGGGGTGTCCGTGCGGCCCTCCAGTGCCAGGACCCGCCAGGCGCCGGCCCGGAACGCCTCCCCCACGGTCCGTCCCTCCAGCTCGGGGTGCCGGTCCACGTCGACCGCGGCGAACAGCAGCACCCGGCGCTCCACGGCGATCGCACCCAGGACCTGCCGTCCCAGCATCGCCCCGGCGAACGCGGGGGCGGCCAGGTGGGTGACGCTGCGGCTCCGGGTCAGCGCGTGCGGGTAGGCGGCCCGGAGGGTGCGGTAGACGGCGGTGGCGAAGTCGTCGTCGTACAGCCGCAGCACCACCCGCAGATCGGGCCGCACGGTCCGCGCGTACAGCACGGCCTCCAGGTTGGTGGTGTCCGCGCTGGTCACCGCGAGCAGGGTGTGGGCCCGGTGGATCTGGGCGGCCTCCAGGACGCCTTCCTGGGTGACGTCCCCGAGCACCACCGGCACCCGCAGCCGGCGGGCGGTGGCGAGCCCCCGGGCCTCCGGGTCGGACTCGACGCACACCACGGGGACGTCCAGCTCCCGCAGCCGGGTCAGCACGCGGGTGCCGATCTTGCCGAGGCCGAGCAGCACCACGTGTCCGTTCAGACCGCGGGGCGGCCGGCGCAGGCCGGAGGCGGTGCGGAAGGTGCCGAGCGCCTCCAGGGCGGCGGCCAGCAGCACCGGCAGGAGCAGCAACCCGACGAGCGCGGAGAGCAGTTGCAGCAGCTGCCGGCCCAGGGACGCCCCGAGGGCCGGGTCGTCGATCGCGAACAGGTCGAGGAGGGTGACGTAGAAGGCGCGCAGCGGATGGATGCCGGTCACCAGCCACAGGGCGACGGCCAGGCCGACCACACAGCCGACCAGTCCGGCCAGGGACCAGCGCAGCCGCCGGGAGAAGAGCGAGGCGAGCGGCATGACGCCGGTCATCCGGCGGCTGGGCGCGGCGGAGCCGGTACCGGCCGCGGCGGACACCTGCTCCAGGACCACCGCGTGCCGGCCGGCGGCCTGCCGTACCTCCTCGTCGTCGGGGAGCAGCCGCGGCTGCTGTTCCCCGCCGCCGTCCGGATCGCCGCCGGACAGCAGGGCGAGCGTGCACAGCCCGCCGGTGCCGGGGCCGTTGGCGGACAGCGGCCGTTCCACGGCCCGCAGCAGCAGGCTCTCGGTCTGGACGACCTTGCTGGTGCCGGCGACGGCGGTGGCGGCCAGCGCGGGCGCGGCGGTGTCGGCGTCGGACAGCACGGTGGTGGAGGTCTCGGCGCCGGTGCCCGGGCCGCCGTCCTCGTCCCCGGCGGCCAGCGCCGCTGCCTGGTCGAGGAGTTCCTCGATGTGCTGGCCCAGCCGCCGGTTGTAGAGCCGCAGGACGAGTCGCAGCCGGGGGTTGAGCCGGCGGGCGGTCAGCGCCGCCCGGATGTTGGTCTCGTCGTCGTCGTACACGAGGGCGAGCGCGGTGGCCTGTGCCACCCCGGCCTCGGCGAGTACCGCGTCGGTCGGCTCACCGGC
>NZ_WWJT01000543.1 GCF_009865385.1 Streptomyces sp. SID486 | reverse complement strand
GCCGAGGCCCCACACCGGCTGCATGTGCCGCTGCTTGTCGAGCTTGAGCCCCTCGGCGCCGACCGAGCGGTCCAGGTGGATGGCGAGCTGCGGCACCCGCAGCAGCGGCCGGTCCACGTTCACCAGGACCGAGGACCCGTCGCGCAGGGTCAGCCGGCCGGCCAGGCCCAGGTCCCGGTCCAGCCACGAGTTGAGCAGCGGGCCGCCGTAGATCTCCACGGCGACCTGCCGCCAGCCGTGGGCCCCGCTGTCCGGGCGCGGCTTGACCCGCAGGCTCGGCGAGTCGGTGTGGGCGCCGACGATGTGGAACGGCGTGTGCGGCTCCGCGCCCTCGGGCACGTACCAGGCCACGATCGCGCCGCCGCGCAGCACGTACCGGCCGCCGTGCGTCCCGTCCCAGGCGTCCGTCTCCGCCACCTGACGGAACCCGGCCTTCTCCAGCCGCTCTGCGGTTTCGGCCACGGCGTGGTACGGCGACGGGCCGGCCGCCAGGAAGGACATGAGATCGTCGGTGTGGCCGCGGTCGAAGCGGGATGCTGCGCTCATGGGATTCACCTTAACGACGTGCACGGGCCCGCTCCCGGAAAGGAGCGGGCCCGTGCGTGGAATCGACGGAGACGTCCGGAACGTCGGGGCCGTCAGAAAGCGGCCTCGTCCAGTTCCATGAGGTCCAGCTCGACGCCGGAGGCGATCTTGCGGGCGAGCGTGACGCCCGGCAGGACGTTCGCCGCGAAGAACTTCGCCGCGGCTATCTTGCCGGTGTAGAACGCCTTGTCCTTCGCCGAGGCCGTGGCCAGCTTCTCGGCGGCGATCGCGGCGCCCCTGAGGAGCAGGTAGCCGACGACGACGTCGCCGGAGGCCATCAGCAGGCGGGTGGTGTTGAGGCCCACCTTGTAGATGTTCTTGGTGTCCTGCTCGGTGGCGGCGAGGTCGGTCAGCATCAGACCGACGATCGCCTCCAGCTCCACGGCCGCCTTCGCCAGGTGCTCGCGGGCGCCGGCCAGCTCCTCGCCGCCGGTGCCGAGCGCCAGGAACTTCTTGATGTCCTCGGCGAGGGAGTTCAGCGCGGCACCCTGGTTGCGGACGATCTTCCGGAAGAAGAAGTCCTGGCCCTGGATCGCCGTGGTGCCCTCGTAGAGGGTGTCGATCTTGGAGTCCCGGATGTACTGCTCGATCGGGTACTCCTGCAGGAAGCCGGAGCCGCCGAAGGTCTGCAGCGACTGGGCGAGCTGCTCGTAGCCCTTCTCGGAGCCGTAGCCCTTGACGATCGGCAGCAGCAGGTCGTTCAGCGCGTGCTCGGCGGAGGCGTCCTCACCGTTCGCCTCCTTGATCTGGATGGCGTCCTGGACCGAGGCGGTGTGCAGCACCAGGGCGCGCATGCCCTCCGCGTACGCCTTCTGCGTCATGAGCGAGCGGCGCACGTCCGGGTGGTGCGTGATGGTGACCTTGGGCGCGGTCTTGTCCATGAAGTTGGCCAGGTCCGGGCCCTGGACGCGCTCCTTGGCGTACTCCAGCGCGTTCAGGTAACCGGTGGACAGCGTGGAGATCGCCTTCGTGCCGACCATCATGCGGGCGAACTCGATGATGCGGAACATCTGGCGGATGCCGTCGTGCTTGTCGCCGATCAGCCAGCCCTTGGCGGGGTGCTTGTCGCCGAAGGTCATCTCGCACGTGTTGGACGCCTTCAGGCCCATCTTGTGCTCGACGTTGGTGGCGTAGGCGCCGTTGCGCTCGCCCAGCTCGCCGGTCTCGAAGTCGAAGAGGTACTTCGGGACGAGGAAGAGGGACAGGCCCTTGGTGCCGGGGCCGGCGCCCTCGGGGCGGGCGAGCACGTAGTGGAGGATGTTCTCCGACATGTCGTGCTCACCCGAGGTGATGAAGCGCTTCACGCCCTCGATGTGCCAGGAGCCGTCCTCCTGCTGGACCGCCTTGGTGCGGCCGGCGCCCACGTCCGAGCCCGCGTCGGGCTCGGTGAGCACCATGGTGGAGCCCCACTGCCGCTCGGTGGCGATCTTGGCGATGTGCTTCTGGACCTCGTTGCCCTCCTCGAAGAGGATGCCGGCGAACGCGGGGCCGGAGGAGTACATCCACACGGCCGGGTTGGCGCCCAGGATCAGCTCGGCGTAGGCCCAGATCAGGGAGCGCGGCGAGGTGGTGCCGCCGATCTCCTCGGGCAGGCCCAGCCGCCAGTACTCGGAGTCCATGAAGGCCTGGTAGCTCTTCTTGAAGGACGCGGGAACGGGCGCGGTGTTGGTCTCCGGGTCGAAGACCGGCGGGTTGCGGTCGGCGTCGGTGAACGACGCGGCCAGCTCGTTCTCGGAGAGGCGGGTCAGCTCCTCCAGGACACTCTTGGCGGTCTCGACGTCCATCTCCTCGAAGGGGCCGGTGCCGTACACCTTGTCGCGCCCCAGTACCTCGAAGAGGTTGAACTCGATGTCGCGGAGATTGGACTTGTAGTGCCCCATGGCGACGGCTCCGTAGAGGGATCGGCGAGGCACTGACTCCTCGCACCTAGTTCACGTACCAACAAGTAGCTACGATGATGCTACCCGTCGGTAATAAGACGCAACCCTGCCGGGCCAAGTGTGAGAAGGGTCTACTCCTCCGCCGTGGCGGTCTTCCCGCCGGCCGCTGCGTGAATTTCCCGGGCACCCGTCCGGGGCGGGGGCTGTCGGTACGCTTGCGCCATGTACGGATACGGCCAGCCCATGGACGGGGCCACCGCGCAGCAGCAGTACGCCCCGCCGCAGCAGCAGATGCCGGGCGGTGTCGGCGGGTACGGCCAGCAGCCGCCGCTCTACCCGGAGCCGTCACCGCCTTCCCTCGCGGACGCGGTGCGTGCCTTCACCACGGGCCAGATGGCCGCCGAGGACTTCCAGCAGATCTTCGCCACGTCGAAGGTGTACTGCCCGCGCGGCGACACCCCCGGCTTCCTGGCCCTGCACAACACCCAGCAGCCGGTGATCCCGATGTTCACCTCGCTCAAGGAGCTGCGGCGGTACGCGGGCAAGGAGTCCAAGTACTTCGTCATCACCGGTGCCGAGGTGATCGACCTGCTGCCGACCGGCTACGGCTTCGTCCTGGACATGGAGGGGGAGCACCGGATGGTGTTCGACGCGAAGGCGGTCGAGCAGATGGTGGACTTCGCGATGCGCCGGATGTACGGCGGCTGAACCATCCCGTCCGCCCCGGAAGCCGGTGTCCGCCCGCGGACCGGGGCGGCCCGCCGGGCGGATGCCCGGGCCTTTCACGCCGACCCCGGAGGGAATTCCCTCCGGGGTCGGCGTGTTCCTGGTGGCAGGAAGTTCAACGCTCAACTAAAGTGGGCGTACCAAGGAGGTACCCACCATGCCTGCAGTGACCGTCGAGAACCCGTTGACGCTGCCCCGCGTGACCGCTCCCGCCGACGCGGTGGCACGCCCCGTGCTCACCGTCACGACCGCTCCGAGCGGTTTCGAGGGCGAGGGCTTCCCGGTGCGCCGGGCGTTCGCCGGGATCAACTACCGCCATCTCGACCCGTTCATCATGATGGACCAGATGGGCGAGGTGGAGTACCAGCCCGGGGAGCCGAAGGGAACTCCCTGGCATCCGCACCGCGGCTTCGAGACCGTCACCTACATCATCGACGGGACCTTCGACCACCAGGACTCCAACGGCGGCGGCGGGACCATCACCAACGGTGACACCCAGTGGATGACCGCGGGCTCCGGCCTGCTGCACATCGAGGCCCCGCCGGAGTCACTCGTCGTGTCCGGCGGCCTCTTCCACGGGCTCCAGCTGTGGGTGAACCTCCCCGCCAAGGACAAGATGATGGCTCCGCGCTACCAGGACATCCGCGGCGGCAACGTCCAGCTGCTCACCACCCCCGACGGCGGCGCGCTCCTGCGCGTCATCGCCGGTGAGCTGGACGGTCACGAGGGTCCCGGCATCACGCACACGCCGATCACGATGATCCACGCGACGCTCGCCCCGGGCGCCGGGATCACGCTGCCCTGGAGGGCGGACTTCAACGGTCTGGCGTACGTCCTCGCGGGCCGCGGCAGCGTCGGTACCGAGCGCCGCCCGGTCCACACCGGGCAGACGGCGGTCTTCGGCGCCGGCTCCTCGCTGACCGTCCGCGCCGACGAGCGGCAGGACGCCAACACCCCGGACCTGGAGGTCGTCCTGCTCGGCGGACAGCCCATCCGGGAGCCGATGGCCCACTACGGCCCGTTCGTCATGAACACCAAGGACGAGCTGATGCAGGCGTTCGAGGACTTCCAGAAGGGCCGCCTGGGCACGGTCCCCGCGGTGCACGGGATGTCCGAGGGCGGACTCTGACCCTCTTCCCGGCCCGGCCGGTCACCCCCGGCCGGGCCACCGGACGCCAGACGGCGACCATGGCCCTGCGTGCCCGCGTGCCCGCGTGCCCGCGTGCCTGTGTGCCTGTGTGTCTGCGTGCCTGTGTGTCTGCGTGCCCGCGATCCGGCCGTACGGCTGCCGGCCCACCGCCGTGCCCGTGCTCACCCGGGCGGCCCCGCGCGGCAGGACAGCCGGCGGGGTCCATGATCGGCTGAGGTCGTGCGTCTGCTGCCCGAACCCGTCCGCCGGCTCGCCGCCTGGTGTGTCGTGCTGCTGCTCGTCGCGGGGGTCGGCTGGGTCGGGATCCGGTTGTGCGGGGAGCTGCGTACGGCCGTCACGCCGGTCCTGCTGGCCCTGCTCGGCACCGCCCTGCTGGGGCCGGTGTACCGACGGCTGGTGCGGGCGGGAGTGCAGCCGTCGGTGGCGGCGGGGCTGACCTGCGTCGCCGTCCTGGTCGTCGTCGGCGGTGCCCTCTACATCGTCGTCGCCGCGCTCATCGACAGCGGCGGCCAGATCCTCGCCTCGCTGCGGGAAGCCGCCAAGGGGGTCGCCCGGCACTTCGGGTCCGCCGGGACCGGGCTGGACGACCTCGCCGCCAACGCGCGTGAGCTGCTGGGCAAGTTCGGCGGGACGGCCGCCTCCAACGTCATCAGCGGTGTCAGCGTCGTCGCCGAGAGCATCGCCATGGCCGTGCTCGCGCTGCTGCTCGTCTTCTTCTTCCTGCGTGACTCCCACCGGGCCGTGGCGGCGCTGCGCTCCCTCGCGCCCGGCGGCACCGCCGACACCCTGGAGGCCATGGCCCGGCGGGCCTTCGCCGGGGTGGAGGGGTTCATGCGCGGGACGACCGTCATCGCCCTCATCGACGCCCTGTGCATCACCGTCGGCCTGCTGATCCTCCGGGTGCCCGGCGCGGTGGGGCTCGGCGCGCTCGTCTTCGTCGGCGCCTACATCCCCTATCTGGGCGCCTTCATCTCCGGCGCGGTGGCCGTGCTGGTCGCCCTCGCCGACCGGGGGTTCGTCATCGCGCTGTGGGCGCTCGGCGTGGTCCTCGCGGTGCAGGTGCTGGAGGGCCATGTGCTCCAGCCGGCGATCCAGAGCCGGACGGTGCAGATGCATCCGGCCGTGGTGATGGTGGCGATCACCGCGGGCGCCTCCGTCGCGGGCATCCTCGGCATGCTCCTCGCCGTCCCGCTGACCGCGGCGGCCTTCGGCGTCACGGCGGAGCTGCGCGAGCGGTACGGCGGAACGGCCGGACCGGCCGGCGCCTCCCCCGGCGCCCCGCGCGAGCCCTAGGACGCGCACGCCTCCCGGGCCCCGCCGGGTCCCGGTCCGCCCGTCCCTACGGCCGGTCCGGCGCGGGTGCCGGTTCGCAGAGTTCGAACCAGATGCTCTTGCCCTCGCCCCTCGGGTCCACCCCCCACGCGTCCGCGAGGAGTTCGATCAGGATCAGGCCGCGGCCGGAGGAGGCCAGCTCGCCGGGGCGGCGCCGGTGCGGCAGGTCGTCCCCCGTGTCGAAGACCTCCACCCGCAGCCGCCGTACGCCCTCCTCGCCGGTGACCTCGGCGAGCAGCAGGACCTCGGCGAGCAGCAGCGCGTCGGCGTCGGTGTGCACCAGCACGTTGGTGACCATCTCGGAGACCAGCAGCACCGCCGAGTCCACCTGCTCGGACGAGTTCCAGTCGTGCAGCAGGTCGCGCACGTGCTGGCGGGCCTCGGCGATCCGGTCCGGCTCGTCCTGCGCCACCGACAGCAGGGTGCGCCGCACCGCGCGCCGCTGCGTGACGCCGCCGCCGCAGCCGCAGCCCTCCCCGGGCCGGCACAGCAGCAGCAGCGCGATGTCGTCCTCGCGGCGGTCGGCCAGCGGGCCGGTGGTGTGGTGCGAGGACGGTCCGTGCACCGCCTGCACCAGCGCGTCGGCCAGGGACTCCAGGTCGTCCTGGTGGCCCTCCAGCGTGGCGCGCAGCCGGCGCCAGCCGCTCTCCATGTCGTGCCCGCCGGTCTCGATCAGGCCGTCGGTGCACAGCATCAGCGTCTCGTCCGGTTCGAGCGTGAACCGGGTCGTCGGGTAGTCGGCGTCCGGGTCGATGCCCAGGGGCAGTCCGCCCGCCGTCGGCCGCGTCATCACCGTGCCGTCCGCCATCCGGATCACCGGGTCCGGGTGCCCGGCGCGGGCGATCTCCAGCCGGCCGGTCGTCGGGTCGGCCTCCGCGTACAGGCAGGTCGCGAAACGCAGATCGGCCAGCGTGTCGTCGCCGGAGGCCGTGATGCCGTGCAGGAAGCGGGAGGCGCGGGAGAGGACGGCGTCCGGGCGGTGCCCCTCGGCGGCGTAGGCGCGCAGCGCGATCCGCAGCTGGCCCATGAGCCCGGCCGCGCGCACGTCATGGCCCTGGACGTCCCCGATGACCAGGGCGAAGCGGCCGGAGGGCAGCGGGATCATGTCGTACCAGTCACCGCCGACCTGGAGGCCGCCGCCGGTCGGGATGTAGCGGGCGGCCACCTGTATCCCCGGGATGCCGGGGCCGAGCGACGGCAGCATGGAGCGCTGGAGGCCGTCGGTCAGCTCGCGGGCCGTCTCGGCGGCACCGGCCCGGGTCAGCGCCTGGGCGAGCATCCGGGCGACCGTGGTCAGCACCGCGCGCTCGTCGGGCGTGAACGCCACCGGGTAGGTGAAGGCGGCCATCCAGGCGCCCATCGTGCGGCCGGCGACCGTCAGGGGCAGGAACGCCCACGAACGGCGGCCGAAGACCTGGGCGAGCGGCCAGGTGACCGGGTAGCGCTCCTTGTACTCCTCCGGCGAGGACAGGTAGACGGCCCGGCCGGTGCGCACGACCTCGGTGGCCGGGTAGTCGGTGTCCAGCGGCATGTGGGAGAAGGGGTTCATGTCCCCGGGCTGGTGTCCGTGCTGACCGGTGATCGTCAGCCGGTCGCCCTCCGCACCGAACACCACGAGCCCGTCCGGGGTGAACCCCGGCATCGACAGGCCGCCCACCACCCGCAGCACCTCGGCGGTGGACCGCGCCTCGGCCAGAGCCCGGCCCGCGTCCAGCAGGAACGCCTCCCGGGAACGCCGCCAGTCCCCGGTGACCGCGCTACGGGCGGCCGCGGTGCCCGGGGTCGGCTCGGTCACCTCCTGGAGGGTGCCGATCAGCTCGTACGCCTGGCGGTCGGGGTCGAAGGACGGCTTGGACCGGCTGCGGACGACCCGCAGGACGCTGCCGTCCCCGTCCATGATCCGGATGCGTACCTCGGCCAGGGTGCTCTCGGCGACCGCCAGCCGCACCACACCGGTGATCTCGTTCCAGTCGACGGGATGCAGCCGGGCCCGGGTCTGGGCCTCGGTGAGGGTGACCGGCTCCGCGGGCAGGCCGAGCAGCCGCGCCGCCTCCGCGTCCACCGTGACCAGCCCGGCGGCCGTGTCCCAGTGCCACAGCCCGGTCGCGAGGGCGGCGAGGACGTCCTCGACCGACGGGAGAGGCTCGCCAGTGCGCATTGCCCTACTTTATGGAGATCTGACCGGAGCCTGCCACCCTGGCCGGGGCGGACGGTAAAGGTGGGGAGCCGATCTTGGCGTGCCCGGTACCCTTGACGGGTCCGGGCCCCGTGCCCGTTCCCGCCGGTCCGCAGAGCCGGCAGACGAGAACCCCACCACGAAGGACGATGAACGACGATGCATCGGTACAGGTCCCACACCTGCGGCCAGCTCCGCGCCTCTGACGTCGGCACCGACGTCCGGCTGAGTGGCTGGCTGCACAATCGGCGCGACCTGGGCGGCATCCTCTTCATCGATCTGCGCGACCACTACGGCATCACGCAGCTCGTCGCCCGCCCCGGCACCCCCGCGTACGAGGCTCTGGACAAGGTCTCCAAGGAGTCCACGGTCCGTGTCGACGGCCGCGTCGTCTCACGCGGAACCGAGAACGTGAACCCCGACCTGCCCACCGGCGAGATCGAGGTCGAGGTCTCCGAGATCGAGCTGCTCGGCGCGGCGCAGCCCCTGCCCTTCACCATCAACACCGAGGACGGGGTCAACGAGGAGCGGCGGCTTGAGTACCGCTTCCTGGACCTGCGCCGCGAGCGCATGCACCGCAACATCATGCTGCGTACGGCGGTCATCTCGGCGATCCGCCACAAGATGACGGCGCTGGGCTTCAACGAGATGGCGACGCCGATCCTGTCCGCCACCTCCCCCGAGGGCGCCCGCGACTTCGTCGTGCCCTCCCGTCTGAACCCGGGCAAGTTCTACGCGCTGCCGCAGGCCCCGCAGCAGTTCAAGCAGCTGCTGATGATCTCCGGCTTCGACCGCTACTTCCAGATCGCGCCCTGCTTCCGCGACGAGGACGCCCGCGCCGACCGCTCGCCGGGCGAGTTCTACCAGCTCGACGTCGAGATGAGCTTCGTCGAGCAGGAGGACGTCTTCCGGCCGATCGAGCAGCTGATGACCGAGCTGTTCGAGGAGTTCGGCGGCGGCCGCCATGTCACCTCCCCGTTCCCGCGCATCCCCTTCCGCGAGGCGATGGCCAAGTACGGCTCCGACAAGCCGGACCTGCGCGCCAAGCTGGAGCTGGTGGACATCACCGACGTCTTCGCGGGCTCGGAGTTCAAGGCGTTCGCCGGCAAGCACGTGCGTGCCCTGCCCGTCCCGGCCGTCCAGGACCAGCCGCGCAAGTTCTTCGACCAGCTCGGTGACTTCGCCGTCTCGCTGGGCGCGAAGGGCCTGGCCTGGGTCCGCGTCGGCGAGGACGGCGCGCTGTCCGGCCCGATCGCGAAGTTCCTCACCGAGGAGAACGTCGCCGAGCTGACCAAGCGGCTCTCCCTGGCCCCCGGCCACGCCGTCTTCTTCGGCGCGGGTGAGTTCGACGAGGTCTCGAAGATCATGGGCGCGGTCCGCGTCGAGGCGGCCAAGCGGGCCGGCCACTTCGAGGAGAACGTCTTCCGCTTCTGCTGGATCGTCGACTTCCCGATGTACGAGAAGGACGAGGAGACCGGCGCGATCGACTTCTCGCACAACCCCTTCTCGATGCCGCAGGGCGGCCTGGAGGCCCTGGAGACCCAGGACCCGCTGGACGTCCTGGGCTGGCAGTACGACATCGTCTGCAACGGTGTCGAGCTGTCCTCGGGTGCCATCCGGAACCACGAGCCGGACATCATGATCAAGGCATTCGAGATCGCGGGCTACGACCGTGACACCGTCGAGGAGAAGTTCGCCGGCATGCTCCGCGCGCTCCGCTTCGGCGCCCCGCCGCACGGTGGCATCGCCCCGGGCGTGGACCGGATCGTCATGCTCCTCGCGGACGAGCCCAACATCCGCGAGACCATCGCCTTCCCGCTCAACGGCAACGCCCAGGACCTGATGATGGGCGCGCCGACCGAGCTGGAGGAGAGCCGCCTGCGCGAGCTGCACCTGACCATCCGCAAGCCGCAGCCGAAGTAACCGCTGCGGTTTCGCCCTGTGCGCGCCGATCCGTCCGGACCCGTTCCGGGCGGACCGGCGCGCACAGCCGTCTCCGGCCGAAGACGGCTGTGCGCAGCCGTCCCGGGCCCCGGTGACTCCTACTCCTGCTCCGGTCCCGGGGCGTCGGGCTCTTCGGTGGGCTCCTCGTCGGGAGAGGCGCCGTCCTCCAGCAGCCGCTCGGCGATGTCGTCGGACCAGTGCTGCGCCCAGGCGCGCAGGGCGGGCACCTCCTGCGCGCTCAGCCCGTACCGGACGAAGTCCCGGTCGGCGTAGAAGTCGGTGCCCGTCAGCCGGGACTGCAGGGTGGGCAGGTCGAACGGGTCATGGGCGTGACGCCGGCCCAGTTCCTCCAGGTCCGGCAGCGTGAAGCGGGTCGCGGCGGCCCGGGCGTCGATGAGGTCGACGGCCGCGCCCCGGTCGTACAGGGCCCGGATCTTGGTCCCGACGGCGTCCTCCAGGGAGAGGGTGGGGCCGTACGCGGTCAGCTCCGGGGGCTGCCAGAACGCCTCCTTGTGCAACGCGAGCGCGCAGGTCTCGCCGCTCGCCGGGTCGGTGACGGCCAGCTCCGCGGTGAGCGCGCTGACCGCCCCCGTCCGGACGTGCCTCCCACGCGCCTCCAGCGTCGCGCCGACGGCACCGCGGATCACCTCCATGCGCTCGGCGCTTTCGGTGGCGAAGTCGAGGTCGGCGTGCGGGCGCCGGAGCAGGCCGTGCGCCTGGAGGGCGTAACCGCCGGCCAGGACCAGCCCGTAGGGGCCGCCCGCCGAGACGGCGTCCGCGAGCAGCCGGCGATGAGGTTCGGGAATGTCCACAGGAAGATCTTTTCCGGCTTCCTGTCACACACGCACGGCGACGGGGTTCAAAGAGGTGTCCGAACCACGGAGAACACTCTTCAGGAGCCTCTCATGCGTATCGCCCAGATCGTCGTCACCCTGCTCGCCGCGCTCATGGCCGGGTTCTCCGGAGTCGTGCTGCTGATGCGGGCACAGTGGATCGTGCGGGCTCTCGACGACTACGCGGTGCCGCGCGCGTGGTGGACCCCCCTGGGGCTGGCCAAGGCCGCCGGGGCAGCGGGACTGGTGACCGGCCTGTTCGTGCCGGTGATCGGGGTGCTGGCCGGGTGCGGGCTGGTGCTCTACTTCCTCGGTGCCGCGATCACCGTGGCGCGGGCCCGGTACCACTCGCACATCCCCTTCCCGCTCGTCTACGCCGCACCGGTGGTCGGGGCGCTCGTCCTGGGGTACCTCGCCTGACCGTGCCGACCGGACCCGGCGGTCGCCGCTTCGGCCGCGTCGCGGTGGCGGCCCGGCTGGGTGCAGGAGACGGTACGGGTGACGATGCGGCCGGCCGGCGTGCGTTCACGGGTGCGGCGGAGACAGCCGCGGGCTTCCAGTTCGCGCAGGGCGGCGGCGATCCGGGCCGGGCCCTCCGGGAAGCGGGCGGCGAGGGCCTTGATGTCGATGGAGGCACCGGTGGGGAGGGACTGGCTTGGTGGGGCTCCAGAAGGCGGGTGGACTTTTCCCGGTTCACATCACCCAGCGTCGCCGCGCGTGCATACCGTGAACAGTCACAGGGCTGACACGCAGGGTGACTGTCCAGCGGTGGCGACGGAGGACGCGGGATGTCGGTCGACGGCGAGGTACGGCGGCTCAAGGACGAGGCCGATGGGCCGGGTTGGGAAGTGGACCCGGACGACGAGTGGGGCGTGGCGGTCATCACCACCGTGGGGCGGCAGCTGAAACTGCGGCGGGAGGCCGTGGGGATGCGGGCCGCCGAGTTCGGGGCGGCGGTCGGGTACGGGGAGGACCTGGTCTACAAGGTCGAGGGCGGGAAGCGGATCCCCCGGCAGGAGTATCTGGAGAGGGCCGACGAGGTGCTGGAAGCCGGCGGACTCATCGCGGCGGCCTGGGAGGACGTGAAGCGGGTCCGGTATCCGAAGAAGGTACGGGAGCTGGGCAAGCTGGAAGCCAAGGCTGTCGAGATGGCTCTCTACGAGTGCCACATCATCCCAGGGTTGTTGCAGACGGCGGAGCACGCGCGGTCCGTGATCGGCGCAGCACAGCCGCCGTACTCGCCGGACGATGTGGAACGCATGGTGGCCGCTCGTCTGGCCCGGCAGTCGGTATTCGAACGCTCGCCCGCGCCAGCGCTCAGCTTCGTCCTGGAAGAGGGGGTACTGCGGCGCCCCATCGGAGGCACAATGGTGTGGCGTCAGCAGCTGGAACGCCTGCTGGAGGTGGGGCGACTGCACAACGTCGTGCTTCAGGTGATGCCGATGAACTGTGACACCCACTCCGGTCTGGACGGTCGCATCGAACTGCTGAAGTTTCCGGAGGGCACGGCAGTGGGGCGCTCTGATGGCGCGTTCAACGGCCGTCCGATCTCCGAACCCAGACACCTGCGCATCCTCGAGCTGCGGTATGGCACGATCCGGGCTCAGGCGCTCTCCCCGCGGGAGTCGCTGGCCTTCATCGAACAACTGCTGGGAGAGACATGATCCGCAAGACCACCGCCGGGGACGCCTCCGAGCTGGCGTGGTTCAAGAGCAGCTACAGCGGTGGGAACGACGGGAACTCCTGCGTCGAGCTCGCCGTCACTCCGGGCACGGTGCACGTCCGTGACTCCAAGAACGTCGACGGTCCCCGTCTGGCGCTCACGTCCGATGCCTGGACGGACTTCGTGGCGTACGCCTCGGAACGCTGACGCAGGAACGGCACGCGCCCCGCACCCGGTGGTCACCGGACGCGGGGCGCGGACATGAGGAGGGTCAGCCTTCCTCGCCGCCGAACCGCTCCTTGTACGTCTGCAGGTCCTCGTCCGTCAGCTTGGCGAACAGCACCGGGGGCACAGTGAACGGGGTGCCGGCGGGGACCGACGCCAGGGCCATCGCCTCGTCGGCGGTGACCCAGGCGGCGGTGTCCTGCGGCAGGGCGAACGCCTCGCGCATGACCTTGGCCGTCGCCGGGATGAACGGCTCGGAGACCACCGCGTACAGGTGGATGAGGTTCATCGCCGTGCGCAGGGTGAGGGCCGCGCCGTCCTTGTCCGTCTTGATCTCCAGCCAGGGGGCCTTCTCCTCCAGGTAGGAGTTGCCGGCCGACCACAGGGCGCGCAGGGCCGCGGCGGCCTTGCGGAACTGGAGGGTCTCCATGTGCGACTCGTACTCCGCCAGGAGGGCCGCGATCTCCTCGCCGAGCCGCGCCTCCGCCTCGCCGGGCTCGCCGCCGGCCGGGACCTCCTCGCCGAAGCGCTTCTTGCTGAAGGACAGCACGCGGTTGACGAAGTTGCCGAGGGTGTCGGCCAGGTCCTTGTTCACCGTGGCGGTGAAGTGCTCCCAGGTGAACGACGAGTCGTCCGACTCCGGGGCGTTGGCGATCAGGAAGTAGCGCCAGTAGTCGGCGGGCAGGATGGCCAGGGCCTGGTCGGTGAAGACGCCGCGCTTCTGCGAGGTGGAGAACTTCCCGCCGTAGTACGTCAGCCAGTTGAACGCCTTGACGTAGTCGACCTTCTTCCACGGCTCGCGCACGCCCAGCTCGGTGGCCGGGAACATCACCGTATGGAAGGGGACGTTGTCCTTGGCCATGAACTCGGTGTAGCGGACCGTGTCGTCGGCCTCGTACCACCAGGACTTCCAGTCCCGGTTGTCCGGGTCCTGGTCGGCCCATTCCTTCGTCGCGCCGATGTACTCGATCGGGGCGTCGAACCAGACGTAGAAGACCTTGCCCTCGGCGGCCAGCTCCGGCCAGGTGTCCGCCGGGACGGGAACGCCCCAGTCCAGGTCACGGGTGATCGCGCGGTCGTGCAGACCCTCGGTCAGCCACTTGCGGGCGATGGAGGAGGCGAGCTGCGGCCAGTCCTCCTCGTGCCGGGCGACCCACGCCTCGACCTCGTGCTGAAGCTTGGACTGGAGCAGGAAGAGGTGCTTGGTCTCGCGGACCTCCAGGTCCGTGGAGCCGGAGATCGCCGAGCGGGGGTCGATCAGGTCGGTCGGGTCCAGCACGCGCGTGCAGTTCTCGCACTGGTCGCCGCGGGCCTTGTCGTAGCCGCAGTGCGGGCAGGTGCCCTCGACGTAGCGGTCCGGGAGGAAGCGGCCGTCGGTGGGCGAGTAGACCTGGCGGATCGCGCGCTCTTCGATGAAGCCGTTCTCGTTCAGCTTGCGGGCGAAGTGCTGGGTGATCTCGCGGTTCTCCGCGGAGGAGCTGCGGCCGAAGTAGTCGAAGGCCAGCGCGAAGCCGTCGTAGACCGCCTTCTGCGCGTCGTGCGCCTGCGCGCAGAACTCGGCCACGGGCAGGCCCTGCTCCTTGGCGGCCAGCTCGGCGGGGGTGCCGTGCTCGTCCGTCGCGCAGATGTAGAGGACGTCGTGACCGGTCTGGCGGAGGTACCGGGAGTACACGTCCGCCGGGAGCATGGACCCCACCATGTTGCCCAGGTGCTTGATCCCGTTGATGTACGGAAGGGCGCTGGTGATGAGGTGTCGAGCCATCGTGGCTGCTCCCAGGTCGCTGCTTTTCTGCGGTTTCGAACCTTGAAATCGTAGCCGACACGGGTGGGCCGCCCGCTTCCCGTTTTACAGGGTGGAAAGGGGCGGCCCAGGGGTCACTCAGTGTGACTTTCCGTGGATCGGGGTCACGGACGCCAGGTGGCGAGGATGCCCTCGTACAGCTCGGTGTCCGTCAGCTCGCGGGGGCTGGGACCCGCGTGGAAGAACGACGTGTTGCCGGTCTTCAGCTTCCGGAGGTAGTCGAAGGCCTTGTTGTCGTGCTCGCCGAAGGCGACGAAGGAGAAGAAGAGGGCGGGGTGCGAGTCCGCCGCCGCGGTGAGGGCCTGGGTTGCGGGGGTCTTGGCGTCGGGGGCGCCGTCGGTCTGGAAGACGACGAGGGCGGGCGTGCCGGGGTCCGCGGTCTTCTCGTAGTGGGCGAGTACGGCCTCCACGGCGGCGTGGTAGCTGGTACGGCCCATCCGCCCGAGGCCGGCGTGCGCCTCGTCGATCGCGTTCTCGTGGCCGGGGTCGAGGGTGAGGTCGGTGGTGCCGTCGACCTCGGTGGAGAAGAAGACGACGTGGACCGTGGCCTCGGGGTCGAGGTGGGCGGCGAGGGCGAGGGCCTGGTCGGCGAGGGCCTGGGCGGAGCCGTCCTTGTAGTACGGGCGCATGCTCGCGGAGCGGTCCAGCACGAGGTAGAGCTTCGCTCGGGTGCCGGTGAGGTCGGTCTTGCGGAGGGTGGCTGTGGCGGCCTTGTAGGCGGTGGTGAGGGAGGGGGTGCGGGTGCGGACGCGGGTGAGGGGGGTGGCGGGCTTGGGCTTGGCGGCGGCCTCGGCCTCCCCTTCGGCCTCGGCTTCGGCTTCGGCTTCGGCTTCGGTTTCGGCTTCGGCTTCGGTTTCGGCTTCGATGTCCGTGTTCCCACCCGCACCACCCGTGCGGGTCTCGTCGTCGGGTGCGGGTGGCCCCTGTGGGGTGTTCTCGCCGTCGGCGGGTGCGGGGGTGGTGGCCGATCCGTCCGCCTCGGCTTCGCCTTCGGCGTCCGTGTTCCCACCCGCACCACCCGTGCGGGTCTCGTCGTCGGGTGCGGGTGGCCCCTGTGGGGTCTTCTCGCCGTCGGCGGGTGCCGGGCCGGCGGTCGACTCGTCCGCCTTGGCTTCAGCCTCAGCCGCTCCGGCTTCCGCCGCCGCCTCCGCGACCGCTTCGGCCTCGGTCCCGGCTTCGGTGGCCGCCTCGGTACCCGCCTCGGCCTCCACATCCGCTTCGGCCACCGCCTCTGCCTGAGCCTTCACGGCCCCGGCCCCGGCCTCCGCTTCCGCTTCCGCGTCCGGCGCCGGCGCCTCCGGCTGGGGCTTCGGTGCGGCTTCGGCCTTGAGGGAGGTCGATTCCTCGGCCTTGGGCTCGGCTTCGGGCTCGGTCTCGGCCTTGGGCTCGGGCTCGGTCTCGGCCTTCTCGGCCTTGGGCTCGGCTTCGGGCTCGGTCTCGGCCTTGGACTCCGGCTCGGCCTCCGCCTCCGCCTTGGCCTTGGTCTCGGTCTCGGCCTTGGGCTCGGTCTCGGCCTCCGCCTCCGCCTTGGTCTCGGCCTCCGCCTTGGTCTCGGCCTCCGCCTTGGGCTCGGCCTCCGCCTCGGGCTCCGCCTTGGGAGGAGTCGTTTCCTCGGTGGTGGCCCTGGGGGTGGGTTCCGGGGCGGTCGGGGGTGTGTGGTCGTCGGCGGACGGGGTTTCCGGGGACTGGGACGGGTGGGGGACCTTGACGTTGTCGAAGGCCGCTGCCACCAGGTCGTGCTCCGCCGAGGAGGACTGGCGGGGCTCGGGCAGGGACGCGGGAACGGCGGCCCGCCCGGTTGCCGGCGGGGTCTGCGCGGGAGCCCGGTCCGCACCCTCCGCCTCGGTGGCTCGTGACTTGCGTGAGCGGCCGAATGCGTTCCGCAGGAGAGTGAGAATGCCCATGTGCGCAACCCTTCGCGTGAGTTGTAGCCCGTCAATCACTGGCCAGGACGGACACGTAAGGTTAGCGGCCCCGCGTCGCCGGACCGCGTCGGTGCGGGGACGTGATCGCGCGGGCAGCGGCCACTTCCTGGCGGAGGGGTTCGAGGACGCTGCCGCCGGGGCCGGTGAGGTCGGTGCGGACGGCGATCAGGGTCTCCGAGCGCCGGACCCCTTCCGACAGCTCCCGGAGCTGCAGGGCCACCTGGGCGATCTCGCCCGCCGACGGGGGCGGCGCCCCGTGGCCGACGCGGACGCGGGCCGCCGTCGTGGCGTCCACGATGCGTTCCACGGCCACGACCAGCGGCCACCACGCGGCGGCGCGCCTGCCGGTCGGCGGCGGCTCGGTCAGGGCCCGCTGGAACTCCGTGCGGATGACGGACAGGTCCCGGTACAGGCGGCGGCGCATACGGGCGCGGGCGGCCAGGTCGGTGCCGTCGCCGAACGCCGCCTCGACGTAGGCCGCCGTGTCGGCCACCGCGTCGGCCAGGCGGTCGCCCACCCGGCTGTGCCAGCTCTCGGGCCAGAGCAGGTAGCCGGCGGTCAGCACGATCGCGCAGCCGAGGAGCGAGTCGTTCAGCCGCGGCAGCAGCAGGGCGGTGCCCTGGTGGTTGAGGATGTCGGAGAGGAGCAGGATCACCGGGGTGATGGCCGCGGTCTGGTAGCCGTAGCCCCGCGGGGTGAGCGCCGGGATCAGCGGGCCCAGGAGGAAGAGCACGGGCACGTCCCACCAGCCGAGGGGCACCTCGGCCAGCACGACCGCCGCCAGCACCAGTCCGGCCACCGTGCCCAGGGCGCGCAGCAGGGCGCGGGAGAAGACGGAGCCGAAATCCGGCTTGAGGACGAAGGTGACCGTCAGCGCGACCCAGTAGGAGCGGGCCACGGGGACGAGGGAGACGAGGGCCTGGGCGATGCCGATGCAGACCGCCAGGCGTACGCCGTAGCGCCAGGAGTTGGCGGACAGCACGACGTTGCGCGCGGCGCGGGCCGTGCGGATGCCGAGGGCGGCCGGCCGGCCCAGGCGGTCGTCGATGCCCCGGGGGTCCACGTCGGGCGCGGTGACGACCTCGGCGGCGTGGCGCAGGGCGTGGTCCACCGCCCGGGCCGTCTCCGTGGTGGGCACCGGGAGGCCGAGGGGCGGCAGGGAGGCGTCGTCGGTCTCCACCGCCCGGGCCAGGTGGTGGAGGGCCTCGGGGATCCGCGGCGGGAGCGGACGGGCCGCCAGGTGGGCCGCGGGGGCCGCCTCGATCACCGGGGTGATGGCGTTCAACTGGGCCAGCAGCCGTGTGAGTTCGCGGTTGCGGCCGTGGTAGCGGGCGCGCCGGGCCAGGATCAGGTCGTACGACTGGTTCAGGGCCAGGGTGACGGTACGGCGGGCTTCGTCGTACTCCTCGGTCCGGTCCGTGCCGGCGATGGTGAGCAGGTCGGCGACGGTGCGGTAAGCGGCCGCGACGGCGGTCCGCTCGGGGATGCCCGCGCGCAGCGGCCAGGCCAGCAGGGCCAGCAGGAGGACCAGGAGGCCGCCGCCGGTCATCAGGACGGGGGCCAGCCACCAGGGGTCGGGCAGCGGGAGGCCCGCGCCGATCACGCAGTCCAGGAGCAGGAGCAGACCGGACACCGAGGCCACCGCGCCGATCGTGGAGATCATCCCGGAGACCAGGGCGACGCCGGTGACCGCGGCCACCGCGTACCAGCCGTGGCCGTACACCAGGGTGCCCAGGGTCACGCCGACGGCGCCGAACAGCTGGGGGACGGCGATGTTGAGGATGCGCATGCGGTAGGCGTCGGCGGTGTCGCCGATGACACCGGACAGGGCGCCCATGGCGGCGAGGGCGCCGTAGGCCGGGCGGCCGGCGGCGAGGCCGATCGCGAGCGGGCCGGCCATGCCGAGGGCGGCACGGGCCATGGCGGACCGGTTGGCGGGCGCCTGCTGGGGCTTGAGGTTCCGGACCAGCCAGTCGGGAGGGGTGAGGCCGATGGGGAACTCTCGGAGCATGCGCCCATTATGGCCGGATCGGTGCGGCCCGTCCGGTGTGGGCGGTCACCCCGGGCCGTGCAGGGTCACGTCCGTCAGCAGGGCCCGGTGGTCCGTGCCCGGCAGGTGGAGGAAGCGGGCGTCGGCCGCGGTGAAGTCCGGGGAGAGCAGGACGTGGTCGATCTGGGCGCCGATGACGGAGGCGGTGCGGGAGGGCCAGCTGGGGGTGCGGTCGTCGCCGGTGAGGCGGGCCGCGTCGGACAGGCCGGTGTCGAGGATGCGCCGGAAGGCCGCGTGGTCCTGGGAGGCGTTGAAGTCGCCGGCGAGGATGGTCGGGGTGCCCCGGCCGGCCGCGGCGAAGGCGCGGAGCCGGCCGAGCTCGCGGCGCCACAGGCCGACCTGGCCCGGCAGCGGGGGCATGGGGTGGGCGAGCTGGAGGCGTACGGCGTGCCCGCGCACGTCGGCCACGGCGCCGGGCATGCCCATGGTGCCGGCGACGCCCGCGGCGGGCGTGAGCGGGAAGCGGCTGAGCACGACGGAGCCCTTGGAGCCGTCCGCCTCGACGGCCCGGCGGTACGGCCAGGTGTCCGCGACCTCGCGGGCCAGGGCCGCCCGGCAGCCGGAGTCGCACTCCTGCACGAAGACCACGTCCGGACGCCGGTCCCGCACCACCCGGATCAGGGCGGGGGTGCCGCGGCCGAACTCGACGTTCGAGGTCAGCACCCGCAGCGCGGCGAGCGGCGGCCCGTCGGGTTCGCGGGTCCTGCCGTACGGCTCCACGTACCAGGCGAGCAGGCCGAGGACGGCGACCGCCCACACCAGCCCGGCCCACCAGCGGGCGAGCAGCGCGCACAGCAGTGCGAAGCCGGCCGGTGCGAGCAGCCAGGGCAGGAACGCGAGGAGCTGGGGCACGGGGGTGACGCCGTCGGTGTCGGCGGCCCGGCAGCCGGCGACCACGCTCACCCCGGCGAGCAGCAGTCCGGCGCACCAGGCGCCGAGCCTGGGTGCGCGGTGCCGGGTCACGGAAGCGAGCCTACGGTCGGCCGTCCAGTCGTGCCAGGAAATCGCCCAGCACCCGGTTGAACTCCCGGGGCCGCTCCAGGTTGGGCAGGTGGGCGGCGCCCTCGACGACGTGCAGGGTGGCGTCGGGGAGGATCGCGTGCATCGCCTCGGCGTCGGCGACGGGGGTGTAGGTGTCGTCGGCGCCGACCACGACGAGGGCGGGCACCGGAAGCCCGGCCAGGACACCGCGGTAGTCGGGTCGTCCGGCGCGGCCGCGCAGGGCGGCCGCGGCGCCCTGCGGTGAGGTGGCCGTCATCATGCGGTGCACATGTGCCTTGACCTCGGGGCCGGCGTACGGGGCGACCATCTTCTCCAGCACCTCGTCGGCATAGCCCCGCATGCCTTCGGCGAGCAGCCGGCCGGCCATGGCGGTGCGGCTGCGCACGCCCTCGGGGGTCTCGGCGGCGGGGGAGGTGTCGGCGAGCACGAGGCCCCTGATCCGGTTCCCGAGGCGGGCGGCGCACTCCATGGCGATCTGGCCGCCCATGGACAGGCCGGCGAGGACGAAGGTGTGGACGCCCAGGTGGTCCAGGAGTTCGGCGAGGTCGGCGGTGTGGCGGGAGAGCGGCACCGTGCCGGGGGTCACGGGGGAGGCGCCGTAGCCGCGCAGATCGGGGGCGATCACCCGGCGGGTGGTGGCGAACTCCGTCAGCTGCGGGTGCCACATCGTGCGGTCGAAGGGGTGGCCGTGGACGAGGACGAGGGGAGTCCGGGAGGTGGTTCCGGGGTCTTTGTCCTCGAATGCGAGGAAGGGAGGCATGTGACGACCCTAGGGGCCGTCCGTCACTCGGTGCAATAGAATCTTTGCTCTCGGTGCAATCCAACGCCACGCCGACCAGGGGGACTTGTGGACGACTACCGGCGCATCGCCGACCGGATCGCGGCCGACATCACCGGCGGGCGGCTGCTGCCCGGCCAACGGCTGGCGCCACAGCGGGCGTTCGCCCGCCGGCACGGCATCGCGCCCTCGACGGCCGGGCGCGTCTACGCCGAACTCGTGCGCCGGGGGCTGGTGGTGGGCGAGGTCGGACGCGGGACCTTCGTACGGGCCACCGAGCCGGACGGGCAGCCGGGGCACGCCCTGACCGAGGCGGCCGGCGCCCCGCCGGTGAACCTGGAGCTGAACTACCCCACGGCGCCCGGCCAGGCGGAGCTGCTGGCCCCGGCTCTGGCGCCGCTGCTGCGCCCGGACGCGCTCGGCCAGGCGCTGCGGCCGGCCGCAGCCGCGGGCACCCCGGCGGCCCGGGAGGCGGTCGCCGCCCTGCTCGCCCTGGGCGGACCGCGGATCCGGCCGGAGCGGATCCTGTTCACCGGCAACGCCCGCCAGGCGATCGCCGCCACCCTCGCCTCCCTGGTCCGGCCCGGCGGCCGGGTCGGCGTGGAGCCGCTGACCTACCCGCTGGTGAAGGAGATCGCGGCCCGTCTCGGCCTGGTCCTCGTGCCGCTCGCCACGGACGCCGAGGGGCCGGTGCCGGAGTCCGTGGTCGCCGCGCACCGCGGCGCGCCGCTGTCCGCTCTGTACCTCCAGCCGGCCCTGCACAACCCGACCTCGCGGACGACGAGCCCCGGGCGGCTGCGGCAGCTGGCCGACACCGTCCACAGGCTGGGGACACCGGTGGTGGAGGACCGCATCTGGTCCTTCCTGCTCCCGGGCGGCCCACCGCCGCTCGCCGCGCTCGCGCCGGACCTGGTGCATCTCGTCGACAGCCTGTCCAAACGGGTCGCGCCGGGCCTCACCGTGGGCTTCGCCGCCGTACCGGAGGACCGCGTGGAGGCGGTGGCCCGGGCCGTCCGCTCCGGTGGCTGGAGCGCGGGCGCCTTCGCGCTGGAGGCGGCGGTGCGCTGGCTCGGCGACGGCACCGTGGACCGGCTGGTGGCCGCCAAGCGGCAGGACGCGCGGCGGCGGCAGCGGCTGGTCGCCGAGAGGCTGGCCGGGTTCGCCGTACAGTCCGATCCGGCCGCCTGTTTCGCCTGGTGGGAGCTGCCCGCGCCCTGGCGTGCGGACACCTTCACGGCCGCGGCGCGGGCCCACGGGATCGCGGTCACCCCGGGCACGGCCTTCTGCGTGGACCCCGGCCGCACCCCGGACGCGGTCAGGCTCGGGCTCGCGTCGGTGCCGGAGCCGCGGCTGGCGCGGGCGCTGTCGACCCTGGCCGGCGTCGCGCGGGACGGGGCAGCCGCAGGTACCGGGTGAGCCAGGTGAGCAGGGCCACCGTGAGACCGAGACCCAGCAGCAGCCAGGCGGCCGTGCGCAGGGTGCCGGTGAGGGCGTCGTAGACCGCGCCCGCCGCCGGGTGGGACACCCCGGCGGGCAGGCCGGCCAGGGTCAGGCCGCGGCCGACCGAGAGGGCGAGGGCGAGGAGGGCGCCGCCCAGGGCCGTGCCCAGGGCGGTGGCGACGACGGCCCGGCGCCGGCCGACGGCGAGCGCGATGCCGCCGGCGGCGAAGGCGACGGACGCCACCGGCAGCCAGAATCCGGCGACTTCGAGCATGTGGAACCCCTTCCGGAGCACGGTCAGCTGGCCCGCCGGAAGCACCGCGACCGCGGTGTGCTCCACCGGGATGCGTGCGGCGAACGGCACGTGGTCGCGCGCGAGCTGGCGTTTGACCTGGGCGGTGACGGGGGCCAGGTCGACCACGACGGCGTGCTCGTCCTCCTCGCGCAGGGCGCGCAGGACGGCGTCATGGGTGACCCGGTTGCCGGTGTCCCACGCCAGCCGGAAGGCTCGCGTGTGCGTGAAGGACCGTACGACGTCGTGCACGAACGGGCGGACCGTGCCACGCATCGGGCGGACGTCCAGGTGCTGGTCCACCGCGCGCAGGATGCCGTCGCCGACGGTGTCCACGACGGCCTCCCGCACGGCCGGGTCGGCGGCGAGCGGCGCCATCGTCGTGACGTAGCGGCCCGTGTCGGCCAGCCCGTACGCCGCCCAGGCCGCCAGCGCGCCGAACGGTGCGAACAGGCAGGACAGGGCGATCAGCAGGGCCGACAGGGCGCTCCTGAGGCGTCGTGAGGGCACCCTCCCAGGCAAGGACCCGGCGGGCGCGTGCGCGAGCGGGAGGACTGCATTCGGGCGGCGGGACGACCCCCATGGCGGAACCGGACCTTCCGCTCTCCGGTGGAGCGTTCACCCGAACGGGTGTTTCCTGGTGCTGGGCGGTTCCGGCGCGTCCGGCTCCTCAGGGTCGTGGGGCCGGGCTGTGGCCGGAACCCGCTCCGGTGAGGAGGAGGGGAACGCAGGGGAACGCGTGGGGCCCGGCCGCCCGGCCGGGCCCCACGCGCGTCGCGGGTGCGTCCCCTCAGCGGATCCGGCGCCCGGAGGCGTCCTCCCGCGTGTAGTAGTGGTAGAAGAACGCGGCGAAGGTGACCGCGGACACGATCAGGGACATCAGCACCGATCGCAGCACGTCGTCGTGGCTGCCCTCGCCGGCGCCCTGGGTGGCGAAGAAGCTGCCGCTCTGGCTGTAGAGGAACCCGAACGCGCAGCCGACGAACGCCGTCCACAGCAGTGCGTGCAGCTCCCGCGGCATACGCGGGGCCAGCACCAGCAGCGCCATGCACAGCGCGGCGAACACCACCGCGCTGACGAAGCCGAGCAGCAGGTTCCAGCCGGTGATCGCACCACCGGACCGGTTGTTGGCCGCCACCCAGTAGCCGTAGACGAGCCCCAGCGCGACCGGTACGGCGATCCGTGCCATCGCGTGGGTGCGGGCGTCGAGGACGTCGGGCGGGCGGGCGCGCACGTCCGTCCTTCGGCCCTCCACCTCGGGTGTGCGGCCGGGCCGGGACATACCGCCGGGTGCGGGTGCCGCTTGAGCCATGAGAGCGCTCCTCTCTCCTCGCCCCCGCTCTGCCCCCGGTACCAGGGCACACCGGTGAACACGGCCCGGCAACTCGGCCGGGCGGGTGACGGTGCCCGGATGCGTGCGGCAGCCTCCCGTGATTCGCTGAGGGACATGGAGGGCTGCCGGCCGTGACGGAGATGGAGTACGGGCGGAGGAGCCCGTTGCTGCGGGTCCGCGGGCGGAGCATCGCCTGGCTGCCGCCCCTGCTGCTGCTCGCCGGCGTCATCCTGCTGGACTTCGCGACCGGTGAGGACTTCCGCATCATCACCTGGATCGTCCTGGTCCCGGGCATCGCAGCCGCGATCTGCGGTGTGTGGACGACCGCCGCCTACAGCCTGCTGTCGGTGGTGACGTACGTCGCCGTGGACAGCGCCTGGCCCGACCAGTACAAGGCCGGGTTCGGCGACTTCCTCCTGGTCGCCCTCGGCGGCACCCTGGCCACCCTCGCGGCGGTCGCCCGTGTGCGCCACGAACGGCAGATCCTGCACATCCAGGACATCGCCGAGACCACCCGGCGTACCGTGCTGCGCCCGCTGCCACCGCGCTGGGCCGGTCTGGAGCACGCCGGGGTGTATCTGGCCGCCGACGTCGACGCCCGGGTCGGCGGCGACTTCTACGACATCCAGCCCGGCCCCCACGGCACCCGGGTCCTCGTCGGTGACGTGCAGGGCAAGGGCCTGGGGGCCGTGGAGACCGCCGCCGCGCTGCTCGGCACCTTCCGGGAGGCCGGCTACCACGAGCAGGACCTGACCACCCTCGCCGGGCGCCTGGAGACCCGGATGCTCCGGCACCGCTCCCACACCGCCGCGATCGGCCGGGACGAGGGCGACCGCTTCGCCACCGCCGTCCTCATCGCCTTCGCCGACGACGCCCCCGAGACCGTCGACATGATGAACTTCGGCCACGAGCCCCCGCTCGCCGTCGGCCCGCGCGGGGTGCGGGAACTGCCCAGCGGCGACGGGGTGCCGCTCGGCCTCGGTGACCTCGCGGACCGGCTGCCGCCCGTGCACCGGGTGCCGCTGGCCCCCGACGAGACCCTGCTGCTGGTCACCGACGGGGTGACCGAGGCACGCGACGGGCTCGGCGCGTTCTACGAACTGGCCCGCGAGGTCGGCCGGGCGGTCGCCGCCGACCCGCGCCGCACCGATCCCCGGCGGCTGGTCCGCCGGGTCCGCGACGGCGTCCTGCGGCACAGCCGGGGCCGGCTGGACGACGACACCACGATCTTCGCGGTGCGGCGGCTGCCTGTCCCCGGGAGCGGCCGGGGCGAAGACCTCGAACAGGGACGTTTGCGGTCCTGAGCCACCGGTTCGCACCAGCAGCGGTTACCGTGCTGGCTGGAGAGCGGATCTCCGGGGCCCTCGGGACCGCCGGGTCCACGGGGTCCGCCGGGTGACAGGGGGAGGCGCGATGCCCGGAACCGTGCTGCTGATCGCGGCGGCGCCGCTGGGCCGGGGCCGGCTGGTGGACGCGGCGGGTGTCCTGCCGGTGCTGGCCGCCGTCGCCCCCGCCGTGCTGTCCGGTACCGACACCGCGAACGTCGTCGAACTGGCCGATCCGCTGGAACCGCAGGCCGTACTCACCCGGCTGAGGGCCGCGGCGGCCTCCCCGGGACCGCTCACCGTCTACCTCACCGGGCAGCTGCACCTGGACCGCCGCCAGCACCGGCTCCATCTGGCCCTGGCCCGCACCACCCCCGCCACCGTCCGCTACACCGCGCTCCCCTGGCACTGGGTCCGCGAGGAACTGCGGCTGCGCTCCGCCGTGGACACCGCGCTCGTCCTCGATCTGCACGCGGACGCGGAGACCTGGCGGCACCTGGCCGAACGCGGCCTCGACTGCGGCCCGAACACCGCCGTGTACGGCCGCGTCGCCCCGCCCGCCACCCGGCGGGCCCAGGCCGAGCCGGCGTACATGAAGACGGTGGCGACCCTCCTGAGGAGCGGCCACCGGCCGCCCCCCGCCGCCCTGCACCAACAGGCCCTGGCCCGCGTCCCGGAGGAGACGGCGGGCAACCTGCTCCTGGCCCGCACCGGGGGCCACGCGCCCGGCTTCCCGGCGGCCGGCGTCCTGCCCCCGCCCTTCGCCGACGGCGCCCCGGCACCGGGCGCGGTACCCGGACCCGCACCGGGCGCGGGACCCGGACCCGCACCGGGCGCGGGACCCGGACCCGCACCGGGCGCGCCGACCGGGTTCGCCCCGGGCGCGGCGCCCGGGTTCGTGCGGGGTGCGGCGCCCCTCGCGGCGGGTACGGCGTACGG
>NZ_WWJT01000542.1 GCF_009865385.1 Streptomyces sp. SID486 | reverse complement strand
ACCATCGACAAGAACAGCTCCTTCCTCCCCGAGGGCAACCCGCTGCCGGAGGCCGACCCGTACGGCCGTACGATCCACTTCGGCATCCGCGAGCACTCCATGGGCGCGGAGCTCAACGGCATCACGCTGCACGGCAACACCCGTGTCTACGGCGGTACCTTCCTCGTCTTCTCCGACTACATGCGCAACGCGGTGCGCCTGTCGGCCCTGATGCACCTGCCGGTGACGTTCGTGTGGACGCACGACTCCATCGGCCTCGGCGAGGACGGCCCCACCCACCAGCCGGTCGAGCACCTGGCCTCGCTGCGCGCGATCCCGGGTCTGAACGTCGTCCGCCCGGCGGACGCCAACGAGACCGCGATCGCCTGGCGGGAGATCCTCAAGCGGTACACCAAGGAGTTCGGCAAGGGCCAGCCGCACGGCTTCGCGCTCACCCGCCAGGGCGTGCCCGCCTACGAGCCGAACGAGGACACCGCCCGTGGCGGCTACGTGCTGTTCGAGGCCGAAGGCGGCGAGGCGCAGGTCGTCCTGATCGCCACCGGTTCCGAGGTGCACGTGGCCGTGGAGGCGCGTGAGCAGCTCCAGGCCGACGGCGTGCCCACCCGGGTCGTCTCGATGCCGTGCGTGGAGTGGTTCGAGCAGCAGGACCAGGGGTACCGGGACTCCGTGCTGCCGCCGTCGCTGAGGGCCCGTGTCGCCGTGGAGGCGGGGATCGGCCTGACCTGGCACAAGTACGTCGGGGACGCCGGCCGCATCGTTTCCCTGGAGCACTTCGGTGCTTCCGCCGACGGCAAGGTGCTCTTCCGCGAGTTCGGCTTCACCGCCGAGAACGTGGCCGCCAAGGCCAGGGAATCCATCGCCGCCGCCCAGCGCTGACGCTCATATACGACACGTAGGAGATGTAATTCCATGACAGACGCACTCAAGCGCCTCTCCGAAGCAGGCGTCGCGATCTGGCTGGACGACCTGTCGCGCAAGCGGATCACGTCCGGCAACCTCGCCGAGCTGATCGACCAGCAGCACGTCGTGGGCGTCACCACCAACCCGACGATCTTCCAGAAGGCGATCTCCCAGGGCGACGGCTACGACCAGCAGCTGTCGGACCTCGCCGCCCGCAAGGTCACCGTCGAAGAGGCCATCCGCATGATCACCACGGCGGACGTCCGCGACGCCGCCGACATCCTGCGCCCGGTCTTCGACGCCACCGACGGCCAGGACGGCCGGGTCTCCATCGAGGTCGACCCGCGCCTGGCGCACAACGAGAAGGCGACGGTCGCCGAGGCCAAGCAGCTGGCCTGGCTGGTGGACCGCCCCAACACCCTCATCAAGATCCCGGCCACGATGGCGGGCATCCCGGCGATCAGCGAGGTCATCGGCCGCGGCATCAGTGTCAACGTCACGCTGATCTTCTCGCTGGAGCGCTACCGCGCGGTGATGGACGCCTACCTCTCCGGCCTGGAGAAGGCCAAGGAGCGGGGTCTCGACCTCTCCAAGATCCACTCCGTGGCGTCGTTCTTCGTGTCCCGCGTGGACACCGAGGTCGACAAGCGCCTGAACGACATCGGCACCGACGAGGCCAAGGCCCTGCGCGGCAAGGCCGCCCTCGCCAACGCGCGCCTCGCGTACCAGGCGTACGAGGAGGTCTTCTCCTCCGACCGCTGGAACGCGCTGGAGAAGGCCGGCGCCAACAGGCAGCGTCCGCTGTGGGCGTCGACGGGCGTGAAGGACCCGGCGTACCCGGACACCCTGTACGTCACCGAGCTGGTCGCGCCCAACACGGTCAACACGATGCCGGAGGCCACCCTGGAGGCCACCGACGACCACGGCGAGATCACCGGCGACACCGTCTCGGGCACCTACGAGCAGGCGCGGGCCGACCTCGACGCGCTGGAGAAGCTCGGCATCTCGTACGACGACGTCGTGCAGGTGCTGGAGGAGGAGGGCGTCGAGAAGTTCGAGGCGTCCTGGAACGACCTGCTGAAGTCGACCCAGGCGGAGCTCGAGCGCCTCGCCCCTTCGGAGGGCTGACTTGTCACCCGTTTCCGGTTCCGGAGCGAACCCGCTTCGTGACCCGGCCGACCGACGGCTCCCGCGCATCGCGGGGCCGTCGGGCCTGGTCATCTTCGGCGTCACGGGCGACCTGTCGCGCAAGAAGCTGATGCCCGCGGTGTACGACCTCGCCAACCGGGGCCTGCTGCCGCCGGGCTTCTCGCTGGTGGGCTTCGCCCGCCGCGACTGGGAGCACGAGGACTTCGCCGAGGTCGTCCACGACGCGGTCAAGGAGCACGCGCGTACTCCCTTCCGCGAGGAGGTCTGGCAGCAGCTCATCCAGGGGATGCGCTTCGTCCAGGGCACCTTCGACGACGACGAGGCGTTCGAGCGGCTGCGCGCCACCATCGAGGAGCTGGACAAGGCACAGGGCACGGGCGGCAACTTCGCCTTCTACCTGTCGGTGCCGCCGAGTTCCTTCCCGGTGGTCATCCAGCAGCTGAAGAAGCACGGACTGGCGGACCAGACCGGCGGTTCCTGGCGCCGCGCGGTCATCGAGAAGCCGTTCGGCCACGACCTGAAGTCGGCCGAGGAGCTGAACAAGGTCGTGCACGAGGTGTTCGAGCCGGACCAGGTGTTCCGCATCGACCACTACCTCGGCAAGGAGACGGTCCAGAACATCCTGGCGCTGCGCTTCGCCAACACCATGTTCGAGCCGATCTGGAACAGGTCCTTCGTGGACCACGTGCAGATCACCATGGCCGAGGACATCGGCATCGGCGGCCGGGCCGGCTACTACGACGGCATCGGCGCCGCCCGGGACGTCATCCAGAACCACCTGCTCCAGCTGATGGCCCTCACCGCCATGGAGGAGCC
Source organism: Streptomyces sp. SID486 (assembly GCF_009865385.1). Lineage (GTDB taxonomy): Bacteria > Actinomycetota > Actinomycetes > Streptomycetales > Streptomycetaceae > Streptomyces. The sequence goes on along the minus strand of NZ_WWJT01000542.1, from coordinate 14,021 downwards.
CGCCTCCTTCGGCGCGGACGCGCTGGCCGCGGAGAAGGAGAAGGTGCTCGGGGCGGTACGGCTGCCGAAGGACCTGGGCAGGAGCACGGTCCGCGGGCAGTACGCGGCGGGCTGGCAGGGCGGCCAGAAGGTCACCGGCTACCTCGAAGAGGACGGCATCGACCCCAAGTCGAAGACCGACACCTATGCCGCGATCAAGGTGGAGATCGACAACCGCCGCTGGGCGGGCGTCCCTTTCTACCTGCGCACCGGCAAGCGTCTGGGCCGCCGGGTCACCGAGATCGCGGTCGTCTTCCAGCGGGCCCCGCACTCCCCCTTCGACCACACGGCGACGGAGGAGCTGGGCCAGAACGCGATCGTCATCCGCGTCCAGCCGGACGAGGGCATCACGGTCCGCTTCGGTTCCAAGGTGCCGGGCACCTCGATGGAGATCCGGGACGTCTCCATGGACTTCGCCTACGGCGAGTCCTTCACGGAGTCCAGCCCGGAGGCGTACGAGCGCCTGATCCTGGACGTGCTGCTCGGCGACGCCAACCTCTTCCCGCGCACGGAGGAGGTCGAGCTGTCCTGGAAGATCCTCGACCCGATCGAGCAGTACTGGGACAGGCACGGCAGGCCCGCGCAGTACAAGTCGGGCACCTGGGGTCCCGTGGAGGCGGACGAGATGCTCGCACGAGACGGACGGAGCTGGCGCCGGCCATGAAGATAGACCTGACCGACACCACCGCCGGAGACATCAACAAGGCACTCGTGCGGGGCCGCCGCGCCATCGGCACGCCCGCCGTCGGCATGGTCCTCACCCTCGTCATCGTCACCGACGAGGAGAACGCCTACGACGCCCTGAAGGCCGCCAACGACGCCTCGCGCGAGCACCCCTCGCGCACGCTGGTGGTCATCAAGCGGTTCTCCCGCAACCCGCGCGCCCGCACCTCCTCGCGGCTGGACGCCGAGGTGCGGGTGGGCGCGGACGCGGGTACCGGCGAGACGGTCGTCCTGCGGCTGTACGGCGAGGTCGTCGACCACGCCGACTCGGTGGTCCTGCCGCTGCTGCTGCCGGACGCCCCGGTGGTCGTGTGGTGGCCGGTGGAGGCCCCCGAGGCTCCCGCCAAGGACCCGCTGGGCGCGCTGGCCCAGCGCCGGGTCACCGACACCTACGCCGCCGAGGAGCCGGTGCGGGAGCTGTCCGCCCGTGCCGCGGCCTACACGCCCGGCGACACCGACCTGTCCTGGACCCGGATCACCCCGTGGCGCTCGATGCTCGCGGCGGCCCTGGACCAGGTCACGTGCGAGGTCGAGGGCGTCGTGGTGGAGGGCGAGGAGTTCAACCCGAGCTGTGAGCTGCTGGCGATGTGGCTCGCGGACCGGCTGGACGTCCCCGTCAAGCGCTCCGTGTCCGCCGGCCCGGGTCTCACGGCCGTCCGGATGGACACCAGCTGCGGCCCGATCGTGCTGGACCGCGCGGACGGCTCGCTGGCCACGCTCTCCATCAAGGGCCAGCCGGCCCGCGCGGTGGCGCTGAACCGGCGGGACACCGCCGAGCTGATCGCGGAGGAACTGCGCCGGCTCGACCCGGACGACACCTACGCCTCGGCGCTGCGCTACGGCGTGGAGCGGCTGGACACGGTCCCCGTACAGGGGACCCGGGAGCCCGGGCAGCCCGCGTCGCGGGCGGCGGAGCCGGCCGAGCCGGACGCGGAGCCCGCGCCGGTCGAGGAGGCGGCGAAGGCGCCCGCGAAGAAGGCGGCGGCCAAGACCGCGAAGAAGGCCCCGGCGAAGAAGGCCCCGGCGAGGAAGGCGGCGGCGAAGTGAGCACTCCGCAGCTGGTCGTGCATCACGACAAGGAGCTGATGGCGCAGGCCGCCGCGGCCCGTCTGATCACGAAGATCGTGGACGCGCAGACCTCCCGGGGTGCCGCGTCCGTGGTCCTCACCGGCGGCCGCAACGGCAACGGGCTGCTGGCCGCGCTGGCGGCGGCACCCGCCCGTGACGCCGTCGACTGGAGCCGCCTCGACCTGTGGTGGGGCGACGAGCGCTACCTGCCGGAGGGCGACCCCGAGCGCAACATCACGCAGGCCCGCGAGGCCCTGCTGGACTCCGTCCCGCTGGACCCGGAGCGCGTGCACGCCATGCCCGCCTCCGACGGCCCGTACGGCACGGACGTCGAGGCGGCGGCCGAGGCGTACGCGGCGGAGCTGGCGAAGGCGGCCGGCCCCGAGAACCACGGTTCGGTGCCGACCTTCGACGTCCTGATGCTGGGCGTCGGCCCGGACACCCATGTGGCCTCGCTCTTCCCGGAGCTGCCGGCCGTGCGGGAGACCGAGCGCACGGTGGTCGGCGTGCACGGCGCGCCGAAGCCCCCGCCCACCCGGATCTCCCTCACGCTGCCGGCCATCCGCGCGGCCCGTGAGGTCTGGCTCCTCGCGGCCGGTGCGGACAAGGCGGAGGCCGTGGCCATCGCCCTGTCGGGCGCGGGTGAGATCCAGGCGCCGGCGGCGGGCGCGTACGGCCGGCAGCGCACGCTGTGGCTGCTGGACAGCGCCGCGGCGTCGCAGCTGCCCCGGTCGCTGTATCCGCCCGCGTCTCCGTGACGTGACCAGGCGCAGGGGCTGCGGGGACTCCGGTTCCCGCAGCCCCTGCGCTGTCGTCCCGCTCCTATTTCACCGACCCCGCCATCACGCCCTGCACGAAGTGCCGCTGGAAGGCGAAGAACACCGCCACCGGCACGATCAGGGACAGGAAGGCGCCCGGCGCCAGGACGTCGATGTTGCTGCCGAACTGACGTATCTGGGACTGGAGCTGCACGGTGAGCGGCTGGGCGGAGCTGTCGGCGAAGAGCAGGGCCACCAGCATGTCGTTCCAGACCCAGAGGAACTGGAAGATGGCGAGCGAGGCGATCGCCGGACGCCCGACCGGCAGGACCAGCCGGGTGAAGATCCGCCACTCGGTGCCGCCGTCCATCCGGGCCGCCTCCAGCATCTCCTTCGGCATCTCCGCGAAGTAGTTGCGCAGCAGGAAGACGGCGAAGGGCAGCCCGTAGGCGACGTGGAAGAGGATGACACCGGGGATCGTGCCGAACAGGCCGAGCGCGCCGAAGAGTTTGGCCACCGGCAGCAGGCCGATCTGGACCGGTACCACCAGCAGGGCGACCACGAGCAGGAAGAGGGGCTCGCGCAGCGGGAAGTCCAGCCAGGCGAAGGCGTACGCGGCGAGGGCCGCGATGACGACGACGAGCGTGGTGGCCGGCACCGAGATCAGCACGGTGTTCCAGAAGGCCCGGGTCATCCCCGAGTTCCGCAGCAGGGCCGAGTAGTTGTCGAAGGACAGCTGTCCGGGTCCGGCCAGCGCCGTCCACCAGCCGCCCTCGGCGTTGTCCCGGGCCGAGCGCAGGGAGGACAGGAACAGTCCGGCCAGCGGGGTGATCCAGACCAGGCCGATGACCACGAGGACGGCCTGGACGAGACCGTTGCCCAGAGAGCGCCGCAGGGCGTTCATCGCTGACTCCTTCGGAAGCGGCGGACGTTGAAGACCATCGCGGGGACCACCAGGAGCAGGAGCAGCACGCCGAGGGCGCTGCCGAGGCCCTGGTCGTTGCCGCCGCCGAAGGACACCAGCCACATCTGGGTGGCGAGGACGGTCGCGTCCTCCTGCACCGGTCCGGGGGCGATGATGTAGACGAGGTCGAAGACCTTCATCACGTTGATCACGAGGGTGACGAAGACGACCGTCAGGACGGGTGCCAGGAGCGGGACGGTGATCCGGCGGAAGATCTGCCACTCGTTCGCGCCGTCCATCCGGGCCGCCTCCAGCGCGTCCCGGGGCAGGCCGGACAGGCCGGCCCCGATCAGGACCATCGCGAACCCCGTCCAGATCCACAGGTACGCGCCGATGATCGCCGGGGTGACGAGGGCGGGCCCGAGCCAGGAGACGCCCTGGTAGGGCGGGGCGAAGTTCGACTCCGGCAGCCTCACCGTGTACGGGCCCGCGGGCAGGCCGGCGAAGCGGAAGGAGCCGTCGGCCGCGGTGTTCGCGCTCGCGACCGTCTTCCCGTCGCGGACCGCCTCGACCTTCATCCCGGGCAGGCCGCTCTCCTTCGCGTCGACCTTGCCCTGCTCACCGCCCCCGCCGGGGGTGAAGTCCAGGTAGACGACGCCGCGCAGTTCCCCGGGTGCCGCCCGGTGCGCGGCCGCCGTGCGGGCGGGTGCGGCGTCGCGGGGCAGGTCCGCCGGCAGGACCCCGACCATGGGGAGGGTGACGGATTGCCCCGTCGAGGCGGTCGTGCGGTACGAGCCGTCCCGGTCCTGGGTGAGCACTCCGGTGCGCCCGCGGGCGGTCGGGTACGTCGACGTGCCCTGGAAGACGTCGTGGACGGAGGTGACCGCCGCGTTGAGCACACCCTTGTCCGGGTCCTCGTCGTAGGCGAGGCGGAAGATGATGCCGGCGGCGAGGAAGGACACCGCCATCGGCATGAAGAGGAGCAGTTTGAAGGCGGTGGCCCAGCGGACCTTCTCCACCAGGACGGCGAGGACCAGGCCGAGGCCGGTGAGCAGGGCCGGGGCGACGACCACCCAGACGGCGGTGTTCCGGATGGCCTTCAGCGTGGCCGGGTCACGGAACATCTCGGTGTAGTTGTGGCCGCCGACGAACCGGGTGCCGGAGGCGTCGAAGAAGCTGCGGCCGACGGAGAACAGCACGGGATAGACGACGAGCGCGCCCAGCAGGAGCAGCGCGGGGAGGACGAAGAGCACGGCGATCAGCCGGGTGCGCCGCCGGCCGCGGCGCGCGGGCGCCGGGCCGGCGGACCGCGGGGCCGCCTGCTGCTTCGCGAGTGTGGTGACGGTCATCGTGCTGCCGCTCAGTCCTGGTAGGCGCGGGCCGCGGCCGACTCCAGCTTCGCCGCGGTGCCCTTCGGGTCCGAGGGATCGCGCAGGAAGTCCTGGAGCAGCTTCCACTCGCCGGTGCCCTTGGTGCCGCCGAAGGCGGCCGGTGCCTGGTCGGACATGTCGAAGCGGACCGAGTCCCCGGCGCCGACCAGGGAGCGGGCGGTGGCGCGGGTGACGTCGTCACCGTAGGAGGCGAGGCCGAGCTTCCTGTTCGGGGAGAGGAAGCCGCCCGCCTTCGCCCACACGGCCGCGGCCTCGGGGGTGGCGAGGTACTCCAGGAGCTTCATGCCGGCCTTGGCGTTCTTGCCGTCCTTGAGGACGACGGCCGCGTCACCGCCGCTGACGACCGGTGCGTCGCCGCCGCCGACCGCGGGGAAGGGGAAGAAGTCCGCGTCCTTGCCGATGGACCTGCCGTACTGGTCGTGGGCGACACCGGCGACGAAGTCGCCCTCGTAGACCATGCCGGCCTCCGGCTTCGGCCCGAACACCTTCTCCACCGAGCCCGGGAAGTCGGTGTTCAGCGCCTCCTTGCCGCCGCCGGCGACGAGCTGCTCGTCCCGGAACAGCCGGCCGAGCGTGGTGAGCGCCCTGACCACCGTCGGGTCGGTCCACTTGAGCTCGTGGGCGGCGAGGGCGTCGTACTTCTCGGGACCGGCCTGGGAGAGGTAGACGTTCTCGAACCAGTCGGTGAGGGTCCAGCCGTCCTGTCCGGCGACGGAGAAGGCGGCGAGGCCGGAGTCGGAGACGGTGTGCCCGGCCTTGAGCAGGTCGTCGTACGTCTTCGGCGGCTTGACGCCGGCCTGGGCGAGCGCGTCCGGGCTGTACCAGACCGTCGACTTGTGGGCGGCCTTGAAGTAGAGGCCGTAGAGGGTGCCGCCGACGCTGCCGTACTTCTTCCACACGGGGGCGTAGTCGGCGGTGATCGTGCCCTGCGCGGCGGGCGACAGCGGCTGGAGCCAGCCCTTCTTCGCGAACTGCTGCAGGACGCCGACCTGCGGGACCATCACGACGTCGGGCGCGTTGCCGCCCTCGATCTTGCTGCCGACGACCGTGGAGACGTTGTCGCCCGTGGACACGAACTGCGTCTTGGCGCCGGTCTTCTCGGTGAAGGCGTCCAGCACCTTCTGGAAGTTCTTCTGCTCGCTGCCGGACCAGACGCCGGCCACGGTGACCGTCTGGCCGCTGAGCGCCTTGTCACCCCCGCCGGCGGAGACGGGCCCGCCACCGCAGGCGGTGGCGCCGAGGGCGAGCGCGAGGGCGGTGCAGCCGGTGAGCAGGGTCGTGCGTCGTCGCATCATCGTCGACGGACCTTTCCTTGGGAGCGGTGATCAGATCTCGTTCAGCCACCAGGCCGCCGTGGCGCCGGGCAGGACGCCGGACGGGCAGGGGCCGCTGGAGAGCAGGGGGGTGCCGGGGACCGGCGCGGGGGCGTCGGCGGTACCGAAGTTGACGGCGCAGACCAGGCCGTCGCCGCGGGTGAAGGCGAGGACGCCCGGCGGGGAGTCCAGCCACTCCAGCGTGCCCTCGCCCAACTGGGGCAGGGACGAGCGCAGTTGGAGGCCGTCGCGGTAGAGGTGCCAGAAGGAGCGGGTGTCGGCGAGGGCGCGGTCGGTGGCGTACTCGGCGAAGTACTCCGGCTGCGGCAGCCAGGGCTTGGCGCCCTCCGCGCCGGAGGTGAAGCCGAACGGTGACGCCTGGCCGGACCAGGGCAGCGGCACCCGGCAGCCGTCGCGGATGCGGGCGCGGCTGCCGGTGCGGTGGAAGATCGGGTCGGTGAGGACGTCGTCGGGCAGGTCGACGACCTCGGGCAGGCCCAGTTCCTCACCCTGGTAGATGTAGGCGGCGCCGGGCAGCGCGAGCATCAGCAGCGCGGCGGCGCGGGCACGGGCGGCGCCGAGGCCGCTGCCCTCGGTGGCGGGTTCGCCGTAGCGGGTGACGGTGCGGACCTGGTCGTGGTTGTTGAGGACCCAGGTGACCGTGGAGCCGGTGCCGGCGATGTCCTGCATGGCCTCGGAGATGACCTTGCGGAAGGAGTCGGCGTCCCAGGGGGCGCCGAGCAGGTCGAAGAAGAAGGCCTGGTGGAGTTCGTCGGGGCGGACGTACATGGCGTGTTCGCGGGCCGAGGGCACGGAGACCTCGCCGACGAGCAGGCGCTCGCGGCCGTCGCGGGCCTGGTACTCCTCGCACACGGAGCGCCAGTGGCGCCACACCCCGTGCACCTCGGGCTGGTTCCAGGCGAGCGGGTTGACCGAGTCGCGGGTGCGGGCGTCGGCCTCCGGGTCGTCGGAGTCGGGCAGTGCGGGGTGCTTGTACAGGCCGGCGGCAACGTCGATGCGGAAGCCGTCCACGCCCCGGTCGAGCCAGAACCTGAGGACGCGCTCGAACTCGGCGGGGACCTCGGGGTCGCGCCAGTTCCAGTCGGGCTGCTCGGGGGTGAACATGTGCAGGTACCACTGGCCGTCGTCGGTCCTGGTCCAGGCCGGTCCGCCGAACATGGCGTGCCAGTTGTTGGGCGGTTCGGCGCCGTCGGGGCCGCGGCCGTCGGCGAAGTGGAAGCGGGAGCGGGCCGGGCTGCCCGGCCCGGCGGCGAGTGCCTCGCGGAACCACGGGTGCTCGCTGGAGCAGTGGTTGGGGACGATGTCGAGCAGCACCTTGATGCCGAGCCGGCGGGCCGCCGCCATCAGCAGGTCGAACTCGGCGAGGTCGCCGAAGACCGGGTCGACATCGCGGTAGTCAGCGACGTCGTAGCCGTGGTCGGCTTGCGGCGAGGGGTAGAAGGGGCTCAGCCAGACGCCGTCGACGCCGAGCTTCTTCAGGTACGGCAGTCCGGCGCGGACGCCGGCCAGGTCGCCGATGCCGTCGCCGGTGCTGTCCAGGAAGCTGCGGACGTACACCTGGTAGATCACCGCGTCCCGCCACCAATGATGCCTGTTCAACCCTGTGGAACCTGTCTCTGAGGGGGGCTGTTGTGCATGCATGTTAGGTAGGCGCCGAGCGAAGGTGTCAACGAAGTGAACGAAAGTTACCGACCAGTGCGGGGGTCAGATACGGGCATTTCGCCGCGAGTCGCACCCAGTCGTGATGACCGCGTTACTTAACAAGTAACTAGCGGCGGGCGATGGCGTCGAGTTCGCGTGCCAGCCGTCGCACGGCCTGCCCGGGCGTCTGCCGCCCGGTGAGCGCGTCCTGCACGACCGCCTGCACCGCCAGGCTCACCTGGTCGTAGTGCGGGCTCTTGGGGCGGGGGCGGGCGGTGAGGACGGCGGTGCGCAGGGTCGGCAGATAGGGGAACCGCCGGACCAGCGCGGGGTCTTCGTAGAGCGCCGCGCGTACGGGCGGCAGCGCGCCCCGCATGAGCACCTGGCGCTGGACGGGGGCACTGGTGAGGTAGGCGATCAGGCGCGCGGCGGAATCCGGGTGCCGGGCGTGGGAGTTGACGGCGAGGTTGGAGCCGCCGAGCACGCTCGTCCCGGGCCCCCCGGGACCGGGAAGCGGGACGGCGCCGATCCGGCCGGCGACCTTCGTGCCCCTGGCCGAGGCGACGGCGTAGGCGTAGGGCCAGTTGCGCAGGAAGAGCAGCCTGCCGTCCTGGAACGCCTGCTTGGACTCCTCCTCCTTGTACGTCAGCGCCCGCTTCGGGATCCAGCCCTCGCGGATGCCGCGGACGAGGAAAGCGAGGCCCTCGCGGGCGGCGGCCGAGTCGACGGTGACCCGCCTGCCCTCGCCGCCGAGGATCGTGCCGCCCGCCGAGTACACGGCCTCGGCCGCGTTCACGGTGAGACCCTCGTAGGGCAGGAACTGGCCGGCGTAACCGCCGAGCCCGTACTTCGGCGCGATGGTCTTCGCGTCCCGCTCCAGTTCCGCCCAGGTACGCGGCGGGGCCACGCCCTCCTCGGCGAGGACGTCCTTGCGGTACAGCAGGAGTCCGGCGTTCGTGACGTACGGCACCGCGTACAGCCGCCCGTCGTACGTCGCCGTGTCCACGACCGGCGGCAGGAAGCTGCCCAGCGGGAAGCGGTCGCGCGGCAGCGGGCGGATCCAGCCGGCCGCGGCGAACTCGGAGGTCCAGTCGACGTCGATGTTCAGGACGTCGAACCGGCCCCGGTCGCCGCCGCGCAGGTCGGTCGTCATCTGCGCGTGCGTCTCGTCGGCGGAGTCCGGCAGCTCGACCAGGGTGACCCGTTCGCCGGGGTGGGTCCGGTTCCAGCCCCTCAGCAGCGGGCCGAGATAGCCGGTGAGATCGCCGGCGGTGGCCAGGGTGAGCGGTCCGCGACCGCCGTGCGCGCCCTCGTCGGCCCGGGCGCCGGAGGCGGTGTACCCGGTCATGATCACGACCAGAACGAGGAGGCCCCTACCGGCGGCGCGTATCCACCGCATAGGTTCCTCCCTGTACAACCGGCACCACGGGCACCCTCGCCCGGGGACAGAGGCCATGTATACCTGTTAGGTATGCGCGATACTAGGGCCTGGAGCACATGGAGCAGACAGGAGGACAGCACGCGTGCGCCTGCCTCTCCTGGCACTCCTGGCCCGCGGCCCGGCCCATGGCTACGAGCTGAAACAGGACCTTGAGCAACTGCTGGGCGCCGCGTACCCTCAGCCGAACGTCGGCCAGATCTACGTCACCCTCGGCCGCCTGGAGAAGTCCGGGCTGATCGAGGGCGAGGACGTCGAGCAGTCCAGCCGGCCCAACAAGAAGGTCTACCGCCTCACCGAGGCCGGACGCGAGGCGCTGCACGTCTGGTTCGAGGAGACCGAGGACGAGCCTCGGGTGCGCGACGAGTTCTTCATGAAGCTCGCCCTCGCCCCGCAGACCGGCCTCGCCGACCAGATCGCCCTCATCAACCGGCAGCGGCGCCAGTACCTCAACACCATGCGCAATCTGTCGAAACTGGCCGCGGCCGAAGACCGCGACAACCGAATCGCCCAGCTGCTGATCGAGGGCGCGATGCTGCATCTGCAGGCCGACCTCGACTGGCTGGAGCGGTGCCAGGAGGAACTGGAATGAGCGAGGACACTCCGGTTCCGCGGACCGAGGACACGCCGGTGCGGGCCGGGGGCGAGGGCACGCCGGTGCGGGCCGGGGGCGAGGGCGCGCCGGTGCTGCGGGCCGAGGGGCTGGTGAAGACCCATCACGGCGAGGGTGCGCCCGCGCACGCCGTCCGCGGGGTCGACCTGAGCGTGGCCCCCGGCGAGTTCGTGGCGATCACGGGTCCGTCCGGTGCCGGCAAGTCGACCCTGCTGCATCTGCTCGGCGGGCTGCAGCGGCCGGACCGGGGCAGCCTCTGGCTCGCCGGCCGGTGCACGGACTCCTTCAGCGAGGCCCGCTGGGCGGTGGAGCGGCGCAAGGCCATCGGAATCGTCTTCCAGTTCTTCAACCTGGTGTCCAGCCTGTCGGTCGCCGACAACGTCGAACTGCCCGCCCTGCTCGCCGGCGTCCCGCCGAAGAAGGCGCGCGCCGAGCGGGAGGCGCTCCTGGCCGAGCTGGGCCTGCGGGGCAAGGAGCGGAGTCTGCCGGGTGAGCTGTCCGGCGGCGAGCAGCAGCGGGTCGCCCTCGCCCGGGCCCTGGTCAACCATCCGCCGCTGCTCCTCGCCGACGAGCCCGCGGGCAGCCTGGACAGCAAGGGCACCCGCGAGGTCATGCGGCTGCTGACCCGCTTCCACGGGCGCGGCCAGGCCATCGTGCTGGTCACGCACGACGCCCGGCTGGCCAGCGCTGCCGACCGGGTGATCAGCTTCTTCGACGGCCGCATAGCCGACGACGCGGCACTGGACGGCGCACCGCCGTCCCGGCGCGGCGGCATCTCCGGCGTGCTGGAGCTGAGGGACTGACCGTGCCGGATCTCAGGAACATGCGGGCCACCCTGCGCTGGGCGCACTCCGACCTGCGCACCCACCGCGGCGAAGCACTGTTCCTGGTGCTGGCGACCGCCGGGATCGTCGCCTCGCTGCTGCTCGCCACCGCCCTGTTCGGGTACGCCACGAACCCCTGGCAGCGGACCTTCGCCGAGGCGCGCGGGGCCCACGTCTGGCTGCACACCGCGCCGTCCGCCGACACCCGCGCGCTGACCGGGCTGGACGGCGTCTCCGCCGTCGCCGGCCCCTACCGCACCGAGTCCGCCACCGTCTCCGCCCGGGGCACCCGCGCCTCCGTGGAGCTGCGCGCCACCCCGCGCCCGCCGTCCGTCGGCCGGCCCCTGCTCACCGCGGGGCGCTGGCTCGACCCGGCCGCGCCGGACGGTGTGGTGCTGGAGAGCAGCGTGGCCCGGGCCCTGCTGGCCGAGCCCGGCGACACCCTGACCCTGCCCGGCACGGCCCGCACGTTCACCGTCGAGGGCATCGCGGACAGTGCCGAACCGCCGTACCGCCCGGGCGAGCAGCCGGGGCTGGTGTGGGCGCTGCCGTCCGCGGTACGCGCCCCGGCCGGCCAGGTCGTCGGGCTGCGGCTCGGTGATCCCGGCGACACCGACTACGCGGTGCAGCGCGCCGTCACCGTGCTGGGCGCGGGCGCGGTCGGCGAGGTCTCCACCTGGCAGCAGGCGCGTGCCGAGGCGCAGGGCGACAACCGGCTGCTGGGCCAGGTGCTCGGACTGTTCGGGCTGGCGGCCCTGGTCGCCGCGGGACTCGCCGTGCACGGGGCCATCGCCACCCGGATCCGGGGGCATCTGCGGGACCTGTCGGTGCTGAAGGCGATCGGTTTCACGCCCGGTCAGGTGGTGCGGGTCTTCCTGCTCCAGCACCTGGCGTACGCCCTGCTCGGCGCCGTCGCCGCCGCGGCCCTCACGGAGGGGCTGGGCAGCCGGGTCCCGGGGCGGCTCGGGGACGCGGTGGCCGTGTGGCAGGGGCTGCCCGGACACACCCTGGCCGGCTTCGCGGTGCCGGTGGCAGCGGTGCTGTTCATCGGCCTGACCACGGGGCTCGCGGCCTGGCGGGCGGGGCGGGTGCCGCCGGTTCCGGTGCCGCGCCGGACGGCCGGGCCGGCGGGCGGACGGCTGACCGGAGCGGCACGGCAGGCGCTCGGGCTGAGGCTGCCGGCCGCGCTCGTCCTCGGCTGCCACAAGGCTTTCACGGGGCGGGGCCGGTCACTGGCCACCGTGGCCCGGCTGACGCTGCCGCTGCTGCTGATCGTGGTGGCGCTCAGCGCGTGGACCACGATCGACCGCTTCCACAGCAGCCCCGAGCGGGTGGGGCTGCCGACGGCGCTCACCGTCCGCTCGGACGGCGCCCTCGACGCGTCCGGCGTACGGACCGTGCTGGGCCGCGACCCGCGGGTCGCCGCCGCCTACCCGGGCGTCGAGGTGGCCGCCCTGGTCCCCGGCCAGACCGGGACCATCGCCCTGCGCGGTGTCGGCACCCGCGCCGAGCCCTACCCGTACCCCCTCGCCGAGGGTCGCGCCGCTCACGGTCCGGACGAGGCGGTGGCCGGGCAGGGACTGCTCGACCTGCTGCACGCGCGGGTCGGCGACTGGGTCCGGATGACGGTGGGCGAGCGGCCGCAGATCCTGCACATCGTGGGCCGCGGCATCGAACCGCGCAACGCCGGCCGGGTCGTGACGACCTCCCTGGACACCCTGCGCGAGAACGACCCGGAGCTGTCCCCCGCCTTCTACGAGCTGCGGCTGCGCCCCGGCGCCGACCCGCACCGGGTGGCCGCCGCGATCGACGCGGCCGGCCGGGGCCACCTGGAGGTCCATCCCGTGACGAACCCCGCCGACGGGCTGTCCCCGCTGCGCGGGGTCGTCGCCGGACTGATCGCCGTCCTGGCCCTCATCGGTCTGGTCGAACTGCTCACGGCGATCGGCGGCAGCGTCCGCGAGGGCGAGCGGGACATGCCGGCACTCCGGGCGATCGGCATGTCACCCCGGCAGATCACCGCGATCACCGTCACGGCGACCAGCTGTACGACCCTGGCGGCGGTCGTCGCCGGTACGGCACTGGGGCTGCCGCTGGCCGGGCGGCTGATCGACGCCCAGGGGGGCTCCAGCGGCATCGGCGCCGGCATCGCCCAGTACCCCTCCCCCGGCCTGCTGCTCCTGCTGGGTACGGCCGCGGTCCTGGGTGCGGCGGCACTGGCCGCGCTGCCCGCGGGCCGGGCGGCGCGCCGGCGCCTCGCGGACACGCTGAGCGCGGTGGCCTGAGCCGCGTCGTCACCTGCCGTACGGGCGCCCGGTGGCGGAGGGGTTCCGGGAGCCGGGTGCGGTGGGGTGGGCGGTCAGCCGGATGCCGTGTCCCCGCTTCAGACGCCCCATCTCGTACAGCGCGATGGCGGTGACCGTCACCGGGGCGCCGAGGATGAACACGACACCGAGGCCCAGCCCGAGGCCGTGCAGGTCACCGGTGAGCAGGTCGGGCAGGGCCATCAGCCAGCTGGTGACGACGGCGAGCAGGGGCGGCAGACAGCGGTGCACGGCCGCCGTCCCGAAGAAGTTCCCGGTGATCCGCAGCGCGCCCGCGCCGACGAACCAGACCATCCACAGGGTCAGCAGCCCCATCGGGACGATCAGCAGGGACCCGCCCAGTGACCCGTTGTTCTGCAGCAGCAGGACGGTCACGACGACCGAGCCGACGAAGGTCAGCAGCAGGCCGAGGGCCCTCAGCAGCGCCGGGCGCAGCGGGCGCAGGCTTCCGGTGCGCCGCCAGATCCACAGCATCACCCCGACCGTCAGCGGGGCGACGACCAGCAGGACGGCGGAGGCGATGAGCAGGTTCTCCAGCATCTCCTTCAGGGCGAAGCCGCCCTCGACGAAGGTGTACACGCCGGCCGCGGCGACCGAGCCCGCGGCGATCCGGACCCGCTTGAGCTGCTCGACGGCCGGGTCGAGCGGCTCGGGTATCCAGACGGGATGGAACACCGCCCGCGCCGCGTGATGGGCCTTCAGGAAGTTCCGGCCGTGCGCCGTGTCTGCTGTGCGGGACCGCCGTGGACCGGCCATTGCGCACTCCCCCGAGTCGCGATGTTCATGATCACCGGGGAGTGTACGGGACACGGACGACCGGGCGTCGTCCGTGTCCGGCGACCACCACGGGCGGGCCGGCGGCCGGACTCCCGCGGTTCCGAACCTCCGGCCCGGAACGGGCCGTTGCGCGCCACCGCCTCGGTACCACCGGCCCGGCGCCCGGCGCCCGGCTTCGGTGGCCCGG
>NZ_WWJT01000055.1 GCF_009865385.1 Streptomyces sp. SID486 | reverse complement strand
TCCTGCAGCTCGGCCTGCAGGGCCGGGCGGAAGACCTCCGCCGCGGAGGTCGGGTCGATGTCGCGCCTCACCACCGCGGCGGCGGCGGCCGGGTCGGGAGTGAAGCGGACCTTGGCGATGTAGTCGCCGTGCCGGACCGCGCCCATCGTCCAGTAGCTCGACAGCAGTATGTTCGCGGGAGGGGTCTTCGCCAGGCGCAGGAAGGCCAGGAACTCGTCCCACGCCCAGTCGTCCTGGTCCAGGGTCCCCTTGCCGGTGACGAAGTCGGTGAAGAAGCGATGTGCACCGGGTCGGCCCTGGGAGAAGTAGGTCGGCGCGGCCAGGAACAGGTCCTGGATGAACAGGTAGCGCTCGACCGTGTTGCAGAAGAAGATCGGTCCGTTGATGTTGGCGTAGTCGAAGGTGCCCGTGTCCGGTTCGTCTTCCAGCAGGGTCGGACCAGGGATGTCGAAGATCTTCAGGGCCAGTCCGGTGGCGGCGCCCAGCCTCGCGTCGGCTCCGGCGTGCGGCGAGCCGTTGGAGAAGCGGATGAGCGCGTCGTGGGTCCCCGGGGTCGCGTAGATGCCCTGGGCGTACTCGGGGGGTAGCCCGTCCAGGATCTCCACGACCCCCCGGACCAGCCCGTAGCCCTTGGCATGGGCATCGCGCAGGGCCCGGCCGGTGCCACCGGCTTCGACGGAGTCGGCGATGTAGCTCTCGGTCTTGCCGATCACCGTCTGCAGATTGCGGTCGAAGTCCGGATCGTCGGCTTCGATGTCAGGTGTGTAGCGGACGAACTGTGCTGCCATGGTGTCGGACCCTCCTCGAAGACCGTGGTGGAAACCGCCCTCAGTCCTCCAGCTCCGCGAGCCAGCGCAGGGCGCGCAGCCCCGGTACGAAGCAGTACTCACCGCCCCGGGTGACCACGAAATCGGGCAGGTTCTGCAGACGCCGCCGGACCGGCTTCTCCGGGATGGTCAGGGTGTCGGTCCCGCCATGATGCCCGGCCACCGCGTCCTTCTCACCGGGGTAGCCGATGAAATTGCCGTCGTTGATCCACTCGGCCCTGATGAACTCGAACTGTCGTTCCAGGTGGGCGCCGAGGAACACGCCGACCAGACCACGGTCGGCACCGTCGTCCTCCAGCACGCCCTCCGGTAGCGGCGGACCGTAGGTGGTGCCGCGGCGGATGAGGCGATGCATCCGTGCGTCGCCGATGATGGTGGAATCGCGGGGGTTGGCGCGCCGGATGTGTGCACCTGCGGGGCACCGGAAGCCGCGGTCGTCGTTCTCCCGGTACAGAAAATTGTTGACGCGGTGCGGATCCGCCGCCAGCTCCGGGTCATCGTGTTCCGGCGCCAGCGCCAGCGGTGCTCCGCTCGGCCAGCGCCCGACCATCTTCGCCGCCAGGAGCTCCTCCTCCTCGGCGCTGGAGCTGTTCGCACGCAGAAACCGGCGCCAGGCCGCCACGTCGGTGTGGGCCTTGCGCACAGCAGCGTAGGTGCCGTTGCGGCCGAGCACCTCGGGGGTGGGCATGGGAGGCAGGTTCCCGGTCTCGTCCGGGTAGCCGAGGATGAACTCGCCGGCCTTGATGGGAGCTTCCTGCGTGTTGGAGGCGGGCAGTCCGACGCCCTCGATGTTCGGATGGCTGATGCCGTCACGGAAACCGAAGGTGGTACGCCCGGTCGGGAGTTGGCGTACCTCTTGCTGCCAGATCACCTGGACACCGGGCGTGCCCTCGAACGCGACCCGGACCCGCTCCAGCTCCTTGTCCAGCTGCGCCGCGTCGGAGGACAGGGCGCTCAACGCGATGTGGACATCGCCCGTTCCGAACGGTGCCTCCCAGTGGGCCGGCGCACTCTCGCCCACGTCACCGATCAGCTCCGCCCGAGCGGCCATGCCCTCGCGGAACGCCTGCGGGAAACTGTCCAGCGACTCCTGAGGCACCCCAAGGGCCCGCAGTCCCGCGTAGGTGAACGCCACGGCAACCCAGGCATCCTGGCTCCGGTCCGTGCTGGGCAGGCCGACGGCGGTCAGCGGAAGCAGCCGCCGCAGCAGGGCGCGCCCGGCGCGTCGGTCATCGACGCGCAGAAAGAGGTACTTTCCCTCGTACGGGACGGGCCGTGGGCGCAGTGCTCCGCTCTGGATGTCATCGATCTCGACCCGTACCGTGCCCGCGCCGTCATCCGCTGTCGTGTCCATGACGCCTTGTGCTCCACATCAGTCGTAGCCTTGACAGCCCTCGGTGGGCGGCCCGCGCCCGCCGACGCGGTCCGTCAGCATCGGGCCTGCTGTGAGTGCTGGGCGTGCCGCGCGCGACCTGCCTAGCTTGCGGCCAGCTCCAGCAGGTGCCGGAAGGCCGGCGTGGCGAGCAACTGCGCGTTGGCCGGGTTCTCCAACGCCGCCCGGAACTCAGGGGTGTCCAGCACCTGTTCGAACGCCTCGTCCACTTCGTGGTCCCTCCAGATCTGCCGAACGGTCAGGTCCGGATAGGCGCTGAAGAAAGCCCCTGCGGGCGCTTGATGAGCAAGGAACCACTCCTTCACCCCGGGATCCTTGATGCCAGGGAACCCCTCGGTGTGCGAGAAGACCTCTTCGAAGACCTGCCCGACCACCGTCCTTGCGAAGTCGTCGATGTACGTGTCCCAGGAACCGTCGAAGACGCTGGCGAACATGAATCGGGTGCCGTTTTCGAAGATCACGTACCGCGCATCGTGCAGAGTGCCGATCTGTTGTATCGCCGCACGGTTCCCCTCGTCGGCCGACTTTCCCTCGATATCGGCCAGCAGCTGACGGAGCGCTTCCGTATGCCCCGGCTTGATCTTGGCGAATACGGTGAACTCGCTGCACACCCCTTCCGACGCGCCTGGCCGGTCAGGATGTGCTGACTGAGGTGCACCTGGTGTCGGAGTCATCGTCGGATTCTCCTGCCACGGATCGGTGCGAGGGTCACCCAGCGCCTGGACATGAGACACCATCGCCCTCACATAGCAATGCTCACCGCAGACGCGCTGCCTCGCATCTTCTCACTCCATGCTTCACCAGGAACGATTACGTTCCGTGCGGGATCTCTGCGATCATGCTGAGAAGGAGAAGCTGCTTCTGACGCCGGCTTGCCGAGCCGGTCCGGAGACGTCAGCAAGGCGTGCGGCAGGCCGGTCCAAGGTCATCGGGGCTCCCGAGGACATGTTCGGCCAGCAGCAGGAAGACGGAAGCGGCGAGGCGTGCCGGGGAGGTGGGCGTCGCCTGTTCGGGGAGCCACTTCCGCACGGCCGTGAAGACAACGGTGCAGCCGGTACGTACACCCCGTCACTCGGCACAGACCGTCGGATCGCCGCTTTTGCCAGGCCCGCTGCACCGAATCGCCACCCTGAGGCGACCACGGGCGCAGCTCTCGGCGACGTGCTGGGCTTGGCGGCGGCTGTCGCGGTCAGTCCGCACCCGATCATCGCCATCATCCTCGTACTTGCCACGCCCTGCTGACATCGCCGCGGGCGCTTCGATCGGCTCAGCCGGACTGCCGGTCGGGCAAGCTGTGCACCTGCCCGGTAAGGCACGATGTCGGGGCCATGATCTCGGAGGCTCGCCCCTGACAGGCCATCTCATCGGCAGGCTCGCTGGGTTGCTGCGGTGAGGACCGTTGAGCAGCTGCTGCCGGACGAGCTGCAGGGGTTGCTCGTGCCGAGCGGAGGGGCCGAGTCTGCCGTCGGCCACGCGGCGTAGGCTCGCCCCCGTGGCCCGCAACCGGAGAAAGCCCCGCCGTCTGATCGCCGACGGGCGCGCGTACCTGTGGACGCTCCGCCACACTCACCGTGTGCTGGACAGCGGCCGGTCCGCGGACTGCCGGGAGACCCTCACCCTGTACCCGCAGCCGGCCGGCACGGGCGGGCCGCTGCGGATCGTCTTCGCGGATGGTCCGGGCCGGTACGTCCCCGGCGGGTTCCCCATGGGGTCCGGCGACGTCGGGTACGTCCACGGCGGCTCACTGAACCTCCACGAGCCAGGCGCCGTCCGGGCTTTGCTCGACGTGGCCTTGGCCCGGGGCTGGCGGCCGGGGGAGCAGCGGGCGGTGGAGGTCGACGGATGGACCCTGCTGGAGGCGGCCGCAGCCGCCCGTGAGCGTACCGGCCCCGCGGGGACGTAGGCGACGACGGCCACCTTCGCACCGCGAGCCCCTCCGGCCGTGACGACACCTGCCGCGACGGAGTGGGGCGCCGTCGAGGGTGAGGCAACCGTACGGGGGACACCCGGCGGTGAAAGGGTGAACCGGCACGCGGCGATGATTTCCGTGCGGTCGGCCGGTCGTTGTCGACGACAGAAGGAGGTCCACCATGCCCCCAGCAGGACCCGACGAGCGGCCGTCCGCGGAGCGGCCGACGACTCACCTGGACACCCGGTACAGCTCCGCGCTCCACCCGCGCCCGGGCGCGGAGAACGCCACCGCCACCGAATGGGACGAGGCCCGACGGCAGTTGGAGGCCGCCGAGATCTTCTGGGTGTCCACGGTGCGGCCCGACGGCCGGCTGCACGTCACCCCGGTGATCGCGGCCTGGCACGACGGAGCGCTGTACTTCTCCACCGGCCCGGAGGAGCAGAAGGCGCGGAACCTCGCCCACGACGCCCACTGCGCACTGACCACCGGTGGCAACTCGCTCACGGAGGGCCTCGACCTCGTGGTCGAGGGCACGGCGCGGCAGGTCGCGGATCCGGAACTGCTGGAGGAAGTGATCACGGCGTACGAGGCGAAGTACGGGCCGCACATCACCTCACCCGAGGGCACCTTCCACGGGATCGGGGACGCGTTCCGCAGGGGCGACGCCGTGGTGTTCGCGGTGGCCCCGGCCACGGCGTACGGCTTCGGCCGGAACGACGGGATGTACACCCACACGCGGTGGGCGTTCTGAGCGGGCGGAACGTCCGCCGGTCGCCGGCCACCACGCCCGCGGTGCTGCCTGGGCCGGTCGCGCGACCGGCCCAGGCCCGGCGGATGCCGCAAGGCGCGCGGGTCAGCAGTAGAGGTTGCCGCCTGCCGAGGTGCCCAGGATCTGAACGAACCGCTGGTAGGCGTCGACACGGCTCTGCACCTGGGCCGGGTTCCTGCCGTCGCATTCCAGCGAGCCGTTGATGCTGCGGATGGTCTGACCGAACCCGGCGCCGTTGACCATCGCGTTGTGGGGCGTCATCGTGCCGGGGCCCGACTGGGTGTTCCAGTACCACAGGCCCGTCTTCCAGGCGACGGAGGCGTCCGTCTGCACCAGATTGGGGTTGTGCAGCAGATCGATGCCGAGCGCGTCGCCCGCGGCCTTGTAGTTGAAGTTCCAGCTGAGCTGGATGGGACCGCGGCCGTAGTAGGCGGACTGGCCGGCGGGGCAGCCGTAGGGCTGGCTCCAGTCGCAGTAGTGGGGGTAGTTGGCGGTGTTCTGCTCCACCACGTAGACCAGACCGCCGGTTTCGTGACTGACGTTGGCGAGGAACGCGGCGGCCTCCTGCTTCCTGACGGTGTCGCTGCCCGTCTTCGCGAAGGCCGGATAGGCACTCAGCGCCGCCTTGAGGCCGGAGTAGGTGTAGAACGAATTCCGGTTCGGGAACATCTGGTTGAACTGCGCCTCGCTCACGACGAAGCTGCCCGAGGGATCGGTGGAGCCGCCGTCGCAGGCGTACGGCTCCCAGTACCAGGTGCTGATGACGGGGTCGTAGCCCGGGTTGTCGTGCTCTGCGATGTACGCCTTGCCGTCGGTGTACCGGACGATGTCACCGGTGACGTACGACTTGCCGGCGGTCCAACTCGGGTAGCTCGAGCAGGATGCGGCGGAGGCCTCTGCGGCCGGCATCAGGACCGGTGCTGCGGGTCCGATGACAACCGCGGTCAGGAGTGCGGAAAGACAGCGCTTCGACACGGAGACAACTCCTCTGCGGAGCCAGGCGGCACCGGGGCAGGGCGGAGCCCGCAGGATCGGCCACGGTGCCCGGGGCGGCTCGGGTGGGGGATGGCGAGCCATACTCAAGCGCCTTGGTGTGTACCAGTCAAGGTGTAGACCAATAAGTGTGACAACGTTGGCAGGGAACCCTGGGAGTGACCTTCGGTAACCCCACCGGCGACTCCGCGATGTCCGGCCCGCGACCCGCTCCGACGCCGGACGCCCCGACCGGACGCCCCGACCGGACGCCCCGACCGGACGCCCCGATCGGAAACCGCGGGCCTCGACCGTCGGCTGGATCCGAGACCCAGGGCGATCCCTCCCGGCTCCGACTCACCCCACCGACGGCCCGACCACCGGCGCCATCAGCGAGAAATCGCAGGTGATAGGCGCAATCGCGTCGGGTACCCGAGGACCGGGCCGACGCCCTGTACGGCCCGGCGAGGCTGATGCCCGGCCCGGACGGGCACAGTCGACGCCCTGCCCGGTTGGCCGTCGACGCCCTGCCCGGCCGGGCAAAGACGCAGGGCCGAGGAGGGGGCGCAGGGAGCAGGACGCGAGAACGAAGGAGCGGTACACATGGCGACGAAGGCGGGACCGCGAGCGGAACGCCACGACCTGCCCGGGCGTCTGCGCCGCACGGCCGCTGACGTGTTCGGCTGGGACCGGCTGCTGCCGGAGCAGCTCACGGCCATGGAATGGGTGATGCGAGGCCAGGACACCCTGGTCGTGATGCCGACCGGATCGGGCAAGTCGGCCGTCTACCAGGTCGTGGCGACGCTGCTGGCGGGACCCACCGTGGTCGTGTCCCCCCTGCTCGCCCTGCAGAGGGACCAGATCGCCGGCCTGCCCGAAGACGCGGCGGCACCGGGCGCCGTCATGATCAACTCGGACGTGGGTGCCGCGGAGACCGAGGCCGCCTGGGAAGAGGTGCGCTCGGGCCGGACTCGTCTGGTCTATCTGTCGGCCGAGCAACTGGCCAAGGACGACGTCGTGGACAGGCTGGCCGAGGCACGCCCGGCCCTCTTCGTCGTGGACGAGGCCCAGTGCATCTCCTCCTGGGGCCACGACTTCCGCCCCGACTACCTTCGGCTGGGACAGGCCGCACAGCGCGTGGGCCGCCCGCCGCTCCTCGCCCTGACCGCGACCGCCGCCCCACCCGTGCGCCGTGAGATCACCGAACGGCTCGGCATGCGCCGGCCCCGCCAGCTGGTCACCGGCTTCGACCGCCCCGGCATCAGGCTGGAGGTCCGCCGCTTCCTCGACGAGGACGAGCGCCGGCGGGCCGTCGTCGAACGGGCCGCCGCCGAGCCCAAGCCGGGCATCGTCTACGCGGCGACCCGCAAGGACAGCGAGTACTACGCGGACGAACTCGCCTCCCTCGGGCTGGCCGCCGAGGCGTACCACGCCGGACTGAGCGGCCGCGAACGCGCCCGCATCCACGACGCCTTCCTGGCCGGTGACACGGACGTCATCGTGGCGACCTCGGCGTTCGGCATGGGCATCGACAAGGAGGACGTGCGGTTCGTCCTGCACGCCTCGCTGCCCGGCTCCCTGGACGCCTACTACCAGGAGACAGGCCGCTGCGGCCGGGACGGTCGTGCCGCCCTCGCCGTGCTGCACTACCGCGCGCGGGACACCGGGATGCAGACGTACTTCGCGGGGCGGACCCCGGGCGGCAAGGTGCTGTCCCAGGTGGCCGAGGCGGTCCACGACCACCGCGGCGACCCGGTCGACCTGCGGGGCCTGCACCAGGACACGGGCCTGTCCAGAAAACGGGTCACCGCGGCGGTCAACCTCCTGGAGGAGGCCGACGCCCTCGCGACGGGCGAGGACGGCGAGGTGCGCCTGGCCGACGGAGTGTCACCTGACCGGGCGGTGCGGCGCGCGGAGCGGATGGCCGAGGCCCATCGCCGTACGGACCGGTCGCGGGTGGAGATGGCGCGGGCCTACGCCGAGACGACCGGCTGCCGGCGGCACTTCCTCCTCGGCTACTTCGGTGAGCCTTTCGAGGCACCGTGCGGGAACTGCGACACGTGCGAGGAGGAGGCGCGCCGGGCGGGCGGAGACGCGAGCGACTCCACGCGGTCCGCGCCGCTCCCGGCCGTCTACCCGAGCGGAACCGAGGTACGGCACGAGCAGTGGGGCGAGGGAACGGTGCTGAGCGAGGAACCGGACCGCGTCACCGTGCTGTTCACCGAAGCCGGCTACCGCACCCTGTCCCTGGAAGCCCTCGCGGAACGTGACGACCTCCTCACGGTGCTGAGCCGGCCGGGCGAGGACCGGCCGGGCACCTGACGGACGGTACCCGCAAAGGTTGCGCCGCCCGGGTGGTGCAGCGGCGGGGCGGTGCCGGGACCGGGTAGAGGAGGAGGGGTGGCAGGGGAGAGCGAGGGATCGACATGGGCTCCGTCGGGGACTCGGGCGCAGGCGCCCCCGGTCCGAGCACGCCTCCGCGAGGAGGCGTCGCCGGTCCGAGCATGTCTCAGCGAGGGCGCGTGGCCGGTCCGGGCATGCCTCTGCGAGGACGCGTCGCCGTCGTCACCGGTGCGGCCCGCGGCGTCGGCCAGGCGCTCGCCGAACGACTCTCCCGCATGGGGCTGAGGGTCGCACTGGTCGGCCGTGAGGAGGAGACCCTGCGGCGCGCGGCGGCCTCCCTGCCGTCGCCGAGCATGTGCGTCGAGGCGGACGTCACCGACCGGACGGCCCTCGACCGGGCCGCTCGGCAGGTGGCCGACCGTTTCGGCCCCGCCAGCGTCCTCGTGGCCAACGCGGGGATCGCGGCCGGCGGACCCTTCAGCCGTACGCCGGCGGAGCTGTGGCAGCGGGTGATCGACGTGAACCTGATCGGCTCCGCCAACACGGTACGGGCGTTTCTCCCGCAACTCGCGCTCACACACGGCTACTTCCTCCAGATCGCCTCGACCGCCGCCTTCGGCTCCGCACCCATGATGAGCGCCTACTGCGCCTCCAAGGCGGGGGCGGAAGCCTTCGCCCAGGCACTGCGCGGCGAGGTCGAGCCCGACGGCATCGCCGTCGGGATCGCCTACCTCCACTGGACCGGTACCGACATGATCAGCGGTATCGACGACCACCCCGTGCTGCGCGCCCTGCGCCAGAACCAGCCCTGGTTCGCCCGCAGGGTGCACAGCCCCGCGCAGGTGGCCGACTGGCTCACCACCGGCATCATCCACCGCGCTCACCACGTGTACGCGCCCCCGTGGCTGCGCTGGTGCCAGCCGCTGCGGCCGCTCTTCCCGGCATTGGTCACCCGGACCACCAGGCGCGAACTGCGGGCCCGTTCCCGCACCGAACTGGCCACCGACACCGGCGTCCTGGGCGCCGGCGGCCGCGCGGACTGGAACGCCTACGTAGGTGAGACAGACATCGAGGACCGCCCCGACCGATAGCGAGTGTCAGGGGCCTCGGGACGCTGATCGCGGTCCCGTGCGGTCCGGCGCCCACCCGGTGGGGTTTGCCTGCGAGGCCGGACCGCTACCGGGGCGGCGGTGCCGGATCACGCGGGTTCGGGTTGCGGTTCCAGTTGCAGCGGCGGCGCGGCCTTCGGTTCCCAGAGTCTGGTCGTCCGCACGTACCCGAAGATCACCGAGGCCATGGCCAGGACGAGCAGGGGCCCGGACACCACCGGATACCGGGCCACCTCCATCGGCAGGTACCGGTACGCCACCAGGAGCGCGGCGAAGACCACGGTGCCGTACACGACCAGCTGGATGCCCTGCCGGTCCCAGCCGCGGTCGAACGAGCGCAAGGCCGCCTCGATCGTGAGCGCGAACACCACGCCGGCGATGAGGTCGGCGCCGTAGTGGTAACCGAAGCCCAGCGTCGCGGTGAGCGTGGCGATCAGCCAGAACGTCCCCGCGGCCCGCAGGAGGCGCGGACCCTTCCGGGAGTGGATGAAGATGGCGGTGGCCCACGCCGTGTGCAGGCTCGGCATGCAGTTGCGCGGGGTGATCTCGTCGTACGGCATCGCCTGCGGGAGGTGCAGCGGCGGCGGGGTGTTCGGCCAGAGGTTGGCCACGGCCCACTGCACGCCACCGGTGCCGGAGGCCCCGGGGCCGTACGCGAAGACCGGCCCCACCATCGGGAACAGCATGTAGATGCCGGGCCCGAGGAGGCCGATCACCAGGAAGGTGCGCACCAGGTGATGGCGCGGGAACCGGCGCTCGGCGGCCACGTTGCGCAGCTGGTACAGCGCGACGACGATCGCCGCCACCGCGAGCTGCCCGTAGACCACGCCGAGAAGGTGGGGGCCGATCGGATCGGTGGCTCGGAGCAGCCGGCCCACCAGCCAGGAAGGGTTGCCCAGTGCGTGATCGACGACCGCGACGTACTGGTCGAGCACGGCCGGGCGGGCTTTGGAGGTGATGAAGAGCCAGGAGTCGCCGGTCTTGCGGCCGGCCACCAGCAGCAGCCCGAGCCCGACGCCCTTCAGCAGCAGCAGACGTTCCTCGCCGGCGCGGCGCGTGACCGCGATGACGCCGCAGCCCAGCATGACCCACAACGCGCCGTTGCCGAAGAAGTGGTCGGCGTCCGTCTCGGCGCCCACCGCCCACCGCGCCAGGACGAAGACGACGTCGATGCCGATCGCGGCACCGGCGGCGATGAACCGCTGCCGCCAGGTGAGCACCACCATCATCAGTGCCAGACCGCCGTACAGCGGCCCCGGCTTGGGCGCGAAGAGCACCTCTCGCACCTGGTTGGTGACGGGCCCCGGCTGACCGTAGTGACGTGCGGCGACCTCCAGCGCGATGAGGATCAGCAGGCCCGCCGCGCCCGCCGCGGCCCACAGGAGCGTGCGGGGACGGCCGTCGGCGGCGAACCTGATTCTGCTGACTATGGGCGGAAGTGTCCGCGACGCTCTACGTATCAATTGTCTGGTCTGTACTCGATATGGGTTAATTGTCCGAAATTTGGTTATACCGGTGATCGTCGTAAGTTTGAACATGTTATCGGAGCGGGGTGCGGACGCCTCCAGGGGGCGGCCCGGGTGGCCCGGGCCGTCGAAGGCGACCCGGTCACGGACGTCAGGACGCACGGATCCCGCACGCGGGCGGCTTCCGCGTGCGGGATCGCGAACGGTCATGCGTGTCGTGCGGGTGGTGCGGGTGGTGCGGGTTATGCGGGTTGTGGGTTGTGCGGGGCGTGCGGGTGGGTGGGTCAGCTGGTGGTCACGGCGGTGTCGTCCACGACGAAGCTGGTCTGGAGCGAGGAGTCCTCCGCGCCGTTGAACTTCAGGGTGACCGTCTGCCCCGCGTAGGCAGACAGGTCGAAGGACTTCTGGCTGTACCCGGTGGCGGCGTTGGCGTTGGAGTAGGTCGCCAAGGTCGTCGAACCGGCGGTCACCGTCAGCTTGTCGTA
>NZ_WWJT01000006.1 GCF_009865385.1 Streptomyces sp. SID486 | reverse complement strand
GTCGGCGCCGCGCACCGCCGCGCGGGCTGTGCGGATCGCGTGGGCCGCGCCGTCGGTACCGGTGGCGGGCGGGGGCGTCGGGATCATGGGGTCCCCTGGTGGGAGCGGTGGTTCGTGGGCCGGGACACGCGGCGGTGGGGCGCCTGCGTGGGAGCCCGGGCCCGCCGGCCCGTACCGGTCAGCCTGGGGCCGCCGGCGGGCGCGGGACAGGCCGTGCGGCGTTCCCTGCGGACAGGGGCACGAGTCGTGCACGTCGGGGCATCGCGGCGGACCGCACGGTGCGCCCGGTGGCGTGGAGGACGGCCGGCCGCTCCGGGGCGGCAGCGGGGACGACGGGCGTTTGTGCCTGAGTTCTTCCTGGTGGTCAGCGGGTCCGGGTGCTTGGCTGGTCCGTGCGGCACGACCACGCCTCACCGATGCGGCCCGGTCGCCGCCGTCCGGGACCGGCGCGGCCCTCTGCCGCGCGTGCCGCCCGCCACGGCCCCGGTGACACTTCTGCCCCAGGGAGAGCCAGTTGAGCTCGGTGATGACGACCGATTCGGTACCGGACCGGAAGAAGGCCGCCTTCTGGGCGGACGCGGTGAGCCGCGCGCTGGTGCCGGTCGCCGTCACCCCGCGCGACGGCACGACGTTCACCGGCACGATCACCACCGACCGTCTGGGATTCCTCCGGATCTGCCGTGTGGAGGCCGGTGCCCAGCGGGTCAGCCGCACTCCGGCGCTGATCGGGCCGTCACCCGAGGACCTCGTGGCGGTGGTTCTCCAGACGGCGGGCGCGGCCGTCTTCGTCCAGGGCGGCCGGCGGACCGAGGCCGGCGAGGGCAGCCTGGTGTGCTACGACACGACGCGGCCCTTCACCTTCGTCCACCCGGAGCGGTTCACCGCCCACGTCTTCCAGCTTCCGCGCCATGTGCTGGGCGTCGCGGACGACGACCTCAGGCAGGTCACGGGCACCGCCATCGGCACCGGGCACGGGTTCGGTTCGGTGCTGCTGCCCTTCCTCACCACGCTGGCCGCGTCGGCACCCACGTGTCCGCCGGCCGTCGGGCACCGGCTGGCCGGGCATGTGGTCGACCTGTTCGCCACCCTGATCGCCGAACGCGCCCAGCCGGCCGCCGCGCGGGGGGACGCGGGCCCGGAGCACCTGGTGCGGTCCGTCCGCGTCCACATCGACCGCAACCTCGGTGATCCCTCCCTCTCACCGGAGTCCGTCGCGAGGGCACACCGGATATCGGTCCGCTACCTGCACCGGCTGTTCGAGGGTGAGGGCGTCACGGTCAGCCGTCTCATCCAGCGGCGACGGCTGGAGGAGTGCGGGCGGGAACTGGCCCGGCGCGGGCGGGTGACGCCCACCGTGTCGTCGGTGGCGCAGCGCTGGGGGTTCGTCAGCCCCGCCCACTTCAGCCGGGCGTTCCGGGCCGCCTACGGCGTCTCCCCACGGGAGTGGCGCGACCGGCGGGCGCGCCGGGGCACGGGTGCCGACGACGCGGACCCCGCCGGCACCCCGGCACCCTGAGCCGCACCGTCCGCGCGGGCGTGGCCGGGCCGGACGGCCGGCGGTCCGGCAGGTGACCGCAGACGCCCCTTGCCCTCGCACTGTTGAACATTGCAATAGATGGGGCCGCGAGCCGACCGGCGCGACCGGGCAGCGCCGGTACGTACCCCCGCCACCCGGCCCCACGACCACCCCTGGCGCAAGCCACCCCCGCCACCCGAGCTACCCATGGCGCAAGCCGCACCCGCCACCCGGGCCCCCTGACGCACGAGCCGCCCCACCCGGGCCGGGCAAGCCACCCCCCGCCGCGGGGGCCGGCCCCGACTCCACCCGTCCTCACCCGAACGCCGTAGTGGACGGAGATCCGTGCGGCCGATCGCGGCGCGCCCGGGGCGGCGGTCCCGAGGGCGGAGCCGGCTCGCCGCCGGGAGCGGCTGTTCTGCGCGAGCGGCCGAAGTACCGCATAGTGGACGAGGTGACCGGCGTCCGGGCGCCGTCGTCGGTGTGCCATCTCCCCGTCGGCCTCGACACCCACGGCTGCTTGACACAACGCCAGCCCATGCGGGCCGCCGCACCGACGCTGCGCACATAGGAGGCTGTATGTCGTTCCAGGACCCCGCAGTGCCCGTCTGCCCCTTCGACTTCGCCGAGGCGCTGGAGTACGACCCGTCGTTGGCCTCACTCGCGCAGGAGGGCCCGGTCAGCCGGATCCGGTTGCCCTACGGCGAGGCCGAGGCATGGCTGGTGACCAGTTTCGCCGGGGTGCGCCAGGTGACGTGCGACCCGAAGTTCAGCCGGGCGGCGATCGTCGGGCGCGACTACCCGCGGATGACGCCCGAGCCCATCGTGTCCCCGGAATCGATCAACGTGACGGACCCGCCGCACGCCACCCGGCTGCGGCACGTCGCGGCCCAGGCGTTCACCCGGGACCGCGTGGCCGGTATGCGGCCGGCCGTGGACAGGGTGGTGAACGGGCTCCTCACGGCGATGGCCGAGGCGGGGCCGCCCGCGGACCTGGTCACCCATCTGTCGGTGCCGCTGCCGCACCTGACGATCTGTGAGCTGCTCGCCGTCCCCGAGGCCGACCGCGATCACCTGCGCACGCTCACCATGCGGCTCCTGGCCACCTCGGCGGACGCCCGGAAGGTGGCCGCCGACGCCAAGGCCGACCTGCGGGCCTACTTCGCCAAGCTGGTCCCGGACCGGCGGAGCTCCCCGGGCGAGGACCTGCTCAGCACCATGGCCACGGCCCCGGTGCCGGAGGGTGAGAAGCCCCTGAGCGACGACGAGTTGGCGGTCCTCGCCGTGACGCTCATCCTCAGCGGCAACGACACGGCGACCTGCCAGATCAGCAACATCGCCTATCTGCTGCTGACCCGGCCCGAGCAGTGCGCCGCGCTCGCGAGCGACCCCGACCGGCTCCCCGGCGCACTGGAGGAGCTGCTGCGGTTCATCCCCTTCCGCAAGGGGGTCGGCATCCCGCGGATCGCGCTGGAGGACGCGGAGATCGAGGGCACCGCCATCAGCGCCGGCGACTACGTGCACGTGTCCTACCTCGCGGCCAACCGGGACCCGGCCGTCTTCCCCGACCCGCACACACTCGACCTCGAACGGCCGGTGCGCCCGCACATGACGTTCGGCTGGGGCGGCCACCACTGCCTCGCCGCACCGCTGGCCCGGGCCGAGCTGGACAGCGCGGTGGCCGGCTTGCTGGCGCGTTTCCCGGACCTGCGCCTCGCCGTCGGCCCCGAGGACATCGAGTGGGACACCGGGACCATCCGCCGCTTCCCGGTGCGCCTGCCCGTCGTCTGGTGACCCCCCGCCCGGCCCGCCCCGCCTCCCGCCTCCAGGCCCGAACCCCGGCGACGCCACCGGCGGGCGGCCAACCGGCGGCGGGCGGCGGGCGGCCAACCTACGGAGGCCGGCCAACCGGCGGCGGCACCCGACCGGCGGCGGACGGTCGACCGACGGCAGGCGGCCAACCTACGGCGGGCGGCGGGCGGTCGACCGACTGCGGACGCGGTGCCGTACCGGTCGAACAGTGCCTGGAGCGGTGCGGGTGTCGGGTCTTACGGAGTCGTGACGTCCGAGCGCGCCCGTCCGGTCCGCCGGCGGGGCGGGCCTAGCGTGGACGC
Organism: Streptomyces sp. SID486; assembly: GCF_009865385.1. Lineage (GTDB taxonomy): Bacteria > Actinomycetota > Actinomycetes > Streptomycetales > Streptomycetaceae > Streptomyces. Next base: position 4,737 of record NZ_WWJT01000006.1, on the reverse strand, counting down.
ATGCGTGTACTGGTCACCGGCGGTGCCGGGTTCATCGGCTCTCATGTCGTCGAGGCGCTCACCGCGCGCGGACACGAGGCCATCGTGTTCGACGTGCGTGCGGATCCGGCCGCCGACGTACGCGATCCGGCGGCGGTCGCGCGGGCCGTGGCCGGCGTGGACGCCGTCTGCCACCAGGCCGCGATGGTCGGCCTCGGCGTGGGGTTCGCGGACGCGGCGGAGTACGTCTCGCGCAACGACCTGGGCACCGCCGTCCTGCTCGCCGGCATGGCCGAGGCGGGGGTACGGCACCTGGTGCTGGCCGGGTCGATGGTCGTGTACGGGGAGGGGCGTTACGCGTGTCCGCGTGACGGAGTGGTGCGGCCGGGGCCGCGGGCCGTCGCCGATCTGGAGGCGGGGCGGTTCGAGCCGCGCTGCCCGGTGTGCGGCGCCGCCCTCTCGCCCGGCCTGGTCGGCGAGGACGCGCCGGCCGACCCGCGCAACGTGTACGCCACCACCAAGCTCGCGCAGGAGCACCTGGCCGCCGCCTGGGCCCGGTCGACCGGTGGGTCGGCCGTCTCGCTGCGCTACCACAACGTGTACGGGCCCCGGATGCCCCGCGACACCCCCTACGCGGGCGTGGCCTCCTTCTTCCGGTCCGCGCTCGCCCGGGGTGAGGCACCCCGCGTGTTCGAGGACGGCCGGCAGCGCCGGGACTTCGTGCATGTGCGGGACGTGGCCGCGGCCAACGTCGCGGCGCTCCTGGCACGGCCGGCGCCGGGTGCGCTCACCGCGTACAACACCGGCAGCGGCGAGCCGCACACGGTCGGGGAGATGGCCCGGGCGCTGGCCGACGCCCACGGCGGCCCGGCGCCCGTCGTCACGGCGGAGTACCGGCTGGGGGACGTACGGCACATCACGGCCGACTCCTCGCGGCTGCGCGCCGAACTGGGCTGGAAGCCGCAGGTCGGCTTCGCGGAGGGCATGCGGGAGTTCGCGGGCGGCCACTGACCGGCGCCGCGAGCACCGACCACTCCTACAGCGCCGCGGGCACCGACCACTCCTACAGCGCCGCGGCACCGACCGGCACCACGGCGCCGGGGGCACCGACCATTCCTCCGGCGCTGCGGGCACCACCAGCACTACGGCGCCAGGGGCACCGACCATTCCTACGGCGCTGCGGGCACCGACCGTTCCCGCGGCGCCGCGGCACCGACCGGCACTACGGCGCCGCGGGCAGGGTGACCTCGAAGCGGCAGCCGCCGGGGATGTTGCGCACGCTCGCCCGGCCCTGATGGGCCTCGACGATCCCGCGCACGATGGCGAGGCCCAGGCCCGCGCCGGCGGGCGGGGTGCGGGCGTCGGTGCCGCGCCAGCCGGTGTCGAAGACGCGCGGCAGGTCGTCCTCGGGGATGCCGCCACAGCCGTCCGTCACGGAGAGGACGACGCCGTCGGGCGAGCGCTCGGCGGCGACGGCGACCGTGCCGTCCGCGGGTGTCCGGCGGATCGCGTTGACCAGCAGGTTCCCCAGGACCCGGCTCATCTCCTTGGCGTCGACCTCGACGGGTACCGGCGCCACACCGTCGCCGACCAGCCGTACGCCGTGGGCGTGGGCGAGCGGGCCGGCACCGGCGAGGGCGTCGCCGACGAGGTCGTACAGGGAGATCCGGGAGGGGGTCAGGGGGAGCGTGCCGGCGTGGATGCGGGAGAGTTCGAAGAGGTCGCCGACCATGTCGTTGAGGCGCTCCACCTCGGTGCGGATCTGCTTCAGGTAGCGGCCCGGGTCGTCGGCGACGCCGTCCTCCAGGGCCTCCGACATCGCGCGCAGACCGGCGAGCGGGGTGCGCAGGTCGTGGGAGATCCAGGCGACCAGTTCCCGGCGCGAGGTCTCCAGCATGCGTTCCCGCTCCCGGGACTCGGCGAGTCTGGCACTGGTGGCGGCCAGTTCGCGGCTCACCGCGGCCAGTTCGGCGGTGGCCGGGGCCGCGGGCGGCGCGAAGTCGCCGCCGTCGCCGAACGAGCGTGCCGCCATCGCGAGTTCGCGGCTGCGCGCGACGACCCAGCGGCCCAGTATCAGCGCGGTCACCAGAGAGACGACGGCCGCCATCGCGACGACCGTCGTCACCACCGTCAGGTCGTGCGGGGAGAGGAACATCGCCCAGGCGACGGCGAGGGTGCCCGCGAGGACACCGCAGACGCCGACGGCCGCGACCACGGCGAGGGACACGGTGAGCGAGCGGCGGCGCAGCAGCCGCAGCGCGGCGGCCCCCACCAGGCCCATGGCGGCGGCCCCGGCGAAGGCGTACAGGGCGATCAGCAGAACGTCGCGCATGTCAGTCCGTCTCCTCCCGGCCGCTGGGGTCGAAGCGGTAGCCGACGCCCCACACGGTCTGGATCAGGCGCGGCCGGCCCGGGTCGTCCTCGACCTTGCCGCGCAGCCGGCGGACGTGGACCGTGACGGTGGAGAGGTCACCGAAGTCCCAGCCCCACACCTCGCGCATCAGGTCCTCCCGGCTGAACGCCCGCCCCGGGTGCCGGAGCAGGAAGACGAGGAGGTCGAACTCTCGCAAGGTGAGGGCGAGTTCCACGCCGTCGCGGGTGGCGCGGCGGGCGGCGGGGTCGACGGTGAGTCCGGCCGCGGCCAGCCGGCGGGTGTCCGCGGCGGGGAGCGTGCGGCGCAGCACCGACCGTATCCGCAGGATCAGTTCGCGGGGGCTGAACGGCTTGGTCACGTAGTCGTCGGCACCCACCTCCAGGCCCAGGATGCGGTCGTCCTCGTCACCCCGGGCGGTGAGCATGACCACGGGGACGGGGGCCTCGGCGCGCAGTCGCCGGCACACCTCCAGGCCGTCCATGCCGGGCAGCATCAGGTCGAGCACCACCAGGTCCGGCCAGTGGGCGGCGGCGCGGACGAGGGCGGTGGGGCCGTCGTCGGCGCGGTCGACGACGTAGCCGGCGCGGCCGAGGTACCCGGCGACGACCTCGGCGACGGTGGCGTCGTCGTCGACGACCAGGACCCGGGCGGCCCCGTGGGCGGACGGCACCCCGGACACTCCGGTGTCGGAGGCGGACGGCACCCCGGTCGCCGCGGCCCCGTGGGCGGGCTGCACCCCAGGCACCCCGGTGACGGAGGCGGACGGCGCCTCGGTCGCTGCGGCCCCGGAGGCGGACTGCACCCCGGACACTCCGGTGTCGGAGGCGGACGGCACCCCGGTCGCTGCGACCCCGGAGGCGGACTGCACCCCGGGCACCGCGGCCCCGTGGGCGGACGGCACCCCGGGCACCCCGGTGTCGGGGTCGTTCGGGTCCGGGGCTCTGCCCTGCGTGGGCACGTGCGGCTGCTGCATGGCTTCAGCCTCGCACCGGCCCGCCGCGGATGTCGCACCCACGGCCGGGCCCCGGCCCCGACGTCCGTGTTTCGTAAGGAGCGGAAGCCCGAAATGTCCGCTTGCCGTTCGTAGGGTGAACGGCGTGATCCCCTCGACACCCTCATCACCGGCGCGCGTGGATGTCGTGCTGCCCTGCCTCGATGAGGCGGAGGCCCTCCCCTGGGTCCTCGCCCGGATCCCGGCGGGCTGGCGCGCTCTCGTGGTCGACAACGGCTCCACCGACGGCTCGGCCGGCGTCGCGGCCGCCCTCGGCGCGACCGTCGTGCACGAACCGCGCCGCGGTTTCGGCGCCGCCTGCCACGCCGGGCTGACCGCCGCCACCGCCGACGTCGTCTGCTTCTGCGACTGCGACGCCTCGCTCGACCCCTCGCTCCTCGTCCCCTTCGTCCGTGAGGTACTCGACGGTGAGGCCGACCTGGTTCTGGGACGGCGGCGGGCCCGGGCCCGCGGGGCCTGGCCCGCGCACGCACGGGCGGGCAACCTCGCGCTCGCCCGGCTGCTGCGCCGCCGTACCGGCCTGCGCCTGCACGACCTCGGCCCGCTGCGCGCCGCCCGCCGGGAGCCGCTGCTCGCGCTCGGCCTCAGCGACCGGCGCAGCGGCTACCCGCTCCAGATGGTGGTGCGCGCGGCCGACGCCGGCTGGCGGATCACCGAACACGACGTGCCCTACCTCCCGCGCACCGGCACCTCGAAGGTGACGGGCACCTGGCGGGGCACCTGGCAGGCGGTGCGGGACATGAGCCGCGTCCTGGCCGAACCCCCGGCCGGCGAAAGGACCGTACGGTGACCACCCTGCTCGTCATCGCGAAGGAACCGCTGCCCGGTCGCGTCAAGACCCGGCTCACCCCGCCGTTCACCCCCGCCGAGGCCGCCGCGCTCGCCGAGGCGGCGCTCGCCGACACCCTGCACGCCGTGTCGGCCGCCCCCGCCACCCGTCGGGTGCTGGTGCTCGACGGCTCCCCCGGCCCCTGGCTGCCGCCCGGCTTCGACGTCGTACCGCAGTGCGCGGGCGGACTGGACCTGCGGCTGGCCGACGCGTTCGCGCGGTGCGAGGGGCCCGCCGTGCTGATCGGCATGGACACCCCGCAGGTCACCCCCGAGCTGCTGACGGTGGACTTCTCCGGGTACGACGCCTGCTTCGGGCCGGCGGAGGACGGCGGCTTCTGGGCGCTGGGGCTGGTCCGGCCCGACCCGGCCCTGCTGCGGGGCGTGCCCATGTCCACCGCGCGTACGGGCGCCGTCCAGCGGCGCCGGCTGGTCGCGGCGGGACTGCGGGTGCGTGATCTGCCCCGGCTGCGGGACGTGGACACCGCGGCCGACGCGGCGGCGGTCGCCGCGCTCGCCCCGCACGGCCGGTTCGCCGCCCGAC
>NZ_WWJT01000541.1 GCF_009865385.1 Streptomyces sp. SID486 | reverse complement strand
AACGCGCCCGCTCGGACGCGGACGCCGCCCAGGCGGCCAAGCTCAGGGCCGACGCGGCCGTACGCACGGCCACCAGCGCCGCCGCCGACGCGATCGTGGCCTCTCAGCATGCCGCGTCCGAGGCGCAGGCCGCGGTGAAGCTGGCGGACGAGGCGGAGCAGCACGCGAAGGACGCCAAGTCGCAGGCCGACGCGGCGAACAAGGA
>NZ_WWJT01000540.1 GCF_009865385.1 Streptomyces sp. SID486 | reverse complement strand
TGCGCCCTGGTGGCGGCCGGCGCCACCCCGGCCGCGGCCCGTCCCGCCGGGCACGGCAGCGCGACGGCCTACGCGGCGCTCGGCGACTCCTACACCTCCGGCCCCGGCATCCCGGCCCAGGTGGACGCCGCCTGCGCCCGCTCCGACCACAACTACCCCTCGCTCGTGGCCGCCCGGCGCGGCACGACCGCGTTCACGGACGTGAGCTGCGCCGGGGCCACGACCGCCGAGATGTGGCAGGCCCAGGGCGGCCGACCGCCGCAGCTCGACGCCCTGGACCGGCACACCGACCTGGTGACCGTGCAGATCGGCGGCAACGACGTCGGGTTCGGCACCATCATCGCCACCTGCGCCCGTCTGGCCGCCCAGGACCCGGCGGGCAACCCCTGCGAGCGCTCCTACCGGGCCTTGGGCCACGACCGGTTGGCCGTGGACATAGCCCGGACCGCGCCGAAGGTCGGCCGGGTGCTGCGGGCGGTGCGCGCCCGGGCGCCGCACGCCCGGGTGCTCGTCGTCGGCTACCCGGACCTGCTGCCCGACGACGGCAGCGGCTGCTTCCCGCAGGTGCCGTTCGCCCGGAAGGACTTCCCCTACCTGCGGGACACCGAGAAGCGGCTCAACCTGATGCTGCGGCTGGTGGCCGCCCTGAACCGGGCCGACTACGTGGACACTTACGGCCCGACGGTCGGCCACGACATGTGCAAGGCTCCCGCCGACCGCTGGACGGAGCCGCTCCAGCCGGCCGCGCCCGCGGCCCCGGCCCACCCCAACGCCGAGGGAGAGGCCGCCATGGCGAAGGCGGTACTGGACCGGCTGGACCGGGGGCACGGACGCGGCTGAGCCGCCGGGCGGCCCCCTCCAGGAGGCCGCCCCACGGTCCGGTCAGGCGTCGAGCGCGGCCGCGACCACCGCCTGGGCCTCCTCCTGCACCCGGGCGAGGTGCTCGGCGCCGAGGAAGGACTCGGCGTACACCTTGTAGACGTCCTCGGTGCCCGAAGGCCGGGCCGCGAACCAGGCGTTGCCGGTGGTGACCTTGATGCCGCCGATCGCGGCGCCGTTGCCCGGGGCCTCGGTCAGCACGGCCGTGACCGCCTCCCCGGCCAGGGTGTCCGCGGTCACCTGGGCCGGCGACAACTTGCCGAGCAGGGCCTTCTGCTCACGGGTGGCGGGGGCGTCGATGCGGGCGTACGCGGGGGCGCCGAAGCGGTCGGTGAGGTCCGTGTAGTGCTCCGAGGGCGTCTTGCCGGTGACGGCCGTGATCTCGGCGGCGAGGAGGGCGAGGATGATCCCGTCCTTGTCGGTGGTCCACACCGAGCCGTCGCGCCGCAGGAAGGACGCGCCGGCCGACTCCTCGCCCCCGAACCCGAGGTCGCCGCCGGCCAGTCCGTCCACGAACCACTTGAATCCGACCGGCACCTCGACCAGCCGCCGGCCGAGATCGGCGGCGACCCGGTCGATCATGGTGGAGGAGACGAGGGTCTTGCCGATGCCCGCGCCGTCCGGCCACCGGTCGCGGTGCCGGAAGAGGTAGGAGATGGCGACCGCGAGGTAGTGGTTGGGGTTCATCAGGCCCGCGTCGGGGGTGACGATGCCGTGCCGGTCGGCGTCGGCGTCGTTGCCGGTGGCGATGCGGAAGCGGTCGCGCTGCTCGATGAGGGAGGCCATCGCGTACGGCGAGGAGCAGTCCATGCGGATCTGGCCGTCCCAGTCCAGCGTCATGAACCGCCAGGTGGGGTCGGTGTGCGGGTTGACCACCGTCAGGTCGATGCCGTGCTCCTCGGCGATCCGGCCCCAGTAGGCGACGGAGGCGCCGCCGAGCGGGTCCGCGCCGATACGCACGCCGGACCCGCGGACGGCGTCCAGGTCCAGGACGCTCGGCAGGTCGGCGACGTAGGTGCCGAGGAAGTCGTACCGTCCGGTGGTGTCCGCGGCGAGCGCGCGGGCGTAGGGCAGCCGGCGCACCTCCTTCAGCCCGCCGGCGATGATCCGGTTGGCGCGTTCCTGGATCCAGGAGGTCGCGTCGGAGGCCGCCGGGCCGCCGCTCGGCGGGTTGTACTTGAAGCCGCCGTCGGCGGGCGGGTTGTGCGAGGGGGTGACCACCACGCCGTCGGCGAGGGAGGAGGTGCGGCCCCGGTTGTGGGTCAGGATCGCGTGCGAGACGGCCGGGGTCGGCGTGTAGCCGTCCGCGCCGTCGATGAGCACGGTGACCTCGTTGGCGGCGAAGACCTCCAGTGCGGTGGCCTTCGCCGGCTCGGACAGCGCGTGGGTGTCGGCGCCGAGGAAGAGCGGGCCGTCCGTGCCCTGGGCGGCGCGGTATTCACAGATGGCCTGGCTGGTGGCGGCGATGTGGTCCTCGTTGAAGGCACTCGCCAGGGACGAACCGCGGTGCCCCGAGGTGCCGAACGCCACCCGTTGTCCCGGGTCGGCCGGGTCGGGGTGGAGCGTGTAGTACGCCGTGACCAGCCGGGCCACGTCGACGAGGTCCTCGGGACCGGCCGGCCGGCCGGCTCGCTCGTGCGGCATGAGTTGGTTCCTCCGCGTCGGTCGGGTGGTTCACTCCCCGCCCATCTTTCCCTGTCAGGCGCGTGCCGTGCGAGTGCGCCCCACCGGCCGGGGCGCACCGCACGACGGCGGTCAGCCGATGTGGTAGCTGTCGCCGTACACCTTCCAGTCGAGCGGGGTGTTCAGGTCGAGGTTGCCCTTGGTGAGGAAGACACGCTGTTCGGTGTCGACCCTGCTGGTGTCGCTGTGCGCCTCCTCCTGCTTCATGGCCCACACACGGGCGTCCAGGAAGGCGTTGAGGTAGGCCGTCTCGTTGCCGCCCTGGGCCGGCGGCTTGGCGCTGCGCAGGGCGCGCTTGCGGATGTTGCGGAAGCTGGTCGGGTCGTCGCCGTCGCCGTGCATGACGATGGCGTCGTAGTAGGTGAACTGGCCGAGGGCGCGCAGTCCGTCGGCCTTGCCCTGGGCGACCGCGGGGTTGAAGTAGACGCGGTCGCGCTCGTCGTTCTGGGCCTGCTGGAAGGCGGTGTCCTGGGCGGCGGTGCGCCAGCTCTTCGGGAAGTCGGGGTCCAGGCCGGCGTGCGAGTCGGTGCCGTTGACCTTGCGCAGGGCGGGCAGGTACTTGGCGAGGACGTTGCCGGGCTTGCGGTCGGTGTAGAGCTGGACGAGGTCGAGCATGTCGCCGGTGCCGGAGCAGAAGCCGATGATGCCGGCGGTGTAGCCGCGGCCGTCGCCGATGTCCTCGATGTACTTGTACTGGGCCTTCCAGTCGAGCGAGGAGTTCTCCGCGCTCGACACCAGCTTCATGGCGATCTCCTTCTTCGCCGGGTCGTCCAGGCCCGGCGCGGCTGCCCGGGCCTGGGTGGCGGGCGTGACGCCGAGCAGGGCGCCGGTGACGGCAGCGCCGAGGGCGGCCACGACGGCCCGGCGGGAGAGGCGGGCGGGGGACGCTGATGCGCGGTCTGCGAACAGCACAGGGGGCTCCAAGTGGGAGTGGGGGGCGGCGAGTTGGTCCGTACCGGTACTGGTAGGAAAGTTTCCTATCAAACCCGTGGACGCCCGGTAACCCGGCAGGGGAGAAGTTCGTAGGATCGGACGACTCCCCGCTCGCCTCCCCGCGACCCGGCGGCTCAGCCGTGCCGCGCCGCGTCCCGCTCCTCCGTGAAGGCGTACAGCTCCTTGGACGTGGAGATCAGCTCGCGCCGCTCCTCCCGCGAGCCGACCATCGGCTGCGACCCCTTCAGCGGCACCTGGGCACTCTCCGGCAGGAACCTGACGGTGACCAGTCCGATGACGCCGGCCAGCATCAGGTAGTAGGCGGGCATGAGGTCGTCCCCGGTGACGTCGACGAGCGCGGCGGTGACCAGCGGTGTGGTGCCGCCGAACGCGGCGACGGCGATGTTGAAGCCGATACCCATGGCCGCGTAGCGGACTGCGGTCGGGAAGAGGGCCGGCAGGGTGGCCGCGCTGGGGGCGGCGAAGCAGGCCAGCAGGGTGGACAGGAGCAGCACCCCGAGGATCGGCGGCCAGGTGCCGTGCGCCTTGATCAGCAGGAAGGCGGGGACGGCGAGCACGATCATCGCCGCCGCGCCGACGGCGTACAGCGGCCGGCGGCCCACCCGGTCGCTGAGCCGCCCGAGGAAGGTGATCAGCACGACGATCCAGACCATGCCGACCAGCACCAGGAGGTCGGCGGAGCCACTGGAGCGGTGCAGGGTCTCGGTCTGATAGGTCGGCAGGTAGCCGGTGACCATGTAGTTGGTGACGTTGTAGAGCAGCACCAGCCCCATGCACACCAGCAGGGCCCGCCAGTGGTTGCGGACGATGTCCTTGAACTCGCTGCCCGCGGACTCCTGCGCCAGGCTCTTCTCGTGCTCGTCCAGCTGTTGCTGGAACGCCGGGGACTCCTCGAGCTTGAGCCGCATGTAGAGGCCGATCACACCGAGCGGCCCGGCGATCAGGAACGGGATGCGCCAGCCCCAGGAGAGCATCTGGTCGTCCGTCAGAGCCAGGTTCAGGGCCGTGACCAGGGCCGAGCCGAGGGCGTAGCCCACGAAGGTGCCGAAGTCGAGCCAGCTGGAGAGGAAGCCGCGCCGGCGGTCCGGGGAGTACTCGGCGACGAAGGTGGTGGCCCCGCCGTACTCGCCACCGGTGGAGAAGCCCTGGACCATGCGGGCCAGCAGGAGCAGCACGGGCGCGGCGATGCCGATGGTGGCGTAGCCGGGGATGACGCCGATGGCGAAGGTGCCCGCCGCCATCATGATCATGGTGGTGGCGAGCACCTTCTGCCGCCCGACCCGGTCGCCCAGCGGGCCGAAGACCAGCCCGCCCAGGGGGCGGACGACGAAGGCGGCGGCGAACGTCGCGAACGAGGAGATGACCTGGGCGGCCGGCGAGGCGCCCGGGAAGAACACCTTCCCGATGGTCGCGGCGAGATAGCTGTAGACGCCGAAGTCGAACCACTCCATGCAGTTGCCGAGCGCCGAGGCGCCGACGGCACGCCGGAGCAGCGGGGGCTCGACCACCTGGACGTCGTCCGCCCCGAAGCCCCCTCGATTGCGCCGGAGCCTGCGGGTCAGCTCCTCCCGGACCTGGCGCGGCAGCCGCGCCACCGCCTTCGGTACCCGCGGCCTGCCTCGGCCGTTGTGTTCCTGACCGGACATCGCGTCCCCGCCGGGCGTCGCACCGCTCACGAGCGCCTCCTTCGTCTCACTCTCGTGATCACCGCCTGCCCTTCTCTCCGATTCAGAAACGGAACCGCTGAATACCATCCGGGACGGCGGTTGGACTTGCGCAGCGCCAGGCAGCAGGGTGGACGGGCCCGTGCGCACTCGCAGGGCACCCCTACGGCACCACCCGGAGAAGACCCGATGACGTACGTCGCGGACCCCGCTCGCTACGACGGCACCATGCGCTACCGGCGCACCGGCCGTTCCGGCCTGGACCTGCCGGTCCTGTCCCTGGGCTACTGGCACAACTTCGGCGACGACCGCCCGTTCGAGACGCAGCGTGAGATCGCGCTGCGCGCCTTCGACCTCGGGATCACCCATCACGACCTGGCCAACAACTACGGCCCGCCGTACGGGGCCGCCGAGAGCAACTTCGGCCGGCTGCTCCGCCGGGACCTGGCGCCGTACCGGGACGAGCTGGTGGTCTCCACCAAGGCCGGCTGGGACATGTGGCCCGGCCCCTACGGGCAGGGCGGCGGCTCGCGCAAGTACCTGCTGGCCTCGCTGGACCAGTCGCTGAGCCGGACGGGCCTGGACTACGTGGACATCTTCTACTCCCACCGGCTGGACGCGAGCACGCCGCTGGAGGAGACCATGGGGGCGCTCGACACCGCCGTCCGCCAGGGCAAGGCCCTGTACGTGGGCATCTCCTCCTACGACGCCGAGCGCACCCGCCAGGCCGCCGCGATCCTGCGCGACCTGGGCACCCCGCTGCTGATCCACCAGCCGTCGTACAGCATGCTCAACCGCTGGATCGAGACCGACGGCCTGCTGGACACGGCCCGGGACGAGGGCTTCGGGGTGATCGGCTTCACGGCGCTCGCCCAGGGGCTGCTCACCGGCCGCTACCTGGAGGGCGTCCCCGAGGACTCGCGGGCCGCCCGCGGGACCTCGCTGGACGCCTCCTGGCTGACGGAGGAGATGCGGGGGCGGCTGCGCGCCCTGAACGGCATCGCGGCCCGGCGGGGGCAGAGCCTGGCCCAGCTCGCGCTGGCCTGGGCGCTGCGGGACGAGCGGGTGACGTCCCTCGTCATCGGCGCCTCCCGGGTGGAACAGCTGGAGCAGAACGTCGCCGCGCTGGACAACCTCGGCTTCACCGACGAGGAGCTGGCCGAGATCGACACGTACGCGACCGACGGCGGCGTGGACCTGTGGCGGGACGCGCGGATGGGCACTCTCGACTGACCACTGCGGATGTGACGCAGGTCACAGACACAGGGGATAAGTAGGACATAATGGAAGCCATCCGGACAGCGTTGTCACCCCTTCCCTCGCGACATCACCGCGACTTCGAGGAGCCGCTCACCGCATGGCGTACGGAGCCCACCGCAGTCCCCTGCTGCCTCCCCACCCCGACCTGAACCTCGCCCGCGACTGCGAGCAGTGCCTCGGTTGGGGCACCGTCGTCACCCGCGACGGGGAGCACGAGCTGTGCCACGCGTGCCAGCCCGACCCCGCCGACGACGAGGGCGCGGCAGGCTTCCGCCCGTAACCCTCCCCCCTGCCCGGCCAGGGGCCGCCCGTCGGCGGGATCATCACCCGGATAAACTCCAGGCAATGATCTCGCCAAGGGATGCCCAAGTCCGGGCAGGGGGGCAGTCATGAGCGCCGCACGCACCAGCAGGACACCGTTGCCGGGCATCGGGGTCCGGTACGACCTGACGACCCGCGAGCGCCGCCACCTGTCGGTGGTGGCCCACCGGGACGGCTCGCGCACGCTGAACGCCTACCGGCGCGACGACCCCGACGCCTGCGGGCTGTCGGTCCGCCTCACCGGGCAGGAGGCGGAGGCGCTGGTGGACGCCCTCAAGCCCACCCACCACAGCCCCACCCTGCTGTCGACGACGGAACTGGGCCTGGTGGCCGAGCGGATCGAGCTGTCCGGCACCTCGTACTGGAACGGGCGGCTGCTCGGGGACACCCGGATGCGCACCGAGACCGGCGTGTCGATCGTGGCCGTCCTCCGCCGCGCCGAGGCGATCCCCTCCCCCGGCCCCGGCTTCCGGCTGGCCGGCGGGGACACGCTGATCGTCATCGGCACCCGCGAGGGCGTCGACGCGGCTGCCGCGGCACTCGGGCGGGAGTGATCCGGATGCACTCCTCCGCGGTCTTCCTGACCGAGTTCGGCGCGATCATCCTGGGCCTCGGGCTGCTGGGCCGGCTCGCCGCCCGCCTGCGCTTCTCGCCCATACCCCTGTACCTGCTGGCCGGACTGGCCTTCGGCGAGGGCGGGCTGCTGCCGCTCGGCGCCAGTGAGGAGTTCGTGGCCGTCGGCGCCGAGATCGGCGTGATCCTGCTGCTGCTCATGCTGGGCCTCGAATACACCGCGGGCGACCTGGTCTCCAACCTGAGGACCCAGTACCCGGCCGGGATCGTCGACGCCACCCTCAACGCCCTGCCCGGCGCGGCCATGGCCCTGCTGCTCGGCTGGGGCCCGATCGCCGCCGTCGTCCTCGCCGGCATCACCTGGATCTCCTCCTCCGGCGTCATCGCCAAGGTCCTCGGCGACCTGGGCCGGACCGGCAACCGGGAGACACCGGTGATCCTCAGCATCCTGGTGCTGGAGGACCTGTCCATGGCGGTCTACCTGCCCGTCGTCACCGCCCTGCTGGCCGGGACCGGTCTCGCCGCGGGCAGCGTCACACTCGCCGTCGCCCTCGGGGTGGCGGGCCTGGTGCTGCTGGTGGCGGTGCGCTTCGGCCGGCACATCTCCCGCTTCGTCTCCACCGACGACCCGGAGAAACTGCTGCTGGTGGTGCTCGGCCTGACGCTGCTCGTGGCCGGCGCCGCCCAGCAACTGCAGGTGTCGGCCGCGGTCGGCGCCTTCCTCGTGGGCATCGCCCTGTCCGGTGAGGTCGCCGAGGGCGCCCACCACCTGATCGCCCCGCTGCGGGACCTGTTCGCCGCGGTGTTCTTCGTCTTCTTCGGGCTGCACACCGATCCGGCGAGCATCCCGCCCGTCCTGCTGCCCGCCCTGTCCCTGGCCGTCGTCACCGCCCTCACCAAGATCGCCACGGGGTACTGGGCGGCCCGCCGGGCCGGGATCTCGGCCCCGGGCCGGTGGCGGGCCGGCGGCACCCTGGTGGCGCGCGGCGAGTTCTCCATCGTCATCGCGGGACTCGCCGTCACCTCCGGCATCGACTCCGACCTCGGCCCGCTGGCCACCGCCTACGTGCTGATCCTGGTCGTCCTCGGTCCGCTGACCGCCCGGTACACCGAGCCGCTCGCCCGGCGGCTGACCCGCCGCCCGGCCCGGCCCGCGGCACCCGCGGCCGAGGCCGGCACGGACCCCGCCGCGCAGGACCACGCCCGGGCCACCCGGTCCTGAACGGGCACCCGCCGTCCGGGCACGGACGTACGGTGGAGGCATGTCGCCTCCCCTCCCGGGGCCGCTGGCCCATCTGGAGCCGCTGCTCGGCCACTACGGCTACTGGGCCGTGGGGGCCGTCGTCTTCGTGGAGGACTTCGGGGTCCCCGCGCCCGGCGAGACGATCCTGCTCGCGGCGGGTGTCTACGCGGGCGCGGGACGGCTGGACATCACCGCCGTGGCGGTCATCGCGTTCGCCGCGGCCGTCGCCGGGGACAACCTCGGCTATGTCATCGGCCGGGCCGGCGGGCGGGCGTTCGTCGGCCGGTGGGGCCGGTACGTCCTGCTGACACCGAAGCGGTTCGAGGCCGCCGAGGCGTTCTTCGCGCGGCACGGCGGCAAGATCGTGACGGTGGCCCGGTTCGTGGAGGGGCTGCGCCAGGCCAACGGCATCATCGCGGGCACCACCGGCATGCGCTGGCGCCGCTTCCTCGCCTTCAACGCGCTGGGCGCGGCACTGTGGGTCGGCCTGTGGGCGACGCTGGCCTGTCTGGCGGGCAGCCACATCACCGCCGTCTACGACCAGATCAGGCGCTACCAGCTGTACGCCCTCGCCGCCGCCGCCCTGGTCGTCGCGGGGCTCGTCGTACGGCACCTGGTGCGGCGGCGCCGCGAGCGCTGACCTCGCACCACCGCGCCGCCCGCCCTCTCCGGCCCCGTCCGCCCCTCCCCCGTTGCTCCACCGGGGTCCATCTGATGCGCTCCTGGGTGTCACCTGCGAGTAATCCCGGATGGTTTGATGTGCGGCGCCACTCAGCCCCTACCTCACCAGGGAGATCCAGTGACGCCCTCCGGAGCACGTCGTGCCGTCGCCGCGGCGGCCCTCGCCCTCGCCCTGCCCACGGCGGCGCTCGCCGGTCCCGCACCGGCCGCCGCAGCCGAACGGGCCCCGGCGCTGCGGGTCCTGACGTACAACGTCTTCCTCATGAGCAAGAACCTGTACCCGAACTGGGGACAGGACCACCGGGCCGCGGAGATACCGAAGGCGTCCTTCTTCCAGGGCAACGACGTGGTGGTCCTGCAGGAGGCGTTCGACAACTCCGCCTCGGACGCGCTGAAGGGGGCGGCGGCGGCCCGGTACCCGTACCAGACACCGGTGGTGGGGCGCGGCCGGGACGGCTGGGACGCGACCGGCGGCGCGTACTCCTCCACCACGCCCGAGGACGGCGGGGTCACCGTGCTGAGCAAGTGGCCGGTGCTGCGCAAGGAGCAGTACGTCTACAAGGACGCGTGCGGCTCCGACCGGTGGTCCAACAAGGGCTTCGCCTATGTGGTGCTGAACGTGAACGGCACCAAGGTGCATGTCATCGGCACCCACACGCAGTCCACCGACTCCGGGTGCGGGGCAGGCGAGGCGGCGCAGGACCGCAGCCGGCAGTTCAAGGCGATCGACGCCTTCCTCGACGCGAAGAACATCCCCGCCGACGAGGAGGTCCTGGTCGCGGGCGACCTCAACGTCGACTCGCGGGGCGGGGAGTACGCCTCCATGCTCGCCGACGCGGACCTGGCCGGTGCCGACGCGCGCACCGGTCACCCGTACTCGTTCGACACGCAGGAGAACTCCATCGCCCACGACCGCTATCCGGACGACCCGCGCGAGGACCTGGACTACGTCCTCGCCCGGGCCGGTCACCCCCGCCCGGCACGCTGGAACAACGAGGTCGTCCAGGAGCCGTCGGCCCCCTGGACCGTGAGCAGCTGGGGCACGTCGTACACGTACACCGACCTGTCCGACCACTATCCGCTGCGGGCGTACGCCGGCTAGCGCGCGGTCCGGGCGGGCCGGTCCTTCGCCGACGGGGCCGGCCCGCCCTGCGGGGTGCCGTCGGCGGCGCGTTCATGACCGCCGCGCAGCGCCGAGGCGAGCGCGGACACCAGGGCCATCGCGGCGGCGACCCCGAAGACGATGCTCAGGCCGTGGTGGAAGGGGCCGGAGACCAGTTCCGGGAAGAAGCTGTGCCCGGTCAGGGTGGCGCGCTGGGCCGCGGTGACGTGGTCGAGGGCGCCGCCGAGCAGATGACCGACGGGGTTGTCGCCGAGGAACGTCGCGAACAGGGTGCTGACCGGTGGCAGCGAGGCCACTTCGTGGGCGGTCGCGGCGGGCACGCCGTGCGCCCGGAGCCCGCTCGCGAGGGTCGCCGGCAGGGAGGAGGCCAGCCCGGAGACCATCAGCGAGAAGAAGACACCGATGGACAGGGCCGTGCCCGAGTTCTGGAAGGTGGAGCGCATCCCGGAGGCCACCCCCCGGTAGCGGGCGGGCACGCTGCCCATGATGGACGAGGTGTTGGGCGCGGAGAACATGCCCTGTCCCAGCCCGCTGAGCAGCAGCAGCGCGGCGAAGGCGGGGTAGTCGAAGTCCACCGGCAGCGCGAGCAGTCCGACGAAGGACGCGGCGACGAGAACCAGTCCGGCGGTGGAGAACAGGCGGGCGCCGAACCGGTCGGAGAGATAGCCCGAGACGGGGCCGGCGATCAGGAAGCCCAGGGTGAGCGGCAGCATGAAGATGCCGGCCCACAACGGGGTGTCCTCGAAGTCGTAGCCGTGCAGGGGCAGCCAGATGCCCTGGAGCCAGATGATGAGCATGAACTGCAGCCCGCCGCGGGCTACGGCGGTGAGCAGGGCGGCCAGGTTGCCCGCGGCGAACGCCCGCACCTTGAACAGTGCCAGGTGGAACATCGGCTCGGCGACCCGGGTCTCGATCACGCAGAACGCCGCCAGCAGAAGGGCACCGCCGAAGAGTCCGCCGAGCACCCAGGGGTTGGTCCAGCCGGTGGGGTGGCCACCGTAGGGCTGGATGCCGTAGGTGATGCCGGCGAGCAGGATGCCGGCGCCGCAGGCGAAGGTGAGGTTGCCGAGCCAGTCGATCCGGCCGCGTGCGCCGGCCGAGGTCTCCCTGAGGCTCAGGTACGACCAGATGGTGCCGGTGACACTGATGGGGACGCTCACCCAGAACACCGCCCGCCAGTCGACGGCCGCGAGCAGGCCGCCGGCGAGCAGGCCGAGGAACTGCCCGGCGAGCGCGGTGATCTGGTTGACGCCGAGGGCCATGCCGCGCTGGCGGGCGGGGAAGGCGTCCGTGAGGATGGCGGCCGAGTTGGCGGTGAGCATGGAGCCGCCGAATGCCTGCACGATGCGCCACAGGATCAGCCAGAGCGCGCCCGCGCCGGCCCGGAAGGGGTCGAGGGAGAGCGCGACGGAGGCGGCCGCGAAGACGAGGAAGCCCAGGTTGTAGATCCGGACCCGGCCGAACATGTCGCCGAGCCGGCCGAGGACGACGACCAGCACGGCCGAGACCAGCAGATAGCCGAGGATCATCCACAGCAGGTAGCCGATGTTGCCGGGCGCGAGCGGGTCGAGACCGATCCCGCGGAAGATCGCGGGCAGCGAGATGATCACGATGGAGGCGTCCATCGTGGCGATCAGCACGCCGAGCGTGGTGTTGGACAGGGCGACCCACTTGTAGCCGGGGCCGGGCGGCGTGTCGGCGAGGCGGGCCGAGCGGGCGAGCAGCCGGGACCGCAGCCCTCCTGCGGCCGGGGGGCGGGGCGCGGGTGCCTGGCCGGTCACAGGTGTTCCGCCAATCGGTCGAGCAGGGGCAGGACGTCGTGCAGGGCCTGCCGTTCCCGCGGGGTGAACTCGTCCAGTGCCCGGGCGAGCCGGCTGACGGACTCGGATCTGCGCTGTTCCAGCACGCCCCGGCCCTCCTCGGTGATGGACACCACGACGCGGCGCCCGTCGGTCGCGTCGGGGCTGCGGCTCACCAGCCCGCGGTGGGCGAGCCCGGCGAGCGTACTGGCCATCGCCTGGGGCCGCACCCGCTCCAGATCCGCGAGCGAGCCGGGTGAGTCCGGGCCGGTGCGGGCCAGCCGGGCGAGCACCGAGACACCGGAGAGGGACAGGTCCCCCACGGCGTGTGCCTGGCGCAGTCGGCGCACGATCCGGCCCATGGCCAGTCGCAGTGCGCCCGCGAGTGCAGTGTCGTCCATGTTTGATAACAGTAGGTTTATCAGTCTGGACTGTTCAACCAAGACTGGGTAATGCCCGGCCGCGGGTACCCGGCCGTTCGACCGGGGCCCGCGAAGTCGTCGGGGCCCGCGAAGTCGTCAGAGGTGCGGGGGTGCGGGGGTGCGGGGGTGCGCCTGTCAGCGGTATCAGCGGCCGCGCCGGCCTCCGCACCCGGCCGGGCGGACGACGAAACCCACCAGCCACGGCACGAGCACGACGACCGCGACCCACCACAGCGCCTTCAGCGCGAAGCCCGCCCCGAAAAGACTCAGGGCCGGCAGGAGCACCAGAAGCAGAGGAACCTTGTTTTCCGCCTCCGCGGCGGAGGGTGGCCGGAATTTCCGTGATCAGCCCTCGCGCTTCCCGCCGGACACCGGATCTCTCTTTCGGGTTTGGGCGCCCGGAGAACGGCAATCCGAAAGAGGACCAGAGACCGCGTCGATGTTGGGATGTGACACGCGATGGCTGGCAACAAGAAGGCCAAGGGCAAGGCGGAGCAGGTCAAGGGCAAGGCGAAGGAAGCCGTGGGCCGCGCCGTCGGGAACGAGCGCATGGAGGCCGAGGGCCGTATGGAGGGCGCTCGCGGAGACGCCCGCCAGGCCAAGGAGAAGACCAAGGACATCTTCAAACACTGAGGTAATGCGCCGATTCGGCGCACAGCGGAACGGGTCCGGAAATCCAGCGGAAGCGGATTTCCGGACCCGTTCCGCTGTGCGCGGGGCCCGGCAAGGCACCGTCCCGTCACACCGTCCCGCCCACGGGCCGGCGGCGGTCCGCGGCACCTCTCAGCAGCACTTCGTGCGCATCCGGAGGATTCCTCCCGGAGCGCCCCTTGACCGGCGGTCCAGCGGGTAGCCGGGCAGGGACGGCATGACCCCCCTGTGCACAGGAAGGGACCCCGACCCCGGAGGAAAAGGGCAACGAGGTATGGACATCCCGCTCAGGACCCACGCGACGACGCAGGAGCGTCCGGCACCGCTGCGCTACAGCCGGACCTGGGACACCGGCGTCACCAGCATCGCCGAGGCGAGAGACGCCGTCGCCGCCCTGCTCAGCCGGGCACGGCCGGCACCGGGGCAGCGACCCGTGCAGGATGCCCAGCTCGTCGTCAGCGAACTCGTCACCAACGCGGCCAAGCACGCGCCCGGCCCCTGCGCGCTGGGCCTGGAGCTGCTGCCCGGCGCGACCGCGCTGCGCATCACCGTCACGGACACCTCCCGCGAGCCGCCGCGCCGGCGCCCTCCCGACCCCCGGCGGATCGGAGGGCACGGCCTGCATCTCGTGGCGATGCTGACCCACGGCCTGGAGGTGACCTGGCACGCCCACGGCAAACGGGTCACGGTGACCGTTCCGCTCGCCCCCGCGGCGGCGGCCTGAGCGGCCGGGCCCGGACGGCACCCGCGGGCGGGACGGGTCAGGCGACCCTGATCCCGACGATGCAGGTGTCGTCGTCGGTGTCCGACCTGCTGTAGGTGAGCAGCCGGTCCAGCTGCTGGTCCAGGGTGCTGGGCGCCGCCCGCGCGGTCTCCACGAGGTGCGACAGCGACTCCTCCACGGAGCGGTCCCGGCGCTCGATCAGGCCGTCCGTGTACATCAGCAGGGTGTCCCCCGCGGCCAGCTGGACTTCCGTCTCCTCGTAGCGCGCCTCCGGCACGGCACCCAGCAGCAGCCCCTTGACCGGGGGCAGGGCGTCGGCGTCCGCCTCCCGCACCAGCACCGGCGGCAGATGGCCGGCCCGCGCCCAGCGCAGGATCCGCCGCTCGCCGTCGTACAGGCCGCAGATCGCGGTCGCGGTGACGGCACCCGTCAGATGGTGGGCGACGATGTTCAGCCAGGACAGCAGCTGCCCCGGGCCGGCCCCGGTCACCGCGAGGCCGCGCAGCGCGTTGCGCAGGACGACCATGCTGGTGGCCGCCTCGATACCGTGGCCGGCGACGTCGCCGACGCACAGCAGGACCAGTCCCGAGGGCAGCACGACGGCGTCGTACCAGTCGCCGCCGACCAGGTGCTCCGTCTCGGCGGGCCGGTAGCGCACCGCCACCTGGAGGCCGGGCACCCGCAGCGGCGCCTGGGTGGGGGGCATGATGGCGTGCTGGAGCTGGAGGGCCAGCCGGTTGCGCTCCACCGCCTGCTGCTCGGTGTGGGCGAGCTGGTCGCGGGTGACGGCGAGGGCGACCTCGGTCCAGTGCTGGGCGGAGATGTCCTGGTAGGCGCCGCGCACGCCGAAGAGCTGCCCGTCGGTGTCGAGCACGGGTTCGGCGACGACCCGCATGTGCCGGGTGACACCGTCCGGCCGCAGCAGCCGGAACGCGGCGGAGGCCGGCCTGCGGTGGTGCATCAGGGTGCGCAGGAAACGGCCGAGGGTGACGGCGTCGTCGGGGTGGGCGTGGGCGGGCAGGTCGTGCAGGGCGACCGGCGGACTGCTGACCGGGCGGCCGTAGAGGCTGAACAGCTGGCCGTTCCAGGTGATCTCCGCGGTGAGCAGGTTCTCCTCGAACCCGCCGATCCGGCCGAGCCGCTGCGCGTGCTGGAGCAGGCTGGCCAGGCGGGCCGTCTCGTCCTCGATGCGCCAGATCAGCAGCACCGCGGCGCCGTGCCGGCTGATGCTGATGTCTGCGACGGCGGACAGCGGCACCTCGTCGACCAGGGCGGTCAGCCGCATGCGGCGGGCGCGGAACGGCTCGCCGGTGGCGTGGACCCGTTCCACGCGCTGGAACAGCTCGCTGGCCCCGGCGGCCATCGGGTAGGCCTCCAGCAGCAGGGCACCGCTCACGACGGCGCGTGGCCGGCCGGCGGGGTCGAGGAAGCGGCTGTTGACGTGCTGGATGCGGAAGTCGACCAGCCGGCCGGCGTCGTCCAGGTACGGCACGAGCACCAGGGCCGGATCGTGCAGCCCGTCGGCCAGGTCCATCAGTTCGACCACGTCGGGCAGCAGGCCGGGCTCCGGTCCGGTGCCGGGCGGCGGGGCGTACGTCTCCAGGGTGTGCGCGCACAGCTCGGCGAGGGCCTCCACCTGCCGCACGACCGGGCGCGGCAGCGGCCCTTCCGGTCTGGGCCAGGCGATCTCCAGCACGCCGTGGATCCGGCCGCCCGTCCCGGACGGTACGGCGATCCGGGCGCCGTCGGCGTACTCGCGGCGGCCGATCGTGGGCAGCCCGGACTCCGCCAGCGACGGCAGCCACTCGCCGTCGGGGCCGTTCAGTGCGCGCCGGGCCACTGTGGCCACGTCCGGGGGCACGTAGCGCCACCGGGCCGCCTCGCCCGGCGGGAAGCCCGCGCTGCCCGCGAGGGTCAGCGAGCCGTCCGGGCCGGCCGACCAGATGGCCACGGCGACCGCGCCCAGCGGGCGCAGCGCGTGGGCGAGCAGCGAGTCGGCCATGGCCTGGGTGTCGGGCGCGGCCAGCACACCGCTCTCGGCGGCGCGCAGCCGTACCGCGGCGGAGTCGGCGGCGGGCCCGGCGGGGGCCGCCGCGACGGACAGGAACGCGTCGGTGATCTCCGACACGCGGTCCCGGGCCGCCTGGTTGATGACGTCCACCGCGAACTCCAGCGGCGTCAGCTGCGCCTGCTCGGTCAGTTCGGCGAGCTGGCGGGCGGCCTGGGCGGGGCCGCAGCCGAGGCGTTCGACCAGGATGCCCTTGGCCAGTTCGACCAGCGCCCGGCCCTCGGCCTCGGCCTGCGCCGCCCGTACCTCCCGGCGCAGCCGTTCCACGGTGGCGGCGAGCCGGCCCACCGGCGTGGTGGCGGGGACGTCGGGCAGCACGGCCTCGGCCGACGGTGGCGGGTCGGGCGGGTCGGCCGGCGCGTCGGCTCCGGCGGTCGGTTCGTGAAGGTTCACCGGGTCCGTACTCCTCGGCCTGCGGACGGGCGGGCGCGCTGTGCCGGGCCGGTGCCCGGTCTCGTGCGGGTGCTCATGCTCGTGCTCATTCCGGGAGCCAGCGCCGGACACAGGCGATGAGGTCATGGGTGTCGACCGGCTTCGTGACGTAGTCGCTCGCCCCCGAGGCCAGGCTCTTCTCCCGGTCGCCCTGCATGGCCTTGGCGGTCACCGCGATGACCGGCAGGTCGGCGTACCGGGGCATCCCGCGGATCTCGGCCGTGGCCGTGTAGCCGTCCATCTCGGGCATCATCACGTCCATCAGGACGAGTTCGACGTCCGGGTTGTTCATCAGCGTCTCGATGCCCTTGCGGCCGTTCTCCGCGTGCAGGACGCGGAAGCCGTGCAGTTCGAGGATGCCGCTGAGCGCGAACAGGTTACGGGCGTCGTCGTCGACGACGAGAACGGTACGGCCCCGGGTGTGCTCGTCGATCAAGTGGGGTGCGGTGCGCGGGAGTTCGTCGCCCCGGACCAGGGTGAGCACCTCGCCGGGCTCCTCGGCCGACAGGTGCAGCGCGATCCGCTCGCGCAGCTCGTCCAGGCTGAACAGGTACTCGAGGGAACCGCCCGCGGTGTCCTCGGCGAGCGGCTCGGTGCGCTGCGAGGCGTGCACCAGCACCGGGACGCTGGTCAGGGCCGAGTCGCCGCGCAGGGCCGCCAGGAAGCGGGCCGACTCGCCGTCGGGCATGCCGAGTTCCACCACGACGCAGTGGCAGGGTTCGGCGGCGAGGGCGCCGGCCGCCTCCTGGGCGCCGACCGCGGTGATGATGTCGACGGGCGCGCCCCCATCGGCTCGCGGGTGCTCCAGGTCCCGGACCACGCTCTCGGCGACCAGGGTGAGCAGGCCGCGCAGGCGCTCCTCCACCACGAGCAGGCGGCGTGGGCGCTCCCGCCTGGCCGTGGCCGGCGGCAGTTCCCGGGGCAGGCCCTGCTCCGGGGCGCCGTCCGTCCGCTCCCGCTCGGCCTTCAGGACGGGGCGGCCGCCGCGCACGTGCTCGTCGAAGTCCGGCCGGGCGACGGGCAGGTAGAGGGTGAAGGTGCTGCCCTTGCCGGGGGTGCTGTCCACGGTGACGGCGCCGCCGAGCAGGTGCGCGATCTCCCGGGTGATGGACAGGCCGAGGCCGGTGCCGCCGTACTTGCGGCTCGTCGTGCCGTCCGCCTGCTGGAACGCGCCGAAGATGGTCTCCAGTTGCTGCTCGGGGATGCCGATGCCGGTGTCCTTCACCCGGAACGCGACGATCGCGCCGCCGCGCACGACGCCACGGGGCACGTCGTCGTCCACGGCGGGTTCCACGCGCAGTTCGACACCGCCCTGCTCGGTGAACTTCACCGCGTTGGACAGCAGGTTGCGCAGGATCTGCCGGAGCCGGGAGTCGTCGGTGAGCAGGTCGGCGGGCGCGCCGGGCGCCGTGGCGACGGTGAACTCCAGGCTCTTCTGCGAGGTCATCGGCCGGAAGGTGGCCTCGACGTACTCGATCAGCTGCCGCAGCGGGACCCGCTCCGGAGTGACGTCCATCTTGCCGGCCTCGACCTTGGACAGGTCAAGGATGTCGTTGATGAGCTGGAGCAGGTCGGAGCCGGCCGAGTGGATGATGCCCGCGTACTCGACCTGCTTCGGGGTGAGGTTGCGCGAGGGGTTCTGGGCCAGCAGCTGGGCGAGGATGAGCAGGCTGTTGAGCGGGGTGCGCAGCTCGTGACTCATGTTGGCGAGGAACTCGGACTTGTACTTCGAGGCGAGCGACAACTGCTGTGCGCGTGCCTCCAGTTCCTGCCGGGCCTGTTCGATCTGCAGGTTCTTCGCCTCGATGTCCCGGTTCTGGTCGGCCAGCAGGGACGCCTTGTCCTCCAGCTCGGCGTTGGAACTCTGGAGTTCCTCCTGCCGCGCCTGCAACTCGGCCGAGCGGGACTGCAGTTCGCTGGTCAGACGCTGCGATTCCTGGAGCAGCTCGTCGGTGCGGGCGTTGGCGACGATCGTGTTGACGTTGACGCCGATGGTGTCCACCAGCTGCTGGAGGAAGTCCCGCTGGATGGGTGTGAAGGGGGTGACGGCGGCCAGCTCGATGACGCCGAGGACCTGGTCCTCGAAGACGATCGGCAGCAGCAGCAGGGCGGTCGGCTCGATCTGCCCGAGCCCGGAGGAGATGGTGACGTAGCCGGGCGGCAGCTGGTCGACGGCGATGGTACGGCGGCTGCGCGCGGCCTGGCCGACCAGCGAGCGGCCGAAGGTGATGCGCACGGGCCGGGTGTCGTCCTCGGGCCGGCCGTAGGAGCCGACGAGCCGCAGCTCGGGCCCGGCCGGCCCGTCGTCGGCGAGGTAGAAGGCGCCGTACTGGGCGGACACCTGCGGTGCCAGCTCGTCCATGATGAGTTCGGCGACGACGGGCAGGTCGCGGTGCCCCTGCATGAGGCCGGAGATCCGGGCGAGGTTGGTCTTGAGCCAGTCCTGCTCCTGGTTGGCCTGCGTGGTCTCGCGCAGGGACTCCACCATGGAGTTGATGTTGTCCTTGAGGTCGGCGACCTCGCCGGAGGCGTCGACGGTGATGGACCGGGTCAGGTCGCCCTCGGCGACGGCGCTGGCCACGTCGGCGATGGCGCGGACCTGCCGGGTGAGGTTGCCGGCGAGTTCGTTGACGTTCTCGGTGAGCCGCTTCCAGGTGCCGGAGACGCCCTCGACCTCGGCCTGCCCGCCGAGCCGGCCCTCGGTGCCCACCTCGCGCGCTACACGCGTCACCTCGTCGGCGAACGCCGACAGCTGGTCCACCATCGTGTTGATGGTCGTCTTCAGCTCCAGGATCTCCCCGCGGGCGTCGACGTCGATCTTCTTGGACAGGTCGCCCTTGGCCACGGCCGTCGTGACCAGGGCGATGTTGCGCACCTGGCCGGTGAGGTTGTTGGCCATGGAGTTGACGTTGTCGGTGAGGTCCTTCCAGGTGCCGGCCACGTTGGGCACGTGCGCCTGGCCGCCGAGCCGGCCCTCGGTGCCCACCTCGCGCGCTACGCGCGTCACCTCGTCGGCGAAGGCGGACAGGGTGTCGACCATGGTGTTGATGACGTCGGCGAGGGCGGCGACCTCGCCCTTGGCCTCGACGGTGATCTTCTGCGAGAGGTCGCCCTTGGCCACGGCGGTGGCGACCTGTGCGATGGAGCGGACCTGGCCGGTGAGGTTGGAGGCCATCACGTTGACGTTGTCGGTGAGGTCCTTCCAGGTGCCGGCGACACCGCGGACCTGTGCCTGGCCGCCGAGCCGGCCCTCGGTGCCCACCTCGCGCGCTAC
>NZ_WWJT01000539.1 GCF_009865385.1 Streptomyces sp. SID486 | reverse complement strand
CTGACCGCCGAGCGGTTCGTCGCCGACCCCTACGCCCCCGGGCCCGGGGCCCGCATGTACCGCACCGGCGACCTCGTCCGCTGGAACGCCGACGGCGAGCTGGAGTTCGTCGGCCGCGCCGACCACCAGGTGAAGATCCGCGGGTTCCGCATCGAACCCGGCGAGATCGAGGCGGTGCTGGCCGGCCACCCGGGGGTGGCCGAGGCGGCCGTGGTGGTCCACGGCGAGGAGTCCGGTGACGCCCGCCTGGTGGCCTACGCGGTGCCGCGGGCGGACCAACGGGTCGAGGATCTCAGGGAGTTCATGCAGGAGCGGCTGCCCGACCACATGGTGCCTGCCACGGTCGTGCTCCTCGACCGTCTGCCGCTGACGGCCAACGGCAAGCTGGACAAGGCGGCGCTGCCCGAACCGGACTTCGCGGCCCCGGTGTCGGGCCGGGAGGCGCGCACGCCCCAGGAGCAGATCGTGTGCGACCTGTTCGCGCAGGTCCTCGGGCTGCCCCGGGTGGGTGTCGACGACGACTTCTTCGGCCTCGGCGGGCACTCGCTGCTGGCCACGGCGTTGATCGCCCGGATCCGGGCGGCGTTCGGGGTCGAACTGGAGCTGCGCGCACTCTTCGAGGGGCCGACGCCGGCCGTCGTCGCATCCCTGCTCGACACCGCCGCACCCGCTCGGCCGGCGCTCACCGCACGGGAGCGGCCCGCGGTCCTGCCGCTGTCCCCGGCCCAGCGGCGGCTGTGGTTCCTCCACCGGATGGAGGGGGCGAGCGCCACCTACAACATCCCGCTCGTCGTCCGGCTGTCCGGCCGGCTGGACCATGACGCGCTCCGGTCCGCCCTCGGGGACGTCGTCGCCCGGCACGAGAGTCTGCGGACGGTGTTCCCGGAGGCCGAGGGCGTGCCGTGCCAGCAGGTGCTGGCCCCGGAGGCCGCCGTACCGCGGCTGACCGTCACCCCGACGACCGAGGACGGCCTGGCGTCGGCGCTGGAGACGGGTGCCCGGTACGCCTTCGAGCTGGCGTCCGAACCCCCTTTACGGGCCGAGCTGTTCGCGTTGTCGGAGCAGGAACACGTCCTGCTGATCGTGGTGCATCACATCGCGGGTGACGGCTGGTCGATGGGTCCGCTGTCACGCGAGCTGACGGAGGCGTACTCCGCCCGCGTCCAGGGGCAGGCCCCCGACTGGGCACCCCTGCCGGTCCAGTACGCCGACTACACCCTCTGGCAG
>NZ_WWJT01000538.1 GCF_009865385.1 Streptomyces sp. SID486 | reverse complement strand
GTGGCGGACGCCGGCCGCCGGCGCGACCCGGCACGCGGCGACGAGGAGGCCCACGGATGACACGCCCGATCACGGCAGGGGTGGACGGTACGCAGGAGAGTCTGGCCGCGCTGGACTGGGCGGCCCGGGAGGCCGTACGCCGGGGCCTGCCGCTGCGGGTGGTGCACGCCTGGCGGTACGCCGAGGCGCTCACCACGGCCGACCGGGAGACCCAGCGGCGGTGGGTGTCGGAAGGGGTGGCGGAGGCCGTGCGCACCGTCTCCGAGCGGCATCCCGGGCTGCCGGTCGCCACCGACGTGCTGGAAGGCTCGCCCGCGAAGGCGCTCGCCGACGCGGCGGCCGGTGCCGAGATGCTGGTGCTCGGCTCGCGCGGGCACGGGCCCGTCGTCGGGTTCCTGCTGGGCTCGGTCGGCCAGCAGGTGATCGCGGAGGCGGCCCGGCCCGTGGTCGCGGTGCGCGCCGAGGACGACGCCGCGGCGGAGGCGGCCGGCCGGG
>NZ_WWJT01000537.1 GCF_009865385.1 Streptomyces sp. SID486 | reverse complement strand
TAGGAGTTGATCATGCGGCGGCCGGGTGCCCAGGTGTCGACCAGGTCGGCCGGGCACGCCTCGGCACCGACGATGAGGGTGCGCAGGTGGGGCAGGGTCCCGGCGGTTTGCGGGGGGACGGTGGCCAGGGCCGCCGGGGGGATCAGCGTGTGGCTGACCCGCCGTTCGGCGAGCACCTCGGCGAGCCTCTCCCCGACCAGCGGTCCCTCCTCGCCCGTGACCAGCGCGGCCCCGCTGAGCAGGGAGACGCACAGTTCCAGCACGGAGGCGTCGAAGCTGGGCGAGGCGAACTGCAGCACCCGGTCGCCGGGGCCCGCCGCGTACTGTTCGGCGGCCGCCGCGGCGAAGGACGCGAGGCCCCGGTGGGTGACGACGACGCCCTTGGGGGTGCCGGTGGAGCCGGAGGTGTAGATGACGTAGGCCGGGTGCGCGGGGGTGAGCGCCGTGGTGCGGTCGGTGTCCGTGGGCGCCGTCTCCGGGCCGTCGGCGGCCCACACCTCGGCCGGGTCGCCGAGGACCAGCCGGGCCCCGGCGTCCTGGATCATGAACTCCCGGCGCGGGCGCGGGTAGTCGGGGTCCACGGGCAGGAAGGCACCGCCGGCCTTGGCGACGGCGAGCTGGGCCACCACGGTCGCCGCCGAGCGCGGCAGGGCCAGGGCGACGACGTACTCCGGTCCGACGCCGTCCCGGAGGAGCCGGTGGGCCAGCCGGTTGGCCGCCCGGTCCACTTCGGCGTAGGTCAGTTCCCGGTCGCCGTCGACCAGCGCCACCGCGTCCGGGGTCCGGGCCGCCTGCCGTTCGAACAGGGCGGGCAGGGTGGACTCGGGCACCGGGCGGAAGCCGCCGCGGCCTTGGTCCAGCAGCGCCTTGAGGTCGTCGTCGGAGGTCAGCGGCAGGGCGCCGAGCGGGCGGGCGGGGTCCTCGGCGACGGCGTGCAGCAGGGTGCCGAGCTGTCCGGCCATCCGCTCGGCCGTGGCCGCGTCGAACAGGTCGGTG
>NZ_WWJT01000536.1 GCF_009865385.1 Streptomyces sp. SID486 | reverse complement strand
GCCTGTTCGAGGATGACGTGGGCGTTGGTGCCGCTGATACCGAAAGAGGAGACGGCGGCGCGGCGCGGCCGTCCGGTGCGAGGCCACGGGCGCCGCTCCAGGGCCAGTTCGACGGCGCCCGCGCTCCAGTCCACCTGGTCGGTGGGGGCGTCGACGTGGAGCGTCGGCGGCACTTCGCCGTGCCGCATGGCGAGCACCATCTTGATGACCCCGGCGACGCCCGCGGCGGCCTGGGTGTGCCCGAGGTTGGACTTGACCGAGCCGAGCAGCAGCGGCTCCGCACGGTCCTGGCCGTAGGTGGCGAGCAGGGCCTGGGCCTCGATGGGGTCGCCGAGGGAGGTTCCGGTGCCGTGTGCCTCGACCACGTCGACGTCGGCGGCGGTGAGTCCGGCACCGGCCAGCGCCTGCCGGATGACACGCTGCTGGGAGGGGCCGTTGGGGGCGGTCAGACGACTGCTTGCGCCGTCCGAGTTGACGGCGCTGGCGCGGACGACGGCGAGCACCGGGTGGCCGTTCCGCCGGGCGTCGGCGAGCCGTTCCAGCAGCAGCATCCCGGCGCCCTCACCCCAGCCGGTGCCGTCGGCCCCCGCCGCGAACGCCTTGCAGCGGCCGTCCGGGGCGAGTCCGCGTTGCCGGCTGAAGTCGATGAACGTCTCCGGCGTGGACATCACGGTGACGCCGCCGGCCAGGGC
>NZ_WWJT01000535.1 GCF_009865385.1 Streptomyces sp. SID486 | reverse complement strand
CAGGAGGCGCCCAGGAGGCGCCCAGGAGGCGCTCAAGAGGCGCTCAAGAGGTGCTCAGGCGGTGCTCAGGAGTCTGCGGGCGGCGCCGGCGGGCAGGACGACCGGCGCAGCCAGGGAACGCCGTCCGCGCCCGAGCGGGTGTCCTCGGCCCCCTGCAGTCCGCGCGCGATCCCCGTGCAGATCTCCTCCAGCTGCCCCACCTGCTCCGGCGTGATCCGGTCGAACAGCAGGGTGCGCACCGTCTCGACGTGCCCGGGTGCCGTACGCTCCAGAACGGCCATCCCCTCGTCGGTCAGCACCGCGACCGAGCCCCGCCTGTCCTGGCTGCAGTCCTCCCGGCGCACCAGGCCGTCCCGCTCCAGCCGGGTCACCGCGTACGTCAGCCTGCTGCGCGTGATCTTCAGCGTCTCGGCGAGACCGGTCATGCGCAGCCGCAGGCCGGGGGCGTCGGAGAGGTTGGCCAGCACCGAGTAGAACAGGTGCGGCATGCCGCCCTCCTGCTGGAGCTGCCGGTCGATCGCGTCCTCCAGGAGGCGGGAGGCGGCGATGTAGGCGCGCCAGGCGCGCTGCTCCTCGGGGCTGAGCCAGCGGGTCGTCATGCCGCCAGTGTAGGTTTGTTTCAAACTTGAACCAAGCCGTTCTGACCGCCGACCGTCCGCCTCCGGAAAAGAGCGCCGATGCCCCTGCCGTACGTGCTGCTGTCCGCCGCCGTCTCCCTCGACGGCTACCTGGACGACACCGGTCCCGAACGGCTCCTGCTGTCCAGCCCGGCCGACTTCGACCGGGTGGACGAGGTGCGGGCCTCCGTGGACGCCATCCTCGTCGGCGCCGGCACGATCCGCGCCGACAACCCGCGCCTGCTGGTCAACTCCGCCCGGCGGCGCGCGGCCCGCACCGCCGCGGGGTGGCCGGAGTACCCGCTGAAGGTCACCGTCACCGCTTCCGGCGACCTCGACCCGGACGCCAACTTCTGGCACACCGGCGGCGAGAAGCTCGTCTGCACGACCGACGAGGGCGCCGAGCGGGCCTCGCGTCTGCTCGGCCGGACCGCCGACGTCGTCGCGCTGGGCCCCACCCTCGACTGGCGGACCCTGCTGGAGCATCTGCACGACGTGCGCTCGGTCGGGCGGCTGATGGTCGAGGGCGGCGGCACGGTCCACACCCAGCTCCTGCAGCAGGGCCTCGCCGACGAACTCCAGCTGGTCCTCGCCCCGCTGTTCGTCGGGGACCCGGCGGCCCCGCGGCTGTTCGGGCCGGGCGGCTACCAGGGCGGGCGCCTGCGCCTGCTCGACACCCGCCGGATCGAGGACGTCGTCCTCATGCGCTACGCGCCCACCGCCCCCGGGGCCGGCCCGGCCCCCACCGCGGCCGACCACCACTGGCTGCGCGCCGCCTGCGACCTCGCGGCCCAGTGCCCGCCCTCGGAGACGGCGTTCAGCGTCGGCGCGGTGGTGGTCGCCGCCGACGGCACGGAGCTGGCCCGCGGCCACTCGCGGGAGGGCGCCGATCCCGTGGTCCACGCCGAGGAGGCGGCCCTCGCCAAGATCGACGCGGCCGACCCGCGGCTGCCCGGCGCCACGGTCTACAGCAGCCTCGAACCCTGCGCCCGCCGCGCCTCGCGCCCGGCCCCCTGCGCCGAGCTGATCCTGCGGGCCGGGGTACGGCGGGTGGTCACCGCCTGGCGCGAGCCCGACACCTTCGTCGCCGCGGCCGACGGCACGGGCGTGCTGACCGCCGCGGGCGCCCAGGTCGTCGTGGTCCCGGACCTGGAGGCCCTGGCCAAGGCGCCGAACGCCCACCTGGCGGGGTGAGCGCTCACGGAAAACACCCAGGGCCCGGAATCCACTGGATTCCGGGCCCTGGGTTTCAGTAGCGGGGACAGGATTTGAACCTGCGACCTCTGGGTTATGAGCCCAGCGAGCTACCGAGCTGCTCCACCCCGCGTCGTTGTGTGACCAGCATACGCCATCCACGGGGTGCTGCGCACACCGCTTCCCGCGCCACCTGGCGCGCGTCACCGAAAGTGACCGGGTGGGTGCCCTGCGCATAACAACTGAGTCACCATCAAAACCACCGGTGACTGCTGGACGTCTCCGCGGCTTCGGTCAACTCGCCCGCTCTGGTGGCTTACCGGCCGGTTGCTCCGCCGCCGGGAACGGTAATGATCAAGCCGAACGGCTTGGAAAGTGACCGGCAGGTCTATTAACGTTCGATAACGCAGCGCGGTCGTCCCAGCCGTCACAAGAGACGGCTCCGTGCGCACGCGCCGAATCCCGCAAGGGAACCGGGGAACCACCACTTTGGGGTGAATCACGCGGATATCGCCGTGAACTCATGGAGTCCACGGCCGGTATACGCGCGTAGGAGACCTTCCTGCTCCGAACCCGTCAGCTAACCCGGTAGGCGGCGGAAGGAAAGGAGCACGCCCGCGTGGCGTCGAACCGGCCTGTCCCCGAAGCCCCGTCCATACCGGCCCAGCGCGAGCCCGAGACCTTCGGCTACGGCGCCTACCGCGCCGAGGAGGGGCCCTGGGAGGAGTGGAACCCCACCGAGGACTCCGTCACTCCCGCCCGTGGCCGGCACCGCGTCGCCAAGCAGCGGGGCGGCTTCGCGCGCAGCTCCACCGTCCTCGGCGTCGGCGTCATCGCCGCCGTCGGCGCGGGCGGCATGGCCAGCGCCAACACCGGCAAGCCGCCGGTCTCCATCTCCATGCCGGACCTGCCCTCCGTCGGCCACCTCTTCGACGACGGCTCCGCGGACTCCGGCCCGGCCCAGCAGGCCACCGCGACGCTGAGCAGCGTCGGCACGTCCGCCGCCGAGGGCGAGGACACCACGGACGCGGGCGAGGTGCTGCGCAACCGGATCATGGCCCAGGCCGAGCAGCAGCAGGGCCAGGCCGAGAGCAAGGCCACGGCCGCCGCGCTCGCCGCCGCCGAGAAGCAGAGCGCCGCAGCCGCCGCCAAGGCCGAGCAGGAGGCCGCCGCCAAGGCCGCCGAGGCCAAGGAGAAGGCGGAGGCCGCCGCCGAGAAGGCGGCGGAGGAGAAGCGCCTGGCCGAGCTGGCCAAGCAGTACGCGCTGCCGACCTCCTCGTACACGCTCACCTCGACGTTCGGCCAGGCCGGCTCGATGTGGTCCTCCGGCTACCACACCGGTCTCGACTTCGCCGCTCCCACCGGCTCCCTGATCAAGGCCGTCCACAGCGGCACGATCACCGAGGCGGGCTGGGCCGGCTCCTACGGGTACCGCACGATCCTCACCCTGGACGACGGCACCGAGCTGTGGTTCTGCCACCAGTCCTCGATCAACGTCTCGGCCGGCCAGAAGGTCTCCACCGGTGAGGTCATCGGCCGCGTCGGCGCCACCGGCAACGTCACCGGCCCGCACCTGCACCTGGAGGTCCACCCCGGCGGCCAGGCCACCGGCATCGACCCGATGGCGTGGCTGCGGGACAAGGGCCTCACCCCCTGACGGGCCGCCTCCCGCCGCAGACCGCGCAGGCGTACGCGGCGGGAACCCCGGCACCGGCGGCGGGAACTCCGGCACCGGCGGCGGGAACTCCGGCACCGGCGGCGGGAACTCCGGCACCGGCGATGGGGCCCCGGCACCGGCGGCGGGACCCCGGCACCGGCGATGGGACCCCGGCACCGGCGGTGGGAACTCCGGTACCGGCGGCGGGATGCGATCGTCGGCCGCCGGTGTTGACATGACGTATGACGTCACTTCGTAAACTCGGCTCTTCCGACCTCGAGGTCTTCCCGCTCTCGCTCGGCGGCAACGTCTTCGGCTGGACCGCGGACGAACAGACCTCCTTCGCCGTCCTCGACGCCTACGCGGCGGCCGGCGGCAACTTCATCGACACCGCCGACTCCTACTCCGCCTGGATCGAGGGCAACCAGGGCGGCGAGTCCGAGACGATCATCGGCAAGTGGGCCAAGGCGCGCGGCAACCGCTCCGACGTCGTCATCGCGACCAAGGTCAGCCAGCACCCGCGGTACCAGGGGCTGTCCGCCGCCAACATCAAGGCCGCCGCCGACGCCTCCCTGCGCCGCCTGGACACCGACTACATCGACCTCTACTACACCCACTTCGACCAGCCCGACGTGCCGGTCGAGGAGATCATCGGCGCGCTGGACGAGCTGGTGAAGGCCGGCAAGGTCCGGCACATCGCCGCCTCCAACATCGGTGCCGAGCGCCTGCGGGAGTCCCTGGACTTCTCCGAGCGCGAGGGCCTCGCCCGCTACGTCGCCCTCCAGCCGCACTACAACCTGGTCTCCCGCGACACCTACGAGGGCCCGCTGCAGGACCTCGCCGCCCGCACGGGCCTGTCCGCCGTCCCGTACTTCGCGCTCGCCTCGGGCTTCCTCACCGGCAAGTACCGGCCCGGAGCGACCGTCGACAGCGCCCGCGCCGGCCGGGTGAAGGAGTACGCGGACTCCGAGCGCGGCCAGAAGGTCCTGACGGCCCTGGACGAGGTCGCGCAGGCCCACGACGCCCCGGTCGCCACGGTCGCCCTGGCCTGGCTGGCCGCCCAGCCGACGGTCACCGCCCCCATCGCCTCGGCGCGGACGGTGGAGCAGCTCCCCGCGCTGCTGGGCGTCGCGGATCTGAAGCTGACGGATTCCGAGGTGGCGAAACTGACGGACGCCTCCGCCTAGACACCGGCCGCTCCCGGCCCGCGGCGCCCCGCGGGCCGTCCGCCCGCCCGGGTCCGACCGGCGCCCGGC
>NZ_WWJT01000534.1 GCF_009865385.1 Streptomyces sp. SID486 | reverse complement strand
GGGCGGTCGTCACCGGCGCCGCCCTGCCCGCGCTCACCGCGGGCCTGACCGCGCTCGCGGCCGGCGAGGCCGCGCCGAACGTGGTGCGCGGCAGGCCGGCGGGGGAGTCCCGCATCGCCTTCGTCTTCCCCGGACAGGGCTCCCAGTGGACCGGCATGGCCGCCGAACTGCTGGACACCTCACCCGTGTTCGCCGCGCGCATGGCCGACTGCGCGGCGGCCCTCGCGCCCGTCACCGACTGGGACCTGATCGAGACCGTGCGGGCGCGGCAGCCGCTGGAACGGGTGGACGTCGTCCAGCCCGTGCTGTGGGCGGTCATGGTGTCGCTCGCCGAGGTGTGGCAGTCCCACGGTGTCCGCCCGGCCGCCGTCATCGGCCACTCCCAGGGCGAGATCGCCGCCGCCTGCGTGGCCGGCGCCCTCTCCCTCGCCGACGGCGCCCGCATCGTGGCCCTGCGCAGCCGGGCCATCGCCGGTGAACTCTCCCACCGCGGCGGCATGATGTCGGTGGCGCTGCCCGAGGCCCGGGTGCGCGAACTGATCGCCCGCCACGCGGACCGGGTCGCGGTGGCCGCCGTCAACGGAGCCTCCTCCGTGGTGCTGTCCGGCGACGCCGACGCCCTCGACGAACTCCGCGAGACGATCGTGGCCGGCGGCGACCGCGCCAAGCGGCTCCCGGTGGACTACGCCTCGCACAGCGCCCACGTCGAGTCGATCCGGGAACGGCTGCTCGCCGACCTGGCCGGCGTGCGCCCCCGGCCCGCCGAGGTGCCGTTCTACTCCACCGTCACCGGAGCCCGGCTCGACACCACCGGCCTCGACGCCGGCTACTGGTACACCAACCTGCGGCAGAGCGTGCTCTTCGAGCCGGCCACCCGCACCCTGCTGGAGGCCGGGTACGGGGTGTTCGTCGAGTGCAGCCCCCACCCCGTGCTCCTGCACAGCATCGAGGAGACCGCCGACACCACGGGCGCCGACATCACCTGCCTCGGCTCGCTGCACCGCGACCACGGCGGCCCCGAGCGGGTCCTGGCCGCCCTCGCCGAAGCCTTCGTGGCCGGGCTGCCGGTCGACTGGGGGGCCGTGTTCGCCGGCCTGCCGGTACGCCCCGCCGACCTGCCCACCTACCCCTTCCAGCGGGAGCGGTACTGGCTCGGCCGGTCCGCCGCCGCCGGTGACGTCACCGCCGCCGGGCTCCGGGCCGCCGGACACCCCCTGCTGGGCGCCGCCGTCCCGGTCGCCGGGGGCGGCACGCTGTTCACCGGCCGCCTCTCCACCGCCACCACGCCCTGGCTGGCCGACCACGCCGTCTCCGGCACCACCCTGCTGCCCGGCACCGCCCTGGTCGAGCTCGCGCTCGGCGCCGGTCACGACCTCGGGTGCGGACACCTCGCCGAACTCACCCTCCAGGCACCGCTGCTGCTGCCCGCGCGGGGCGCCGTACAGCTGCAGCTCCACGTGGCCGCCGCCGACGACTCGGGGCACCGCGCCCTGACCGTCCACTCCCGCCGCGAGGGCGCCGACGACACCGCCTGGACCGCACACGCCACCGGCCTGCTCGCACCGCAGATCGGCACCCCCGCCTTCGACCTCGCCCTGTGGCCGCCCCGGGGCGCGCAGCCCGTACCGGTGGAGGACGCCTACGCCCGCCTGGCCGCCCTCGGCTACGACTACGGCCCCGCCTTCCAGGGACTGCGAGCGGTCTGGCGGCGCGGCGAAGAGACCTTCGCCGAGGTCGAACTGCCCGTCGACGCCGACTCCTTCGCCCTGCACCCGGCCCTCTTCGACGCCGCCCTGCACGCCGACGGCCTCGGCACCGGCGCCCAGGAGACCGCCCGGCTGCCCTTCTCCTGGACCGGGGTGTCGCTCCACGCGGCCGGAGCCACCGCGCTGCGGGTCCGGCTGCACGGCGGTGAGGCCCTGTCCCTCCAGCTGGCCGACCCCACCGGCGCCCCGGTCGCCGAGGTGGCGGCCCTGGTCTCCCGGCCGGTCGACCCGGCCGCACTCGACGCCGGGACCCCCGTCGACGACCTGTACCGCCTGGACTGGCCGGCGCTGCCCGTGCCCGACGCGCCGCCGCCGCGGCATGCCGTCCTCGACGAGCGCGGCCCGGCCGCCCTGGACACCGTGCCCCCGTGGGTGGTGCTGCCGGCCGGCGGCGAGGACGAGCCGGTCAGCGGCTCGCGCCGCGCGGCCGAGCGTGTCCTGACCGCCCTCCAGGACTGGCTGGCCGACGAACGCACCCGCGAGACGCAGCTGGTGATCCTCACCCGCGGCGCCGTGGCCGTGGGCGAGGAGGACGTCACCGACCTGGACGGCGCCGCCGTGTGGGGCCTGGTCCGGGCCGCGCAGGGCGAACACCCCGGGCGGTTCGTGCTCGTGGACCACTCCGACGGCGACGCCGCGGCCGCGGTGGCCGCAGCCGCGGCCGGCGGTGAGCCCCAACTCGCCCTGCGCGAGGGGGCGGTGCACGTGCCCCGGCTGGCCCGGGCCACGCCGCGCGGCCAGGCGCCGTCCCTCGACCCCGACGGCACCGTGCTGATCACCGGCGGCACCGGTGTGCTGGGAGCCCTCGTGGCCCGGCACCTGGTCACCGCGCACGGGGTACGCCGCCTGGTGCTGGCCGGGCGCAGCGGCACCGCCGCCGACGACTTCGCCGACCTGGACGCGGAGATCGTCGTGGCCCGCTGCGACGCCGCCGACCGCGACCAGCTGTCCGCCCTCCTCGCGGAGCTGCCGTCCGGTCACCCGCTCACCGCGGTCGTCCACCTCGCCGGTGTCCTCGACGACGGGCTGGTGACCGACCAGACACCCGGCCGGCTGGACGCCGTCCTGCGGCCGAAGGCGGACGCCGCCTGGCACCTGCACGAGCTGACGCGGGACCTCGGCCTCGCCGCGTTCGTGCTGTTCTCCTCCGCGGCGGGCACGATCGACGGCGCCGGGCAGTCCGGTTACGCCGCCGCCAACGCCTTCCTCGACGCGCTGGCCGCCCACCGCAGGCACCACGGACTGCCCGCCCACTCCCTGGCCTGGGGCTTCTGGGAGCAGCGCACCGGACTGACCGCACACCTCAGCGACACCGACGTGGCACGCATGGCGCGCGCCGGCGTCCGCCCCCTGCCCACCGCGCGCGGCCTGGGGCTGCTCGACGCCGCCCTGGCCGCCGACGAGGCGCTGCTGCTGCCGGTCGCCCTGGACCTCGCCGTCCTGCGCCGCGCCGACGACGTCCCGGCCGTCCTGCGGGCCCTGGCGCCCGCCCGCACGCGCCGCACCGCGGCCGCCGTCACGGACTCCGCGCCGCTCGCCGCCCGGCTGGCCGCCCTCGGCCCCGCCGAACGGGACGCGGCCCTGCTGGAACTGGTCCGCACCCACGTCGCCGCCGTCCTCGGGCACGGCGCGGACATGACGCTCGATCCGCGCCGCTCGTTCCGCGAGTCGGGCTTCGACTCGCTCACGGCGGTGGAACTGCGCAACCGGCTGGGCAACGCCGTCGGCCTGCGCCTGCCCGCCACCCTCGTCTTCGACTACCCGGACGCGGACGCCCTCGTGGGACACCTGCGCACGGAACTCTTCGGCGCGCAGGCCGAGTCCGCCGCCGAGCCGGCCGTGCGCGCGGCGGACGAGCCGGTCGCCGTCGTGGCCATGGCCTGCCGCTACCCCGGCGGCGTCCGCACACCCGAGGAACTGTGGCGGCTGCTGGCCGACGGCGGTGACGGCATCGGCGCCTTCCCCGCCGACCGCGGCTGGGACCTGGACGGCCTGTACGACCCGGAGCCGGGCAAGGCCGGCCGCTCCAGCACCCGGTCGGGCGGATTCCTGTACGACGCCGCCGACTTCGACCCGGACTTCTTCGGCATAGGCCCCCGGGAGGCCCTGGCCATGGACCCGCAGCAGCGGCTGCTGCTGGAG
>NZ_WWJT01000533.1 GCF_009865385.1 Streptomyces sp. SID486 | reverse complement strand
CCCTCGCGCCACGCGCGCCCGCGGACGCCGCGGAGCCGGGGCGTCCCGCGCCCGCCGGACGTCCCGCGCCGGCGGAACCGCCTTCCCCGGCATCCGGGAAGCTGTCCTCCCCCTGCGGGGAGAGCGCCCGCAGCAGCAGCGGTCCGCCACCGCCGTGCGCGGACCGGGGTGACGCCGGCGGCCGGGTGACACCGCGGACGACGCCGGCCGGCGCCGACGGCAGCACGCCGTGTGCCAGACCCGTGT
The DNA here is from genome assembly GCF_009865385.1 of Streptomyces sp. SID486. Classification (GTDB taxonomy): domain Bacteria; phylum Actinomycetota; class Actinomycetes; order Streptomycetales; family Streptomycetaceae; genus Streptomyces. Next base: position 4,526 of record NZ_WWJT01000533.1, on the reverse strand, counting down.
CGAACGAGGGATCACGCCAGGCCGCCAGGCCGGCCCGGAAGACGAGGCCGTCACTGACGGCCAGCGGGGCCCGTGAAAGGGTGAGCGCCGGGCCGGCGACGGAGCGCCAGCCACCGTCCCAGCCGGCCGGCACGGCGGATCCCCGAGCGGTGGCGGACGGCGTGCCCCCGCCGACGGACGACGTACCCCCGCCGACGGACGACGTACCCCCGCCGACGGACGACGTGCCCCCGTCGGCGGACGGCGTCGCCTCGACGGTGCCGGAGGCGGCAGGTCCGCCGGCCGGGGCGGCCGCTTCGACGGCACGTCGCGTAGGACGCCACCTGTCCCGCCATGCCATGTGCTCAACCGCCTTCGTTCACGCGGGTGTTGATACGGGCGATCTCGGTGACCCACTGCTGGCGTTCGCCGTGGGTCAGATCGAGGATCTCCTCGCGGGGCCAGTGGAAGTGGTAGGCGATGTACGCGATCTCCTCCCGCAACCGGGGAAGGGCGTACGTCACGATTCCCCCAGGCGCCCACCCGAGAGGTCGACCTCGAAGCCGCCCTCGCAGTGCGGGCACGTGACGGCGGCCCGGGTGTGCCCCTCGCTGTTGACGCGTCGGTAGAAGTCCTGGAGGAAGGCCACGTCGGTGGCGTACATCCGCTCCACGACCCCGGCGTGCACGTCGGTGATCGTGCCGATCCGGGTGATCACCTGGCTGAGCAGCACCACGCTCAGGTACGCCGGGTTCTCCTTGACCCGCAGGTCGATCTGCGGCCGCAGCTCGTCGCGGGCGGTGGCCAGGCGCATCGCGCCGTGCCGGTGCAGCGTGCCCGCCTCGTCCACGTAGCCGCGGGGCAGCTCGAACTCGAACTCGGTGCGCAGCCCGTGGTCGTGTCCGGCGGGGGAGGGAGGTGCGGGGGCGGCGGCGGGGGGACGAGGGGCCGCCGCGCCCGTGTCCGCCGCGGGCGCCGTCGCCTGGAGGATCTCCTCCAGGCTGCCCGCGGTCACCGTACGGCGCCTCATTCGACGATGATCTCCTCGAACACGATGGTCACGGTCTCGGTCGCGGCGGACGACTCGCCCGCCTTGAGCGAGGGCCCCTCCCACTTGGACGCCCAGCCCTGCATCAGCTGGATACGGCGCACGGTCGCGCCGGTCGAGTCCTTGATCTCGATGGTGAGGTTCTGCCGCGCGGTGTCGACGGCGCCGTTGTTGAGAGTCTCCTTGATCCACTTCGTGAACTCGCTGCTCTGGTCGAGTCCACGGGTGATGGTGATCTCACCGGCCTGTCGGGCACCCGGCTGCTTGCGGATGATCTGCTTGCCCTCGGAGCTGACCTGCCGGACCTCGACGACCTCCTCCTCGACGGTCAGCCCGCTGAACTCCTGGATCGATTCGACCAGGTACCCGCCGAGCTGTACGCCGAAGATATGGGTGGAAAGAGCATCGCCCTCTGCCATGTCTGTCTGTCACCTTTCCTTTGGACCACTCGTCCGGATCACTCGTCGACGAGGCTGGTGCTGTCGGAGAACTGGGCCAGCCGGAACACCACGAACTCGGCGGGCTTGACGGGCGACACGCCGATCTCGCAGACCACGCGGCCCTGATCGATCGACTCCTGCGGGTTGTTGTCGCGGTCGCACTTCACGTAGAAGGCCTCCGCGGCCGTCCGCCCGAACAGCGCGCCCCGGCGCCACTCCTCGGTGAGGAACGCGCTGATGTTGCGGCGGATGCTCGACCACAGGCGGTCGTCGTTCGGTTCGAACACGACCCACTGGGTGCCCAGGAGGATGGACTCCTCCAGGTAGTTGAACAGGCGGCGCACGTTCAGGTAGCGCCACGCCGGGTCCGAGGACAGGGTGCGGGCACCCCACACGCGGACACCGCGGCCGGGGAAGGCCCGGATGCAGTTCACGCCGATCGGGTTGAGCAGGTCCTGCTCGCCCTTGCTCAGCCGCAGCTCCAGGTCCACCGCACCGCGGACGACCTCGTTCGCGGGTGCCTTGTGCACACCGCGCTCGGCATCGCTGCGCGCCCACAGACCGGCGACGTGGCCGCTCGGCGGGACCGTGGTGTTGCGGCCGGCGGCCGGGTCGAAGACGCGCACCCACGGGTAGTAGAGGGTCGCGTACCGGGAGTCGTAGCCCGCCTCGTCGTTGCGCCAGGTGCGCACCGCCTGCGCGGACAGGCCGGGCGGGGTGTCGAGGACCGCGACCCGGTCGCCCATCTGCTCGCAGTGCGAGATGACGGCGAGCTGGACGGTGCGCACGCCCTCGGCGTCGATGTCGCCGCGCTGGTAGGCGCTCATCAGGTCGGGTACGGCGACCATCGTGATCTCGTCGATGGTCTCCAGGCCGGCGAACCCGGTGCGGGCGCCGGCGTCACCGACGTACTCGGCCGGATCGATGCGGGCCACCTCGCCGGACGCGGCGGGGGCGGGCGCGGCCGGGGCGTCGGGCACCGCCAGCGTCTGCGCGGCCGGCTTCGTCTGGCTCGCGCCGCGCTGCTCGGTGACCTCGATCAGCTTCGAGGCGCGGACCTGGTTGAGCAGGTAGCCCTTGACGTTCCTGCGGGTGGAGGCGTCGTACGTCTCGGCCACCTGGTCGCCCTGGCGGACCAGGACCCTGAAGCGGTCCTCGGACGGGTTCTCCCCGTCGGCCTCGGCGATCTCCACGGACACGCCGGTCACACCGGGCCTGGCCGCGATGAGGAAGCCGCCCACTTCCACCGTGGGCGCCACCTGCGTCTGCCGTGCGGCGTCGCCCTGCGCGGCGGCCGGGGCGGACGCGTCCTCGGCGGAGCCGCCGATCCGGACGACGTACGCGGCGCCGCCGCCGTTGGCGAAGTAGCCGTACACAGCGTGCGGCAGGTAGGTGCCCTGGGTGAAGCCGCCGAACTGCTGGGTGTACTGGTCCCAGCTGGTGACCAGCGTCGGCTCGTGGAACGGGCCGTTCTCGGCGAAGCCGACGAACGCGGCGACGGCGGTGCCCACACCCTCGATCGGGCGAGCACCGGACTGCACCTCCTCCACGTATACGCCTGGGGTGAGGTACGTCGGCATGCTCGCTCCTTCACGATCCTGTGGTCCTGGTCCTCCTCACCCTTCCTCCCGCCCGCCGCCGTTCGCAGGGGACTTCGGGCCCTGGCCGGGGGCAGGCGGCCTGCCCGCCGGGGCGGTCACCGCGCACCGCGCGTGCAGGCTCACGGGCCGCTGACCTGCGCGAGGTAGGGCCCGAACTCCGCCTCCAGGACCAGCCGGCCGAGTTTGCGGTACTCCTGGGCCACCGCCGTCACCACGTCGCGCATCGCCAGCGGCGCACCGGACTCCGCCGACAGGTAGGCGGCGGTCACCGCGCAGGAGCGGATCGAACCGCCCGCGAGCTCGAACCGGTCCGCGCAGAACGCGAGGTCCAGGTCGCCGGCGCGGGGCAGACGGTCGCCCAGGCAGCGTTCCCAGAGGGCGAGGCGCTGTGCCGCGTCGGGCACCGGGAAGTCCGCGACGACGTCCAGGCGACGGGTGAACGCCTCGTCGAGGTTGGCCCGCAGATTGGTAGTCAGCACGGCGATCCCGTCGAAGGACTCCATCCGCTGGAGCAGGTACGCCGACTCGATGTTGGCGTGCCGGTCACGCGCGTCCTTCACCTCCGAGCGCTTGCCGAAGATCGCGTCGGCCTCGTCGAACAGCAGGACCGCGTTGACCGCGGACGCCTCGGTGAAGATGCGCTCCAGGTTCTTCTCGGTCTCGCCGATGTACTTGTCGACGACGGTGGACAGGTCCACCACGTACAGGTCCATGCCGAGATCGGCTGCCACGACCTCCGCGGACATGGTCTTGCCGGTGCCCGACTCACCCCCGAACAGGGCGATGACGCCACGCCCGCGGCCCCCGCCGGGCCGCATGCCCCACCGTCCGAGGACCTGGTCGCGGTGGCGGGCGCGCACCGCGAGTTCCCGCAGGCCGCGCAGCGTCTTCGGGGGCAGCACGAGGTCGTCCCAGCCGACCCCGGGCTCCACCCGGCGGGCCAGCCGGGCCAGACCCGCTCCGTTCTGGGCCCGCACCGCGGCCCGCAGATCGTCCGTGCCGACCGGCCGCCCCGCCAGCGCCGCCGTGCGCATGGCCGCCTCGGCGGCGCGCCGCAGCTGCCCGGAGTCCAGCCGGTGCGCCGCCACGGACCGGGCGAGGGCGTCGAAGTCCACCGGCGCGGTGTCCTCGCCGTTCGCGTCGGCGGCCGTCTCCAGCGCGTACCGCCACCGTGCCACCTGCTGCTCGGGAGCGGCGGTCGTCACGGTCAGGGTCACCGGAGTGCGGGCGGCCCAGGCCGGGTCCCAGCCCTGCGAGCCGTAGGTGAACAGGGGGACACCGGAGAGCGCCGCACACACCGTGCGCAGCGCGTGGGCCCGCTCGGACGGCTTGTCCGGCAGCGCCTCCAGCGGGCCGAGGACCACCCCGGCGTCCGTCAGACGAGCCTCGCGGGCGGCTGCCCCGGCCAGCGCGGCCAGTTCGCGGTCGCGCCGGGCGAGCGCCGCCGCGTCCAGGACG
>NZ_WWJT01000054.1 GCF_009865385.1 Streptomyces sp. SID486 | reverse complement strand
TCCGCCTGGATGGCCCGCAGCATGCGCGAGAAGGTGCCGTCCAGAGCCCACCTGCGAAAACGCGTGTACAAGGTCTGCCAGGAGCCATAACGTTCCGGCACGTCACGCCAGGCCGATCCGGTCCGCAGCTTCCACACGATCCCGTTCAGTACCACCCGGTCGTCCAAACGGGGCCGCCCTGCGGTCCCCGAACTCGGCAGGAACCGCGACAACACTGCCCACTCGGCATCCGAAAGCTCATGACGACGCACCACGACAAGCATGATCCCTCATCACTTGATCACCTTTGAAGACGATCCCTAGTAGTGCTCCCTTAGGTTCTGCCGGGGCCTTCCTCCTCGCTCATGCGAAGCCCCACGCTCCCCGGGTGTCGACGAGTCCCCAGGCGCCGTCGTCGGCTTGCACCAGCTGGGCGATCACTGCCCCTACGGTTCCCGCCGGACGAGGCCGGCGGCATCGCGCGCCGGAAGCGCGCCCAGTCGGTGCTGCCCCGCTGCACGATCGGGATGCAGTTTCTGCCCCGCCCGGTCGGTCGCTCTGCGCACATGGACGGACTCAGCCGTCGCGCCTCCATCGGTCCGGTCGGGCACCGCACATCCGACCGCCACGAGCATCAACCCGGCGAACCTATGCACTAAGGGCATGAGAGCCCCTGGGCATCTGTGAACGCTAGGGTCTACAGGGCCGGAGGGGCGAGTGACATGGACAGCATTGCGGAAGCCGTGGGCTCGCAGGTTCTCAGCGCAGGGGTTGCCGCGGTACTCACCTGCGCGGCCGTGCTGGCGCGTTGGCTCATGGCCGCACGGTTGCCGGCGTGCGAGCAATGCTCAGGACTTGTGGATCGGTTTCGGGAGGGCATGCGGAGGGCGTACCTTCCCGAATGGTCCGTAAGGTCTCCGAGTAGGCCCGCGTTGCAGCGCGGGTCGGGAAGGTACGACGCCCGTGCTCAGCGTAGTCACCGACGACGGCTCCACCCAGTCCGGCTCCCTGATCGACGAGATCGTCCGCGAGGGCGCCCGCCGGATGCTTGCCGCCGCGCTGGAGGCGGAAGTCAACCATTACGTATTCGAGTACGGCGTCCTGGTCGAGCGAGAGGAGAAGGCCGCGTGAACCTCCACGACATCCTGCAGACCCCTGATGAACACGTCCGCTTCGCGGTCTACCTCGACAAGCTGCAGCAGGTGGCCGTTCCGGACGAGGTCGACCTGGTCGCCCGCGTGCTCACCGATCCGGACCGGACGATGGCCCAGTCCGCCGTGCTGCGGCACCTGGACGGCCGCGCCGCATACCTCCACCCCGGTCCCGGCTATGAGGCATGGGCGCAGGCGATGACCCAGGCCACGATCGACCACCCCTTCCTGGCTCAACGCTTGCGAGAGTGGTCACTCCTGCGCGCCATCTCGCTCAAACTGCCCTGGCAACCGGGCGACCTGCTCGAGTCATCCAACTGGCTCCAGCTCAAGACCGCCGCCGGGACGAACACCGAGGCCATCGAGATCCTCGCTGAAGCCGGCCGCACCAAGCGGATCCGCCACGCAGCCAGGACCAGCCTCAACCACCGCAGCGTGAGCTGACATCAACTCACCTACACCTCACGACGATTGTTTCCGGCGCGCCGCACATGGCGACACGCGGAGGCGTGAGCTGTCCGTCGTCCTGGACATCGCACACATAGACACAGGCCGATACCAGCATCCGGTAGCCGGCCGGGGCCAGATTCGGGCCCTGTCCCTGTTGGTCCCCTCCTCAACAGCGCATACCGAGACGTCGACCTGGAAAAGGTGCGTCCGTCTGCTCATGTGCCGGGCCATGAGATCGAGCACGACCTGCTCGTCCTCGGCGGACCGTGGAACAACGAGGTCGCTCACCGCCTCCTGGCCGCCTGAGTGAGTCGTTGCCCTTCCATCCCGGTGGGGGAGGGATCATCTGGGACGGCACTGCGTACCGGGGAGAACGCGCAGACGGTTTGCTCATTCGGGACTGTGGCTACCTCGTCAGGGCCCCGAACCCCTCAATCCAAGCAGACGCGTCGTACTCATCGGCAGCTGGTCCACCTACGGCACGGTGGCCGCGGCCCGGTGGGCGGCGGAAAGGGTGCTGGCCGCTCGCTGGCAGCCGATATCGCCGTGCGCGTAGAAGCCACAGTCCTGCGCGAAGGCCACGTATCTACGCCTCACATGCTGCGCCAGACTGCCCTGCACATGTGAACCGCAGCATCGCCTGTTCGACGACGGCCCCCAGCGCTGCTTCGCAGAAGTCCCCCGGGGCTGCCGAAGACGCCCGTCCGCAGTGGGCGGGGCGGGCAGCGCGGCGTTTCTCGTCGCACCGCGCCAGCCTTCCAGCCTACATCGAACGCCCGAACGTACCGGAACAGCCCGTCCCCCCCCGCGTGGAGGTCGACGACAGGCAGGGCGCATACGCCGGGTGTCTCTACTCCGCTGGAGCGCCCCGGAAGTGGCGGCGGGATGGCTGATCAACGGACGGTGTCGAACTCGTGCCCCACCTGGGGCAGGGCCTTGTGCACCGTCGTGCTGTGGTCGAAGTCCCCGACATCGCTGAGCCGCTGGTCGGCCGCGTGGGCAGCCAGTTGGCCCTGGCAGCGCAGGGAGTTCCCAAACGAGACGTCCCTGTCGCCGGCACAAGCACCCTTCGTCGGCTGCACGCTCGACGCTCCTCCCGGCGTCCGTCTGCCTGGCATGAAGGCGGAAGGTGTTCCTTCCTGTGTCAGGGGAGGAGAGGCAGCAAGAGCGTCGACGTCGCGAAGACTGTGTTGATGGACGGGCCGCCGGCGGCGAGGTGTGTGAACCCCATGTTCGACGGGACTGCGCCCGTCGCGTCGGAGCTGCCGACGGTGAGTCGAAGGCTGTGCCCCGCGTGCAGGCGACGGGCGTTCGGACAGAGTGGGATGCGGTACCGGACTGACTTGTTCGGCGGGACCGCGATCGGAGTGTCGCAGTCGAGGACGGGTCGGCCGGGGACACTTCGTTCCTCGTTGACGGTCCGCAGCGCTGCGCGTTGCCAGCCCGCCGTGATGAAGGTCGCAGATCCGTCAGGTGCAACGTCCTCGAGCGCGATGATCCAACTCGTGTCGGCGTCCGTGATCGCGGCATCCATCTGGAGCTCGATGTTCCCGGCGAAGTCCAATTCGGTCGTCAGCGCTGGAGTGGTCCAGCTCAGAGCGGCGGGGAAGTCCGGCTTGTGCGCCGCCTTGGAGCGGTCGATCCTCTCGCCGTGGGCGAGGTAGCGGCGGCTGCCCTCTGTGCCGCCGTGCCGGCTGAGCACGCCGTCGGACGCAAGGTGGAAGGAAGCGAGGCGGGAGTCGGCGGGCGGCCAAGTCTCGCTGGTGCGCCACTGGTCGGCCTCCGGCAGGAAGTAGCGGACGGGAGGCCCTTCCAAGATGCCGGTGTCCTGCCCCTTGAGCCAGTGGTCGAACCAGGCGAGGGCCTCGACGTGCATGCTTTCCCAGGGCCATCCCAGACCGCCTTCACCCAGCAGCGTCATGCGCACCGGAGGGCGGCTCTCGTCCGAAAGGCGCTGGAAGCCGTCCCAGGTGTCGAAGGTGGACGGCAGGTGGACCGGCGTGTTGTCCCATTCGCAGCCGAGGTAGACGGGGACTTTCACGTCGGCGAGCTTCTCCAGGAGGTTGCGTTCCTGCCACCACTCGTCCCGGAAGGGGCGCTCGACGGCGAGGTTCTGCCAGAGCTCGTCCCAGGGGTCGGCGGGGTAGGTTCCACGAGCGAACCTCTGCAGAGTGGCGAGCGCGGCCTCACCGTTCGTGTGCTGCAGTTTGGCGTGCAGCCCAGGGTGCTGGAAGATCTTGCGAAGTGCGGCCACGGCGGGGCCCCGCAGCATCTTGTCCGACCGTGTGGTGGCAATGCCGAGCATCGTCGTCCAACCGGAGATGAAGGCGCTGTTGAGCAGGCCGCCGTGCCAGACGAGTTCATACAGATCTGAGCTGAGGCCGAGAGGGAAGATCGCCTTCAGGTGGGGCGGAGCCGCCACCGCTGCTCCCAGCTGGGCCATCGCGAAGTAGCTGATTCCGAGCATGCCCACCGCGCCCGACGACCACGACTGGGTGCCGGCCCACTCGACGACGTCGTACAGGTCTTGCCGTTCCGCGGAGTCGAAGATCGTCCAGCGTCCCCCGGAGTCGTTGGTGCCTCGCTCGTTCACCGTGACGTGGACGTAACCACGTGGGACGAAGAAGTCGTCCATACCTGCTTCGACCACACCGAGAGGTACGAGGACGTCCTGGAGTTGCCTGGGGTAGGGAGAGGCGCTGATCAGGACGGGATACGCGCCCGGCTTCTCCGGTCGGCGTATGTCGGCGAGCAGGTTGACGCCGTCCCGCATGGGGATCGACACGTTGAGCTCGGTCACCACCCCGTGCTGCGCGCACGAGAGATTGCGGTAGTCGCGACCACTGGTCTGCGGCCCGTTCAGCCGCCTCTGACCCCTTTCTGTGCCGGATATCGTGCGATTTACGGTGCTTCGAGCCTGTCCGGGCATGGGGGACCCCTGATCCGAATGGGATGGTATGACTTGATTAATTTCATCGTATGTTGAATTTACGTGGGCGTGCAACCCCTTCGAAAGGCGCCTCTGTCCGCTCGAGGCGGTCGGCGGAAGGGCACGGTGCTGCCGCGCAAGACCGTCAACCGGCCTGAGGTGGCACTGGAGCGGGTGGCCTCGGTGATCGGCGCCACCGTCCCGGACGGCGCCGTTCTGGGCGATCGTCCACTCGGGATGCGGAGGGCCGGGAGTCCCATCGGGGGCTCGCGCCGCCAGGTCGAGGTGGCCTAGGCAGGTGAGCGGCGCCGGGGGCGGCCCCTCTTGGGCGCGCCCGTTCCAGACGGGCCGGGGGCTGTGCCCGGTGGCGGATCGGGATGGGGCGCGTAGCGCTGCCCGTGCGATGCCGCCGGGCTGGGTGTGGAAAGGTCGTGGTCACTCGGCTGCAGGAGCCGAAGGGCGTGCGCCACCTTCCGGACCTCGCGATACCGGCAGGGCCGCTTAGGCGGAGTCTCCGCGGCTCCGGCCGGCGGGCCGGCTCGTGCAGGCGCCGATGCGTGCCGTTCCGCTCGGCGTCGCCGGCCCGGCCGCCCCTTCCCGCTCCCCGGGCAAGCCGAAGGGCCTGCCCGGGGAGCGGGACGTCATCACATGTCGAGATGCTGCAGCCGGGGGCACCCCCGCACCCCGTGGGGAGGCTCGGTATGGCGTCCAGCGTTTCGGCGCACTTGGGGTGGCTGGGCACTTCCCGCCTTTGGAGTGTGCTGGGCGGCGGCAACCGCCACGCGCACCAGCGCTTCACCCCGCACGCTGGGAGTCCTGGCCAGGCGATCAGTCGAGTGGGTCGAACAGGTAACGCTGGATCGTGGGTGCAATCAGTTCGACGACTCGGTCGGAGGGCAACTCGGCCATGGGCCCGAATCGCCATACGTAGCGGGTCATGGCCAGCCCCACCATCTGCGAGGCGACGAGGCCGGCGCGGCAGTCCCGCTCCGTGCTCGACAGCGAGTGGGCCACTGCGGTCAGGACCTGATCCGAGAACAGACTGCGCAGCCGCTCCAGCGCGGAAGCCTCGTGCGAGGCCGTGAGGATGATCGACCGCAAGACGGCCGCCGCAGCGGGGTCATCCCACAGGCCCAGCATGGCAGTGACTATGGCCGTCCCCCGCTCGTGCGGTGGAGCGATGGCCGCCTTGTGGACACCTTCCATGAAGCTGTCCGGCGGAGCCAGCGCAGCCTCGAAGAGTCCCTTCTTGCTCTTGAAGTAGTAGCTGACCAGGGAAGGATCCACCTCGGCAGCACGCGCCACCGAGCGCAGAGTCGTAGTGGCGTACCCCTGAGCGGAGAACGAGGCGCGGGCGGCCGCGAGGATCCTCTCGGCAATCACTCCCCGGCCGTCCCGGGGGCCGCGCGCTGCCGCCTTCCTGCTGCTCCGACCGAACTCTGCAGGTGGAGCACCGCGTCCCGTAGTCATAGTTTCATCATATGGTGAATTGTCCGTTCCCTGCTCACCGCCCACCCTGCGGTGCCCGACATCATCCGTGGGTACCACCCTGCTCGGTGCCCGCTTGGCACCGGCCCCGGCACGGCGGACGCTCGACGCTCGCGCCCGGGCTCGCCGCGAAGGCAAGCTGTCACGCCCCCGCCCTGACACGCTCAGGCCAGGTCCACGCCCAAGAGCTGGGGCTGTTCAGCAAGGGGTGCCGGAACGTGCGCTGCCGGCACTATCGTGAGAGGGACACGCCTGCCTGGTCCCGGGAGCCTGTGATGAGCCAAGAGCCGGCCTGTGCCGACAGCGTCCGCCGACCGCTGGAGCCGGCCGCCGCGGACGCGGTGCGCGCCTACGCGGCCCAGACCCGGGCGAGGGCGGACGAATTCGCCGCCGTACTGGAGGACATCGCCGCCAACGGCCTGCCCGCGGTGGAAGACTGCACGCCCTGGGAAGACCTTCGCGAAACCCATCTCGCCCGCCTCGCCCGCCGGCGCTCGGCCGTCGGCTGATGCCCACACAGCACGGCCCGCGGCGCGCCCGCATCGCCTTAGCCGACGCCGCCGCCAAGCAACTGGAGAACATCACCACCGAGGCCGACCTCCACGCCCTGGATCGCGCCCTGGTCGTCATCTCGGTCGACCCCGATGCCGGGGAGCCGCTGCCCGGCGACAGCAGCGGGCCGAGCCTGCGCCAGTACACCGACGAGGTGGAAACCGTGCGCGTGCTGTACTTCGTGACCGCTCTGCGCACCGTCGTGGTCGTCGCGTACATCGAGGTCTGAAGCGGGCCCTCGGGTGGACCCACGGGTGCGACTGCTGTTGATGGCGACCGAACTGCCCTGTCCTCGGGTGTGGTCCGGCAGGTGCCGCACCGAGCAGTCGATGTCGCGTTCGACGTAGGACTGGCCGTCGGAGCAGATGTCGGGGTGGATGCGCACGAACCCGCGGGGGCACGCGATCTGGTGCCGGGCCGCGGCGGTCGACGCGGCTGCAGGGGGTACGGCGTGGGCGGAGGTGTGGCCGGCCAGCGATGCGGCCAGGACGGTCGGGATGGCGGCGGTGAGCGGAGCGGTCGCCCCTGTGTGAGGGGGCGCCGCAGACGCGGAATCCTCACATCCCTCGGTCCAAGCCGAGGGGTGCGCCACTGTTCCTTCCATCGACTGTCATTCACATGAGCTGTCCATCGGTGCGAGCCGCTGCCGCGCCGCGTGAGTCGCTGCTGCGGTGTGTGAGGGGCGGGACTGGGGGAACCGTGTGCGGCGGAGGTCAGCGTACGCGTATGCCCCGGACTTCCTGAAAGAAACACACGTTTTATGTGCTTGTGAGCGTGATGTAAGGGCATGCGGTGGCCAGGAGGTTGATAACAATGGTTCCCCTGCTTCTGGTTCTTCTGCTGGCTCTGATCCTCTTCGGTGCGGGTTTCGCGTTGAAGGCACTGTGGTGGATCGCGGTCATCGTGCT
>NZ_WWJT01000532.1 GCF_009865385.1 Streptomyces sp. SID486 | reverse complement strand
CCGCCGGCGTCCGCCGGAGCGCCGGGCACCGCCGCGGGCACGGGCCGGGGCCGGCCGGCGGCCGGGGCGCGATTCGAGGTAGCGGCGGGCGCCCCGGCCGAGCACGGCCTCGGCCAGCAGCACACCCGACGCCGCCTCGGCACGGCCGAGTTGCTCGGCGGCGTGCCGGCAGTAGGCACAGCCGGCCAGATGCTCCTGGACATCGGGCAGCAGCGCGCCGCCCCGGCGGATCGGGACGTCGAGCAGCCGGTTGTAGTAGCGGCACTCCTTGCCGGGCGCGAGTTCCCGGTGGGCACGCACCAGGCCCTCGCGGAACTTCTCCCGGGCCTGCTCCAGCGCGGCTCGCGCGCTCTCGACGTCCACGCCGAGCAGACCGGCGGGCACGTCGAGCGGTTCGGCCTCGACGTCGGCGTGCCACAGCAGTGCCTGTTCCAGCCGGGAGAGGCTGTGGAACGAGCGGTCCGAGAGAACGCGGTTGTCCGGTGTGGGCGGGGGCGCGGCGCCCACACCGCGCCCCCCGGCCGGCTCGTCGAGACCGGGCAGCACGGCGGTGATCCGGTCCGTGCCCGACCAGTTCACGACCGTGTCGCGGACGGTCACCAGCAGGCGTGGGCGCAGCGCGTCGGCGGGCTCGCCGAGCGCCAGCCGGCCGAGGACCTGGTGGAAGGCGGTGGCGGTGACCATGTGGGCGAGGGGCCCGGGGGCGGCCAGGCAGATGACCGCGTACTCATGGGCCGGCTGCCAGTGCCGGGCCATCAGCAGGGCGGAGGACCGTGACGCCTCCGCGTCGGAGCCGGCCCGCAGCGGGCCGGCGAGGAACTCGTCCGATTCCCCTGGTTCGGCGCCTGACGGCGGGTAGGGCGGACGCGGGGGGTGGGGGG
>NZ_WWJT01000531.1 GCF_009865385.1 Streptomyces sp. SID486 | reverse complement strand
CGAGATCCGCGAGCGGATGAGCGGCAACCTCTGCCGCTGCGGTGCGTACGTCTCGATCGTCGAGGCCGTGGCCCGCGCCGCGGAAGAGAGCCGCACGCATCCCGTGCGGGCGCCGAAGGAGGCCCTCGCATGAAGGAGTTCGGCTATCAGCGCGCGTCCGACGTCGCCGGCGCCGTCGCGCTCCTCGGCGCCGAACCGGACGCCCGCTTCCTCGGCGGCGGCACCAACCTCGTCGACCTGATGAAAGCCGGTGTCGAGCGCCCCGCCCGCCTCGTCGACGTCCGTGAACTACCCCTCGGCCAGGTCGAGCCGACGCCCGAGGGAGGTCTGCACGTCGGCGCCACCGTCACCAACGCCGAGCTGGCCGCCCACCCCGAGGTCCGGCGCCGCTACCCGGCCCTCGCGCAGGCGGTGCTGAGCGGTGCGTCGGGGCAGCTGCGCAACATGGCCACCGTCGGCGGCAACCTGCTGCAGCGCACCCGCTGCGGCTACTTCACCGATGTCACCCAGCCCTGCAACAAGCGGGTGCCGGGCAGCGGCTGCCCCGCCGTCGAGGGCGAGCACCACAACCACGCGATCCTGGGCGCCACCGACCACTGCGTGGCCGTACACCCCTCGGACATGGCCGTGGCCCTCACCGCGTTCGACGCCGTCGTCCACTTCGAAGCGGCAGACGGCGCGGGGGAGTTGCCGCTCGGCGACCTCTACCTGCCCGTCGGCGACACCCCGCACCGCGAGACCGCTCTGCCGCCGGGCGCCCTGGTCACCGGCGTCACGCTGCCGCCCGCCCCGGCCGCCGCCAACTCCCGCTACCGCAAGGTGCGCGAGCGCGCCTCCTACGCGTTCGCCATCGGCTCCGTCGCCGCCGCCCTCGACGTACGCGACGGCGTGGTCCGGGACGCGCGCCTGGCCCTCGGCGCCGTCGCCTCCCGGCCGTGGCGGGCCGTCGCCGCCGAGCGCGTCCTGACCGGTGCGCCGGCCACCCCGCAGACCTACGCCGCCGCGGCCGACGCCGAACTGGCGACGGCACGTCCGCTGCCCCGGAACGCGTACAAGGTGGACCTCGTCCGCAACCTCGTGGTGGCCGTCCTGACCGAACTGGTCGAGGAGGCCACACGATGACCGCCTTCACCACCGAGACGTCCGCGACCGGCGTACAGGCACCCTCCGTCGGCACCGCCCGCACCCGCGTCGAGGGCCGGGACAAGGTCACCGGCGCCGCCCGCTACGCGGGCGAGGTGCCCTTCGCCGGCCTCGCCCACGGCTGGCTGGTGCTGTCCAGGGTCGCCCGCGGCCGCATCCGCTCCCTCGACACCGCTCCCGTCCTCGCCATGCCCGGTGTCCTGGCCGTCCTGGACCACCGCAACGCCCCACGCCTGGAGACCGACTACACCGGCCTGCTGGGCATGCGCCCGGACCCCACCTGCGCCGTCTTCCAGCACGACCGGGTACCGCACCTGGGCTGGCCGGTGGCGCTGGTCGTCGCCGAGACCTCCGAGCAGGCCAGGGAGGCGGCCGAGACCCTCGTGGTGCACTACGAACAGCAGCCCCACGAAACCGAGTTCACCGGCGAGCACCCGGACGCCCACCCGGTGGACGGCCATATGCCCGCGGTGACGCGGAAGGGCGACCTCGACGCCGAACTCGCCGCCTCCGCCGTCGTGGTGGACGCGGAGTACACCACCCCCGAAGAGCACCACAACCCCATGGAACCCCATGCGGCCACCGCCCGCTGGGACGCCGGCCGGCTCGAAGTGATCGACTCCAACCAGGGCGCCACCTGGGTCGTCGGTGAACTCGCCAGTCTCTTCTCGCTCGACCCCGCCTCGGTACGCGTACGCTCCGAACACGTCGGCGGCGGCTTCGGCAGCAAGGGCGTCCGCGCCCACCAGGTGGCCGCCGTCATGGCCGCCACCGTCCTCCAGCGCCCCGTACGCGTCGTCCTGACCCGGCGGCAGATGTTCTCCCTGGCCGGCTACCGCAGCCCCACCTCCCAGCGCGTCCGGCTCGGCGCCGACGCCGACGGGCGCCTGCGCGCTCTGGAACACCGCGCCCTCAGCCTCACCTCCACCGTCCACGAGTTCGTCGAACCGAGCGCCGGGGTGGCCCGGGTGATGTACGACGCCGACGCCCACCACACCGCCAACCGCGTCGTCGCGCTCGACGTGCCGTCCCCGACGTTCATGCGCGCCCCGGGCGAGGCGCCGGGCTCGTTCGCGCTGGAGTGCGCGCTCGACGAACTCGCCGAGAAGTGCGGTGTCGACCCGGTCGAGCTGCGCCTGCGCAACGAACCCGCCAGGGGACCGGTCTCCGGGCTGCCGTTCGCCGGACGCAACCTGGCCGCCTGCCTCCGGGAGGGTGCCCGCAGGTTCGGCTGGGCGGACCGGGACCCGCGGCCCGGTGTGCGCCGGGACGGCCGCCGGCTGCTGGGAACCGGCATGGCGGCGGCCTCCTTCCCGGCCGGCGCCGCACCGTCCACCGCGACGGCGACCGCGCACCCGGACGGCACCTTCACCGTCCGCATCTCCGCGGCCGACATCGGCACCGGGGCCCGTACTGCACTCACCCTGGTCGCCGCGGACGCCCTCCGGGTGGCCCCCGAGCGCGTCCGGGTACGCATCGGAGACAGCGACTTCGGTCCCGCGATGATCGCCGGCGGTTCCATGGGCACCCGGTCCTGGTCCTGGGCGATCAACGAGGCGGCCGGTGAACTGCGCGACCGGCTCGCCATCGGCGCCGGCGTACCGCCCGAGGGCATCACCGTACGGTCCGACACCACCGCCGCGATCGGCGCCCTCGCCCCCGCCGAACGGCACTCCTACGGTGCGCAGTTCGCCGAGGTCGCGGTGGACGTCGACACCGGTGAGGTGCGAGTGCGGCGCATGCTCGGCATCTTCGCGGCGGGCCGTATCGTCAATCCGCTCACCGCACGCAACCAGCTGCTGGGCGGCATGATCTGGGGCATCTCCATGGCCCTGCACGAGGAGGCCGTCCGGGACCACGCCTCCGGCGGCCATGTCGGTGCCGACCTCGCCGGCTACCACGTGGCCACACACGCCGACGTGCCCCGGATCGAGGCCGACTGGATCGATGACGCCGACCCGGACGACCCGGTCGGGATCAAGGGCATCGGAGAGATCGGCATCGTGGGCGCCGCGGCGGCCGTCGCCAACGCCGTCCGGCACGCCACCGGAGTGCGCCACCGCACCCTGCCCATCCGCCCGGACCGCGTCCTGTCCGCCGTCGAGGAGGTACCGGATGCTCGACCTGGCAGCTGAACTGGACCGCTGGACGGAGGAGGGCCGGGAGTATGCCGTCGCCACCGTGGTGGCGGTCGGCGGCAGTGCGCCACGCGGCCCCGGCGCCGCCCTCGCCGTCGACGGCGCCGGCACCGTCATCGGCTCCGTCTCCGGCGGCTGCGTGGAGGGCGCCGTCTACGAACTGTGCCGACAGGCACTCCGGACGGGCGACAGCGTCGTCGAACGGTTCGGCTACAGCGACGACGACGCCTTCGCCGTGGGACTGACCTGCGGCGGGACGATCGACATGCTGATCACACCGGTGGGCGGGCAGGCACCCGCCCGCACGGTCCTGGCGTCGGCCCTGACGGCCGCCGCCCGCAGCGAACCGGCGGCCCTCGCGCGGGTCGCCCGCGGCCCGGCCGACATGCTCGGCCGCGCACTGCTGGTACGGCCCGACGGCACGGTCGAGGGCGGGCTGGGCGGCCACCCGGACCTGGACCGCACGGCGGCCGCCGAAGCGCGCGCCCTGCTGGAGGCGGGCCGCACCGCTACCGTGGACCTCTCCGCGGACGGCACGCACTGCCCCGGAGGGCTCACCCTGCTGGTCGAGTCGAACGTGCCGCCCCCTCGCCTCATCGTCTTCGGCGCGATCGACTTCGCGTCGGCACTCGTGCGGACCGGCAAGTTCCTCGGCTACCACGTGACCGTCTGCGACGCCCGCCCCGTCTTCGCCACCCGGGCCCGCTTCCCCGACGCCGACGAGGTCGCCGTCGACTGGCCGCACCGCTACCTGCGGCACACCACCACCGACGCCCGCACCGTCCTGTGCGTGCTCACCCACGACGCGAAGTTCGACATCCCCCTGCTGAAGACGGCCCTGCGCCTGCCCGTGGCGTTCGTCGGCGCCATGGGCTCACGCCGCACCCACGAGGACCGCAACCGGCGGTTGCGCGCGGAAGGCGTCACCGAGGAGGAACTGGCACGGCTGCGCTCCCCGATCGGCCTCGACCTCGGCGCCCGGACGCCGGAGGAGACCGCCCTGTCGATCGCGGCGGAGATCGTCGCCGCCCGGCGGGGCGGCACGGGTACGCCCCTGACCGGATCGAGGACGCCGATCCACCGCGACGGCGGAGCGCGCGGCGGGGAGAGCCGACCCGGCCGCGGCCGGCCGGCGC
>NZ_WWJT01000530.1 GCF_009865385.1 Streptomyces sp. SID486 | reverse complement strand
GCCGACGCCCGGCCTCCTGACGGCGCGTCGAGCCCGGCCCGCGTCCGTGCCCGGGCGGCGGTCCGTCGTACCCGGCCCGCGTCCGTGCCCGGGAGGGCTCAGCGCAGTTCCGCCCGGAAGGCCACCGGGGTGTGTCCCGTGTGCAGGTGGAAGAACTTGGAGAAGTTCGCCGCGTCGGGGAAACCGACCGCCGCCCCGACCCGGCCGATCGGCAGGTCGGTGTGCGCGAGAAGGCGTTTGGCCTCCAGGACGACACGTTTGTCGATGAATCCCTTCGGCGTCTCACCGGTGGCCGCGCGGACGGCGCGGACCAGGGTACGGCGGGAGTACCCGAGGTCGTCGGCGTAGGCACTGACGCTGTGGTTGGTGGCGAAACCCTCCTCGACGGCGTCCCGGAAGCGGGTGAAGGTGCTGTCGGTCTGCTGCCGGGAGGCGGGTGCCGCACTGGCGGCGAGATGGGCGAGGCGCAGCAGGACCGCGGTCAGCGTGTGCCGCAGGACGGCCGTGTGCAGGCTGAGCGGGAGCGTTGCGGTGTCCTCGTACTCGCGGTGCAGCTGGTCGAGGGCGGTCCGCAGCGCGTCGAGCTGGGCCGGGGCGGGGTGCAGCAGGGGCGGCAGGTCGTAGCGGTACAGGCCGGTGGCCTCGACGGTGGAGCGGGGCAGGAAGCCGGGCTGCATGGTGAGGACGGTTCCGCGGTACAAGGAATCCCGGGAGAAGCGGTGGACCTGTCCGGGGCGGATCCACAGCACGTCACCGGCGTCCGCCTCGTACTCGGCGAAGTCGATCATGTGCCGTACGGGGCCGTCGGTGAAGAGCATGACCACGTGGAAGTCGATGCGGTGGACACGGTGCAGAGGGGCGTCGGCGTGCCAGGTGCGGTCGGTGCCCATGGGGCCCATCTGCATGCCGACGCCACCGACGGCCAGTTCGGCGGGGAAGGGGAAGGTTCTGATCCGGTCGCGGTCCGTGCTGCCGTCCGTGTCGCCGTCGCCGCCGGTGCCCGCGCGGCCGGCGCCGCTGCCCGTGCTCCCGGCGGGGCCGGTACCGCCCCCGCCGGCCCGGTCGCCGGGGCTTCCTCCGGCGACTCGCTGCGTTCTGTCGGTCATGTCCCGTTCGTGCCGTCTCTGTCGCGTGATCACTGTCCCAGATTCACCACAGGCTGACACACCCCGACCTTCCCTCGAAAAAGTCAGACTTTTAAGTTTGAACGCGTCCGGCCAGCTTTCCCCCACTGAACGAGGACTTCTTGAAGATGACCACGCAGACTTCCGATGGCTTCGAGTGGACCGACCTCGACCGCCGCGCCGTGGACACCGCCCGACTTCTGGCGGCCGACGCGGTGCAGAAGGTGGGCAACGGGCATCCGGGCACGGCGATGAGCCTGGCACCTGCCGCGTACACGATCTTTCAGAAGGTGATGCGGCATGACCCGGCGGACCCCGAGTGGACCGGCCGGGACCGTTTCGTCCTCTCCCCCGGCCACACTTCGCTCACCCTCTACACGCAGCTCTTCCTCGCCGGGTACGAGCTGGAGCTGGACGACCTGAAGGCGTTCCGCACGCACGGCTCGAAGACGCCGGGCCACCCCGAGTACGGGCACACCGCCGGGGTGGAGACCACCACCGGCCCGCTCGGCCAGGGCGTCGCCAACGCCGTCGGCATGGCCATGGCCGCCCGCTACGAGCGCGGCCTGTTCGACCCCGAGGCCCCCGCGGGAACCTCCCCCTTCGACCACATGATCTGGGCGATCGTCTCCGACGGCGACCTGGAGGAGGGCGTCTCCGCCGAGGCGTCCTCGCTGGCCGGCCACCAGAAGCTGGGCAACCTGGTCTTCCTCTACGACGACAACCACATCTCCATCGAGGGCGACACGGCGACCGCCTTCTCCGAGGACGTGCTGAAGCGGTACGAGGCGTACGGCTGGCACACCCAGCGCGTCGAGCCCACCGCCGAGGGCGACGTCGACGTCACCGCCCTGTACACGGCGCTGAAGGCCGCGCGGGCGGAGACCGGGCGGCCCTCGATCGTCGCGATGCGCACGATCATCGCCTGGCCCGCCCCGAACGCGCGGAACACCGAGGCGTCCCACGGCTCCGCGCTCGGCGAGGAGGAGATCGCCGCCACCAAGCGCGTCCTCGGCTTCGACCCCGACAAGAGCTTCCAGGTCGACGAGGAGGTCATCGCGCACACCCGCCGGGCCCTGGACCGGGGCGCCGAGGCGCACGCGGCCTGGGACAAGAGGATCGCCGAGTGGCGCACCGCACGGCCGGAGCGGGCCGAGGTGTTCGACCGCGTCAGCAAGGGCGAGCTGCCCGAGGGCTGGGAGGAGAAGCTCCCGGTCTTCGAGGAGGGCGCGTCGGTGGCGACCCGCGCCGCCTCCGGCAAGGTGCTCCAGGCCCTCGGCCCGGTCGTCCCGGAGCTGTGGGGCGGCTCCGCCGACCTCGCCGGGTCCAACAACACCACCATCGACAAGAACAGCTCCTTCCTCCCCGGGGGCAACCCGCTGCCCGAGGCCGACCCGTACGGCCGAACCGTGCACTTCGGGATCCGCGAGTTCTCCATGGCGGCCGAGATGAACGGCATCGCCCTGCACGGCAACACGCGGATCTACGGCGGCACCTTCCTGGTCTTTTCCGACTACATGCGCAACGCGGTGCGCATGTCGGCGCTGATGCAGCTCCCGGTGACGTACGTGTGGACGCACGACTCCATCGGCCTCGGCGAGGACGGCCCCACCCACCAGCCGGTCGAACACCTGGCCTCGCTGCGCGCCATCCCCGGCCTCAACGTCGTCCGCCCGGCGGACGCCAACGAGACCGCGATCGCCTGGGCCGAGATCCTGAAGAGGCACGCCACGCACCCCGCCCCCCACGGGCTCGCGCTCACCCGCCAGGGCGTGCCGGTCTACGCGCCCGACGAGGACGCGGCCAAGGGCGGCTACGTGCTGCGCGAGTCCTCGACGGAGGTCCCGGAGGTGATCATCATCGCGACGGGCTCCGAGGTGCACCTGGCTGTGGCCGCGCGAGAGGCGCTGGAGGCCGGGGGCACCGGCACGCGCGTGGTCTCGATGCCCTGCGTGGAGTGGTTCGAGGAGCAGCCCCGCGAGTACCGCGAGCGGGTGCTGCCGCCGGCCGTACGGGCCCGGGTCGCCGTGGAGGCCGGCATCGGCCTGACCTGGCACCGGTTCGTGGGCGACGCCGGCCGGATCGTCTCGCTCGAACACTTCGGCGCCTCCGCCGACGCCACGACCCTGTTCGCCGAGTTCGGCTTCACCCCCGAGAACGTCGCCGCGGCGGCCCGCGAGTCCCTCGCCGCCGCACGCGACTGACGCCGACGCACCACCGCCGCGACCACCGCGCACGTCACCGACGTCGCACGATACCGACGCAAGAAGAAAGAATGATCACTGTGACCGAAGCAATCGCGACCCCGGGAGCCCTCAAGCGCCTCGCCGACGAGGGCGTGTCGATCTGGCTCGACGACCTGTCGCGCAAGCGGATCACCTCGGGCGGCCTCGCCGAGCTGGTGGCGAGCGGGAGCGCCGTCGGTGTCACGACGAACCCCTCCATCTTCCAGGCCGCCATAGGCTCCGGCGAGGGCTACGAGGAGCAGCTCGCCGACCTGGCCGTGCGCGGTGTCACGGTGGACGAGGCCGTACGGATGATGACGACCGCCGACGTGCGCGACGCGGCGGACGTCCTGCGTCCGGTGTACGACGCCTCGGCGGGCCGGGACGGCCGGGTCTCCATCGAGGTCGACCCGCGCCTGGCCCACGCCACCGAGGCCACCGTCGCGGAGGCCCGGCAGCTGGCCTGGCTGGTCGACCGGCCGAACGTGATGATCAAGATCCCGGCGACCGAGGCGGGCCTCCCGGCGATCACCGAGGTCATCGGTCTCGGCATCAGCGTCAACGTGACCCTGATCTTCTCCCTGGAGCGCTACCGCCAGGTCATGGCCGCCTACCTGGCCGGCCTGGAGAAGGCCCGCGAGCGCGGCGTCGACCTGTCCACCGTCCACTCGGTGGCGTCGTTCTTCGTCTCCCGCGTGGACTCCGAGATCGACAAGCGCCTCACCGCCCTCGGCACCGACGAGGCCCTGGCCCTCAAGGGCCGTGCGGCCCTGGCCAACGCCCGTCTCGCCTACGAGGCGTACGAGGAGGTCTTCTCCTCCGGGCGCTGGCTGGCCCTCGCCGACGGCCGGCCCAACGCGCAGCGCCCGCTGTGGGCGTCGACCGGCGTGAAGGACCCCGCGTACAAGGACACCCTGTACGTGGACGAGCTGGTCGCGCCGGGCACCGTGAACACCATGCCGGAAGCCACCCTGCTCGCCGTCGCCGACCACGGCGAGATCACCGGTGACACGGTGACCGGCGGCTATCCGCAGGCACGCGCCGACCTGGCCGCCCTGGAGCGGCTCGGCATCTCCTACGACGAGGTCGTCCAGCAGTTGGAGGACGAGGGCGTCGCCAAGTTCGAGGCGGCCTGGCAGGAACTGCTGGACGCCGTCGCCATGTCCCTGAAGAGCAAGGGAGTTGACGCCTGATGACCGAGAACGCCCCCGCCCAGGCACCCGCACCGCAGACGGTGCGGGTCCCGGTGGGCCCGGCCGCCGACTGGGTGAACCCGCTGCGGGACGCCCGCGACCGCCGGCTCCCCCGCATCGCCGGGCCCTCGGGCCTGGTCATCTTCGGGGTGACCGGTGACCTGTCCCGCAAGAAGCTGATGCCGGCCGTCTACGACCTGGCCAACCGCGGCCTGCTGCCGCCGGGCTTCTCCCTCGTCGGGTTCGCCCGCCGGGACTGGGAGGACCAGGACTTCGCGCAGGTCGTGCACGACGCGGTGCGTGAGCACTCGCGCACCCCGTTCCGCGAGGAGGTGTGGCAGCAGCTCGCCGAGGGCATGCGGTTCATCCCCGGCGACTTCGACGACGACACCGCCTTCAAGCAGCTGAAGGACGCCGTCGACGAGCTGGACGCCTCGCGCGGCACCGGCGGCAACTTCGCCTTCTACCTGTCGGTGCCGCCGAAGTTCTTCCCCAAGGTCGTGCAGCAGCTGAAGAAGGTCGGCCTGGCGAACCCGCCCCAGGGGTCCTGGCGGCGCGCGGTCATCGAGAAGCCGTTCGGCCACGACCTGAAGTCGGCGCAGGACCTGAACCGGGTCGTGCACGACGTGTTCGACCCGGAGCAGGTGTTCCGGATCGACCACTACCTGGGCAAGGAGACGGTCCAGAACATCCTGGCGCTGCGCTTCGCCAACCAGATGTACGAGCCGGTGTGGAACCGGTCGTACGTCGACCACGTGCAGATCACCATGGCCGAGGACATCGGCATCGGCGGCCGGGCCGGCTACTACGACGGCATCGGGTCGGCGCGGGACGTCATCCAGAACCATCTGCTCCAGCTCATGGCGCTGACCGCCATGGAGGAGCCGATCGCGTTCGACGCGGAGGCGCTGCTCACCGAGAAGCTGAAGGTGCTGAAGTCGGTCCGGCTGCCGGAGGACCTCGGCGACCACACCGTGCGCGGGCAGTACGCGGCCGGCTGGCAGGGCGGCGAGAAGGTCGTCGGCTACCTCCAGGAGGACGGCATCGACCCCAAGTCGAAGACCGACACCTTCGCCGCGATCAAGCTGGGCATCGACAACCGCCGCTGGGCGGGCGTCCCCTTCTACCTGCGCACCGGCAAGCGGCTCGGCCGCCGGGTCACCGAGATCGCAGTGGTCTTCAAGCGGGCCCCGCACTCGCCGTTCGACTCCACCGCGACGGAGGAGCTGGGCCAGAACGCGATCGTCATCCGCGTCCAGCCGGACGAGGGCATGACCGTGCGGTTCGGATCGAAGGTGCCGGGCACCTCGATGGAGATCCGGGACGTGTCCATGGACTTCGCCTACGGCGAGTCGTTCACGGAGTCGAGCCCGGAGGCGTACGAGCGGCTCATCCTGGACGTACTGCTCGGCGACGCCAACCTGTTCCCCCGTCACCAGGAGGTGGAAGAGTCCTGGAAGATCCTCGACCCGATCGAGGAGTACTGGGCGGCACACGGCACGCCGGCGCAGTACGCGTCGGGCAGCTGGGGACCGAGTGAAGCCGACGAGATGCTCGCACGAGACGGACGGAGCTGGCGCAGGCCATGAAGATCGACCTGACCGACACCACGGCAAGCAAGATCAACAAGGCGTTGGTGCAGGGCCGCCGCGCCATCGGCACACCGGCCGTGGGCATGGTCCTGACGATGATCATCGTCACGGACGAGGAGAACGCCTACGACTCGATCAAGGCCGCCGAGGACGCCTCGCGCGAGCACCCCTCGCGGACCCTGGTCGTCATCAAGCGGCACGCCCGCACGCTGCGCGACCGCACCCACTCGCGGCTGGACGCCGAGGTACGGGTCGGCTCGGAGGCCGGCACCGGCGAGACGGTCGTGCTGCGTACCTACGGCGAGGTGTCCGACCACGCCGACTCGGTCGTCCTGCCGCTGCTGCTGCCGGACGCGCCGGTGGTCGTGTGGTGGCCGGTGGAGGCGCCCGAGGCGCCCGCCAAGGACCCGCTGGGCGCGCTCGCCCAGCGCCGGATCACCGACCTGTACGCCGTCGAGCGGCCCCTCGAGGTGCTGAACAGCCGGGCCCGCACCTACGCGCCGGGCGACACCGACCTCGCCTGGACCCGGCTGACCCTGTGGCGCTCGATGCTGGCCGCGGCGCTGGACCAGGCCCGCGCGAAGGTGACGTCGGCGGCCGTCGAGGCCGAGGCCGACAACCCCAGCGCCGAGCTCCTCGCCCGCTGGCTGGAGGCCCGCCTGAAGGTCCCGGTGGACCGGGTGCACAGTGCCGGCCCGTTCGTGACGGCCGTACGCCTCGGCACCGCGAACGGCGAGATCGTCGTGGACCGGCCCGAGGGCCCGCTCGCCACGCTGAGCCTGCCCGGCCAGCCACCGCGCACCCTCGCCCTGAAGGTCCGCGCCACCTCCGAACTCATCGCCGAGGAGCTGCGGCGCCTCGACGCCGACGAGATGTACGCCATCGCCCTGCAGGGCGAGGCCACCAAGGAGAACGCCTGACATGGCAGAGTTCCCGAAGCTCACCGACCGGCCCGAGTGGACGGCCCTGGCCGACCACCGCGCCCAGGGTCTGCCGCATCTGCGCGAGCTGTTCGCCGCGGACCCCGGGCGCGCCGAGCGATACGTCGTGCGGGTCGGTGACCTGCACATCGACTACAGCAAGCAGCTGATCACCGACGAGACCCTGGCCCTGCTCCAGGAACTCGCCGCCGCCACCGACGTGTTCGCCCTGCGGGACGCCATGTTCCGCGGTGAGAAGATCAACGTGACCGAGCGGCGGGCGGTCCTGCACACCGCGCTGCGCGCCGCGCCGGACGCGGTCGTCGAGGTCGACGGCGAGAACGTCGTGCCGAAGGTGCACGCCGTACTGGACAAGATGGCCGGCTTCGCCGAGCGGGTCCGGTCGGGTGAGTGGACCGGTCACACCGGCAAGCGCATCAGGAACGTCGTCAACATCGGCATCGGCGGCTCCGACCTCGGACCGGCGATGGCCTACGAGGCGCTGCGCCCGTACAGCGCACGGGACCTGACGTTCCGGTTCGTGTCGAACGTGGACGGCTCCGACCTGCACGAGGCCACCCGGGACCTGGACCCGGCCGAGACGCTGTTCATCGTGGCGTCCAAGACGTTCACCACGATCGAGACGATCACGAACGCGACCTCGGCGCGCTCCTGGCTGCTCAGGGCGTTCGGCGGCGACGACAAGGCGGTCGCCCGGCACTTCGTGGCGCTGTCCACGAACGCCGAGAAGGTCACCGGGTTCGGCATCGACCCGGACAACATGTTCGAGTTCTGGGACTGGGTCGGCGGCCGGTACTCGTACGACTCGGCGATCGGCCTGTCCCTGATGATCGCCATCGGCCCGGACCGCTTCCGCGAGATGCTCGACGGCTTCCGGACCGTCGACGACCACTTCCGCACCGCCCCCGCCGAGGCCAACGCCCCGCTGCTGCTGGGCCTGCTGGGCATCTGGTACGGCGACTTCTGCGACGCGCAGACCCACGCGGTGCTGCCGTACTCGCACTACCTGTCGAAGTTCACGGCGTACCTCCAGCAGCTGGACATGGAGTCCAACGGCAAGTCCGTGCAGCGCAACGGCGAACCGGTCGAGTGGCAGACCGGTCCGGTGGTGTGGGGCACGCCCGGCACCAACGGCCAGCACGCCTACTACCAGTTGATCCACCAGGGCACCAAGCTGATCCCGGCGGACTTCATCGGCTTCGCC
>NZ_WWJT01000529.1 GCF_009865385.1 Streptomyces sp. SID486 | reverse complement strand
GGCTCCCGCCACCCCGGCGCGGCCGACGACGCCCGCCGCACCGCCCGCCTCCTGGCCGGCCGCCTGGGCGTCCCCGTGGTCCCCGCCTACGCCTCGGCGGCGGCCCCGGACGTCCCCACGGCGGTTGGCGCCCTGACGGCACGCGGCCGGCACCGGGTGGCGATCGCGTCGTACCTCACCGCACCGGGCCGCTTCGCCGCACGCTGCGCGGTGGCCGGGTCCTGGATCGCCTCCGCTCCCCTCGGAGCCCACGAGGCGATGGCCCGCCTGGTGCTGCACCGCTACGACGAGAGCCTCACGACGCCGTGGACGTCAGCCGCCTGAGACAAGGGTGCGGCTGGTCAGGTACCCCGGCGTTCCTCCAATGTCACCGCCGGCACGTAGTGTCGAATCATGGAAGGCACCGCACACTCCGCACCGTACGACCCGACGTCAGTCGAACGCTGGGCCCCCGAGCCGGACAAACGCCCGGGCCGTACCGCCTTCCAGCGCGACCGCGCCCGCATCCTGCACTCCGCGGCCCTGCGCCGCCTCGCCGGCAAGACCCAGGTCGTCACCCCGGGCACCCGGAGCCACGCCTGGGACGCCAGCCCCCGCACCCGGCTCACCCACTCCCTGGAGTGCGCCCAGGTCGGCCGGGAGCTGGGCGCCGCCCTCGGCTGCGACCCGGACCTGGTGGAGGCGGCCTGCCTCGCCCACGACCTCGGCCACCCGCCCTTCGGCCACAACGGCGAGACCGCGCTGAACGAGTTCGCCGACGACTGCGGCGGCTTCGAGGGCAACGCCCAGTCCCTGCGCCTGCTCACCCGCATCGAACCCAAGCGCTTCACCGAGGACGGCTCCGTCGGCCTCAACCTCACCCGCGCCACCCTCGACGCGGCCACCAAGTACCCCTGGCCGCGCGGCGCCCACCCGACCGACCCCGCGTCCCACAAGTTCGGGGTGTACGAGGACGACCGCCCGGTCTTCGACTGGGTCCGCGCGTCGGCCCCCGGCACCCGCACCTGCTTCGAGGCACAGGTGATGGACTGGGCCGACGACGTCGCCTACTCCGTCCACGACGTCGAGGACGGCCTGCACGCCGGCCACATCGACCCCAACTGCCTGCACGCCGAACCCGAGCGGCAGGCGGTCTTCGAGGTCGCCATCGGCCGCTACGTCCCGGCCGGCACCGATCCGGCGGAGCTGGCCGCCGCCCTCGACCGCCTCCAGGACCAGGAGTGGTGGCCGCACGGCTACGACGGCACGGCGGTCGCCCAGGCCCGGCTGAAGGACGCCACCAGCCAGCTCATCGGCCGCTTCTGCCTGGCCGCCGAGAGCGCCACCCGCGCCGCGTTCGGCACCGGCCCCCTCACCCGCTACGACGCCGAACTCGTCGTCCCCCGCGAGGCCCGCCTGGAGTGCGCGGTCCTCAAGGCGGTCGCCGACCGGTACGTGATGCAGCGCGCCGAGCAGGAGCTGCTGCGCGCCGACCAGCGGGTGATCGTCGCGGAACTGGCCGAGGCGCTGACCGTCCGCGCGCCCGACGGACTTGACCCCCAGTTCCGGCCGCTGTTCGACCGGGCCCCCGACGACCACGCGCGCAAGCGGGTGATCGTGGACCACATCGCCTCCCTCACCGACGCCTCCGCGCGCTCGCTGCACGCGAGACTGACCGGGCATATGTGAGAGGTACGTGACCGGTGGTGGCCTGATCGGGTCACTCCCTCTTCCCGCAGCCCGCCCGGTGCGGGACGCTCGCATGGCGACACCCTTACGAGGAGGCATCAAGTGGTCGACGCGGATCAGACATTCGTCATCGTCGGAGGCGGACTCGCCGGCGCCAAGGCGGCCGAGACGCTGCGGGCGGAGGGCTTCACCGGCCGGGTGATACTGATCTGCGACGAACGCGACCACCCCTACGAGCGCCCCCCGCTGTCCAAGGGCTTCCTGCTCGGCAAGGAGGAGCGCGACAGCGTCTTCGTGCACGAGCCCGCCTGGTACGCGCGCAACGACATCGAGCTGCACCTCGGCCAGACCGTCGACCGCGTCGACCGCGCGGCCCGCACGGTCCGCTACGGCGACGACGGCACCCTCGTGCGCTACGACAAGCTCCTCCTCGTCACCGGCGCCGAACCACGCCGCCTCGACATCCCCGGCACCGGTCTGGCCGGCGTCCACCATCTGCGCCGGCTCGCGCACGCCGAGCGCCTCAAGGGCGTCCTGCAGCACCTCGGCCGGGACAACGGGCACCTCGTGATCGCCGGCGCCGGCTGGATCGGCCTGGAGGTCGCGGCGGCGGCCCGCGAGTACGGCGCCGAGGTCACGGTGATCGAACCGGAGCCGACCCCGCTGCACGGCGTCCTCGGCCCCGAGCTGGGCAACGTCTTCGCCCAGCTGCACCGCGAGCACGGCGTCCGCTTCCACTTCGGCGCGCGGCTCACCGAGATCGTCGGCCAGGACGGCATGGTCCTCGCGGCCCGCACCGACGACGGCGAGGAGCACCCGGCGCACGACGTCCTCGCGGCCATCGGAGCGGCACCCCGCACCGGGCTCGCCGAGGCGGCCGGACTGGAGATCGCCGACCGGGCGGACGGCGGCGGCATCGTCGTCGACGAACGGCTGCGCACCTCCGACCCCGACATCTACGCCGCCGGTGACGTCGCCTCCTTCCCGCTCACCCTGACCGGCGCCCGGCTGCGGGTCGAGCACTGGGCGAACGCGCTGAACGGCGGCCCCGCCGCGGCGCGCTCGATGCTGGGCAAGGACGTCGTCCACGACCGCGTGCCCTACTTCTTCACCGACCAGTACGACCTGGGCATGGAGTACAGCGGGTGGGCGCCGCCGGGGTCGTACGACGAGGTGGTGATCCGGGGCGACGCGGGCAAGCGGGAGTTCATCGCCTTCTGGGTGAAGGAGGGACGCGTGCTGGCCGGGATGAACGTGAACGTGTGGGATGTCACAGAACGGATCCAGAACCTCATCCGCTCCCGGGCCCAGGTGAACGTCGAGGCGCTCTCCGACCCCCACGTACCACTGGACAGCCTGCTGTCCTGACGCCCGCGGGCACCGTCACCGCCCCGGCGGCCCCGTAGAATTCACCCGTGGCAGGACGGATCAACGACGAGGACGTGAAGGCGGTACGGGACGCGGTCCCGATCGACGCCGTGGTCTCCGAGTACCTCCAGCTGCGCAGCGCGGGCGGCGGCAACCTCAAGGGCCTGTGCCCGTTCCACGACGAGAAATCGCCGTCCTTCCAGGTCAGCCCCAGCAAGGGACTCTTCCACTGCTTCGGCTGCCAGGAGGGCGGCGACACCATCACCTTCGTCATGAAGGTGGACCACCTGTCCTTCTCGGAGGCGGTCGAGCGCCTCGCCGCCCAGGCCGGCATCACGCTGCGCTACGAGGAGGGCGGGTACAACCCCTCCCACCAGCGCGGCGAGCGCATCCGCCTGGTCGAGGCACACAAGATCGCCGCGCAGTGGTACGCGGAGCAGCTCGCCACCGGCGCCGAGGCCGAGGCCGGCCGCGTCTTCCTCGCCGAGCGCGGCTTCGACCAGGCCGCCGCCGTCCACTTCGGCGTCGGCTACAGCCCCCAGGGCTGGGACCACCTCACCCGCTACCTGCGGGGCAAGGGCTTCACCGACAAGGAGCTGCTGCTCTCCGGTCTCTCCCAGGAGGGCCGCCGGGGGCCCATCGACCGCTTCCGGGGCCGTCTGATGTGGCCGATCCGGGACATCGGCGGCGAGGTCGTCGGCTTCGGCGCCCGCAAGCTGTACGAGTCGGACAACGGCCCCAAGTACCTGAACACCCCCGAGACGGCGATCTACAAGAAGAGCCAGGTGCTGTACGGCATCGACCTGGCGAAGAAGGAGATCGCGAAGTCCAGCCGGGCCGTCGTGGTCGAGGGCTACACCGACGTCATGGCCTGCCACCTCGCCGGCGTGACCACGGCCATCGCGACCTGCGGCACGGCCTTCGGCGGCGACCACATCAAGATCCTGCGCCGCCTGCTCATGGACAACGGCTCGGCCCGCGTGATCTTCACCTTCGACGGTGACGCGGCCGGCCAGAAGGCCGCCCTGCGCGCCTTCGAGGACGACCAGAAGTTCGCCGCCGAGACGTACATCGCGATCGCCCCCGACGGCATGGACCCGTGCGACCTGCGGCTGGCCAAGGGGGACGAGGCGGTCGCCGACCTGGCCGAACCCCGCACGCCCCTGTTCGAGTTCGCGCTGCGCCAGATCGTGCTCCGCTACGACCTGGACACCCCGGCGGGCCGCGCCGCGGCCCTGGACGAGGCCGCCCCGATCGTCGCCCGGATCAAGAACAGCGGCGCCCAGCACGAGGTCGCCGTCGAACTGGCCGGCATGCTCGGCATCCTCGACACCCAGTTCGTGGTCCGGCGGGTCGCCCAGCTGGCCCGCTGGGCCCGGGACCGCGGCGGCAAGGGCGACCCGCAGCAGGGCCGGCCCCGCCCGGACAGCCGGCAGTGGGCCGAGGCGCCCCGCCCGGCGGCCGGCGGCCCGGCGCTGACCCTGCGCAACCCGGTCTTCGCCGCCGAACGCGAACTGCTCAAGCTCGCCCTCCAGCGTCCCGAACTGGTCTCCCCGGCCTTCGACGCCTACGGCGTGGACGAGTTCACCGCCCCGCCCTACGCCGCCGTGCGGCAGGCCGTCGCGGAGGCGGGCGGCGCCGAGTACGGCCTGTCCGACCCGCAGGAGTACCTGGTGCGGGTGCGCGAGGCCGCACCCGACGACACGGTCCGCGCGATGGTCACCGAGCTGGCCGTCGAGCCGATCCTGCGCCGCACGGTGGACGAGACGTACGCCGGCACGGTCCTGGTGCAGATCCGCCGGCGGGCCGTGGAGCGCCGTATCCGCGACATCCAGTCCCAGCTGACCCGCCTGGCCGCGGGCGGCGACCCCGCCCGGCTGGCCGCCGTGCAGAACGAGCTGTGGGTCCTCCAGCAGTACGACCAGACCCTGCGCGAACGGGGCGCGGAGGCGCTCTGACGCCCCCCGGGGCGGGTCGTGTGGAGGAGCTGTGTGCGGCGGACGACGGGTCATCCTCCCTGCACACGCTGCGTGTTAGCCTGCCCGCGATCACGATCGGATGTGTACGGGGGAGGCGCGGTGGGCTCGGACGGCTACCAGGTCAAGGCGGGTATGTCCGGCCCGGCCCGGCAACTCGACGACGCCGGCGGGGACATGGACGGCGTCAGCTCGGCCGTCAGGTCCCGCACGAGCTACTCCTACGACGACGCCGGCGGCGAGGACGCCGCGTCGGCGCTGAACGCGTTCGTCAAGGCGTGGGAGGCGGAGGCCAAGACCCTGGCCTCGGCGTTGCACGAGCTGGGCGGCAAGGTGCAGTTGGCCGAGAAGACCTACCACGCCACCGACGGCCGGGTGAAGGCGCACGCCGACAGCGTCCCCGCCGGCGGCACGAGCAGCCGCACCGGCACACCGGCGCAGGACGGGCGTACCTCCGCCCTGTCGGGCTACTGAGGGCGGGCCGGTGTCGTTCTTCCCCTCTCCCCTCGACTCCCCGTCCCTCCGCCTCGCCTGGCTCGCCGGGCTGTCCAAGAAGCTGCTCGGCGCCGGCAGCAAGAACGAGGTCCTCGACCTGATCGACGACGCCCTCTCGGTGCCCGCACCGGGCGGCGACCAGGGCGTGCTGGAGGGCCTGGCGCGCCTCTACCGCGGCCAGGTCGACCAGGTCGGCAGCGTCTTCGACCAGGTCGACCGGGTGGCCCGCAAGGGCCTTCCGCAGGTCTGGGTCGGCGACACGAGCGTCCTCGCCTCCGAGGTGGTCAGCGCCGCCGGGCGGTCCGCGAACCAGATGAGCGAAGCGTTCCAGGGGTGCGCGACGGTGCTGCTGACGCTGGCCGACGCCATCGGTGACGCGCAGCGCAAGGACGAGCAGGGCCGCGGACAGCTGCTGGAGCAGAAGAAGATGCTCGGCGGCAAGGACGGCTTCTTCGACGACCTGCACGAGAACGACGAGGAGGAGTGGGACCGCAAGAACGCCGCCCACTTGGGCTCCTCGGCGGTGGACCTCATGCACGACGCCGTCTCCGACGCGCAGGAAGCCACCCGCGTCGCGGCCCGGGACCTGAACAAGTGGGCCGCGGAGGCACGGGCCGGGAAGCTGGAGACCAGCGAACTCACCGCCGTCGACAAGCTGATGCTCGCCGACACCGGCGTCGCGGGCGCCGACACCGAGCTGAACGAGATCCTCACGGCCGGTGACCTGACGCGCGCGTCGGCCCGGATGGACCTGCTGAGCCTCGACGACGAGATGGCCATGGAGCGCATGCTGGCGGCGTCGGACACCCCGCAGGAGCGGGCCTACCTGATGAAGGCCCTGGCCGCCGGCCACAGCGTCACCGAGATCGGGCAGTTCCGGGACAAGATCCACGGCAAGGACCCCGCCTGGCTGCGCCGGCACCTGTCCCCGGTGGTCACCGGCGCGGACAGCCTGAAGGACGAGGGCGTGGGGCCGGACG
Organism: Streptomyces sp. SID486; assembly: GCF_009865385.1. Classification (GTDB taxonomy): domain Bacteria; phylum Actinomycetota; class Actinomycetes; order Streptomycetales; family Streptomycetaceae; genus Streptomyces. The sequence continues at coordinate 14,622 of NZ_WWJT01000529.1, read as the reverse complement.
GCTCCAACGTCAACAAGGAAGACGTCACGTTCGACGGGCAGCGCTGGATCCAGGGCGGCGACGGGTCCGAGGGCACCTGCGTGGCCTCCTCCACCGTCACCTCCCGCGCCCTGGTCGACCCGCTGTACGCGCTCGGCCTCACCGGCGGACCCGACGGGCAGCAGGACGACCCCGAAGCCTTCCGGCAGCGCCTGGTGGCCGAACAGCACCGGCTGCACACCGAGGGCGACGGCGGCAAGAACTGGGGCGGCATGGGCCCGGAGGGGCAGGAACGGATCAACGACACCACCGTCGGCAGTGCCACCGGCACCGACTACGACCGCCGTGACCTGGACAGCGCCGCCGACCGCAGGGCGGTCCTCACCGACGTCGAGAACGCGGTGGCGCAGGGACGACCGGTCCCGGTCGACGTCAAGGGCAAGGGCGCCCACGCGATGACCATCATCGCCCAGGAAGGGGACAGGCTCCAGGTGTACAACCCCTGGGGCTCGACCACCTGGGTCAGCGAGGACGACTTCATCAACGGCCACATGGGCAAGGCTTCCAGTAATGATCTCCCCGATGCGTACAGCGTCTTTCTCCCCCGGTAGCAGGGGCGCTGCCGCGATCGCGGCAGCCGCTCTCCTCGCTCTCGCCACCGGCTGCGGCCCGGGCACCGGCGAGCCGGCCGGCGGCTCCACGTCCACCGCCACCCACCCCACGTCCACCGCCACCGCCACCCGCCCCACGTCCACCGCCACCGCCACCCACCCCACGGGCACCACGAGCCGTCCGGTGAAGGACACCAGCATCACCGCGGCGCCGGGCGAACGCTTCACGCTCACCGTCGGGCAGAACGCCTCCACCCGCGAGTACTGGTACCTGGTCGGCCCCCGGCCCGACAGCTCGGTGCTGGTCAGCCGCGGCCAGGAGTACACGTCGGACTCCGGCGACGAGAAGGTGGACGGGGCCGGCGGCCGGCTCACCTTCACCTTCGAGGCCAGGGGCCGGGGGACCACCCGGTTCACGCTGCTGCACTGCACGTTCAGCACCTGCCAGGGCAACACCTCCACCCTGCCTCCCGCGACGACCGGACCGTCCGCCACCCCGACGGCGGGCGCGACCGGCCCCTCCCAGGCGCCCCAGCGCATCACCTACACCGTCACCGTCGGCTGAGCCGTAACGGACCGGTCGGACGAGACGAGACACCCGAGGCCCCGCCATGAACGACGACGCCCCGTACCCGCCGGACCGCACGGACGACGAGCTGGCCCGGCTCGACATCACCGTCCTGCTGCGGGACGGCCTCACCGCCGGGCCCGGCCCCCGGCGCACCGCCCTGTTCGGCGACGGCGCCGCCGCCGCGGCGGTCGTCCTCGACCGCCTCGGCACCGAGCCGCGCTCGGTCGCCTTCCTCGCCGACACCGTGCGCGCCGCCGGGCTCGCCCGTGCCGTGGAGCTGCCCGAGCCGCTGCCCCGCCGGGAGGCGGCCGACGTCGTGGGGGAGTGGCTGCGGGCCGGCGCCGTGCTCGCGGGCGGGGTCGAGACCGACGACACGGCGGCCACCTGGCTGCACGCCGTCGCCACCATCATCGAACTGAAGCAGCTGACCCGGGCACGGGGCCGGGGCGTCTGATCGGGTCTCGCCGCCCGCAGGTGCCGGTCGCATAGTCCGGCGGGCCGGGGTGACCACCGCGTCACGGAGCGGACGCAAAAAGTCACCGCACGCCCCTCGTGGCGGGGTTGTGTCGTACCCCACACTGAGGGCGGTGCCCGAGTCCGCGGAGCGCAGGCCGTCGACTCTCCGCTCCCGAACACCGCTGCCGCACACCGCCGGCAGCGATCACCTGGAGGTCGCCCCCGTGCAGACCCGGACCCTCACCCAGACCGACGGCAGCACCGGCGCCACCCGCACCGGCGCCGGCACCGGCGCCGCCGAGCCGGACGCGGAGGCGGACGTCCTCGCGGGCGTGCCCCCGCAGGGCCGGCCCGCCCTGCACCCGGAGGCGGTGGCCGCGGAGCAGGCGGAACCGCCCGCGGAGGCCCTCGCCGAGGAGCCGGTGGAGCCGGAGGAGCCCGAAGAGCCCGAGGGAGCCGGACCGGCCGCGGCGCTCCGGGAGACCGAGGAGGCCGCCGAGCCCGCCGAGGCGCCGGCCGCCGTCCGGGCCGAGTCCGGGGGGCCCTCGGCCGACCTGTTCCGCCAGTACCTGCGCGAGATCGGCCGTATCCCGCTGCTCACCGCCGCCGAGGAGGTCGAACTCGCCCGCCGGGTGGAGGCCGGCCTGTTCGCGGAGGAGAGGCTGGGCGGCGCCGAGGACCTGGACAGCGAGCTGGCGCTCGACCTGGACCGGCTCGTCGTCATGGGCCGGATGGCCAAGCGCCGCCTGATCGAGGCCAACCTGCGGCTCGTCGTCTCCGTCGCCAAGCGGTACGTCGGGCGCGGCCTCACCATGCTCGACCTGGTGCAGGAGGGCAACCTCGGGCTCATCCGGGCCGTGGAGAAGTTCGACTACGCCCGGGGCTACAAGTTCTCGACGTACGCGACCTGGTGGATCCGGCAGGCCATGTCCCGCGCCCTGGCCGACCAGGCCCGCACCATCCGGGTCCCGGTGCACGTGGTGGAGCTGATCAACCGCGTCGTCCGCGTCCAGCGGCGGATGCTCCAGGAGCGCGGCTGCGAGCCGACCGCGGACGAGGTCGCCGCCCACCTCGACCTGGCGCCCGAGCGGGTGGGAGAGGTGCTGCGCCTGGCCCAGGAGCCGGTGTCGCTGCACGCGCCGGTCGGCGAGGAGGACGACGTCGCCCTCGGTGACCTCATCGAGGACGGCGACGCGACGAGCCCCGTCGAGTCGGCGGCGTTCCTGCTGCTGCGCGAGCACCTGGAGGCGGTGCTGTCCACGCTGGGCGAGCGGGAACGCAAGGTCGTCCAGCTCCGGTACGGGCTGGCCGACGGCCGTCCGCGCACCCTGGAGGAGATCGGACGCATCTTCGGCGTCACGCGGGAGCGGATACGGCAGATCGAGTCCAAGACCCTCAACAAGCTCCGGGACCACGCCTTCGCCGACCAGCTGAGGGGCTACCTGGACTGAGGGGGCCACCGCCGTGCGGCGGCCCCCCCCGGTGCGCCGCGCCTAGGTCGTGTTTTAGAACTCGCTGACCTGTCTGGTGGGCCGTCCGGGGAAGTCGCGGCCGGCCATCCACATGGTGAGGTCGCGAGCGATGTCGTCGATACTGGTCGCCGTGGTGACCTCGTGCTCGCAGAGGCGTCCAAGGCACCGCTCTCCGTCGTGCCGGAGAGCGTCCAGGTAAGCACATGGTGCCCCGAGACCGAGCGCAGCCCGTCGAACATGCGCCGCCAGTCGTCGATCGTGGTGTCGAGGACGCAGACGTCCCGCAGTGCTCCATCTGCGACGAAGTCTTCCGGCCGATACCTCCACAAACCCCGGACCGTCTGCTCGTTCACCATTGCGCGAAGGGTGCCCGTGCCGCGATGTCCGGGCAGACCCGGTCAAGTGCGCGCCGGAAGTCGTGGGCCAATGCCGCCAGCATGCCCTCGACGTCCGAAAGGGAAGCTGTTTCCGTCGCCGGGTCGGGAATCCAGTCGGTCTGCGTCGTGCAGGTCATGGTGATCTGTTCGCCGACGGGGTCGAACGTGATGACACGCTCGACCCCCTGTCCGTAGAAGTCGATCTGTGCTCGGTCCCTCCGACGGAGGGCCGTCCGTGCCTGCGGGAGTTGCTCGATGACCGACGACAGGTCGTAGGAGACGTCCACCGGCCACGGACTCTGGCCGAACCCTGCCACATCGAAGCGGCAGTCCGTGTCGGCCAGGAGCTCACAGGCATCCATGACCAGCGATTCGTAGTCCTCGGCGAGGTCGACGTCATGTGTCACCGGAGTGCTGGACGTGGGCGGAGACACGGTCATGCGGAATTGCACGGAGCTGCTCACTTCTTCACGATCGGGAAAGCTGTTTTGTAGGAACCATCGGGTTTGGGGACCAGCCGCGCGTAGGTGGCCTCAACTATTTCGCCGTCCGGCATGATGACCTGCCCCATCCCCGGTGGCAGTTCCACTTCGCGCACCCCGCCGTTGGGGTCGTGATGTGTCTTCAGGAACTCCAGGACCTTGTCGTTGTCCAGCCATTGTCCCTGCTGATTGCCCGTGCTGCGTGCGCGGTCGGTAAGGCTCTTGGTGTTTTTCGCGCCCGCTCCGTGCTCGCTGAAGGTGTGGCCGAAGGTCGGTCGGCTGCGCGTGTTCCAGTTGAGCTCGTCGGTCGGGATCTTCTTGCACGCGAGCCCGAGAGGGTCGAGCCAGGTGAAGGGGTTCGGGCCGTATGCGTAGGGGTTCGGGTACGGATCGAGACCAAGTGGGTCGGCCGAGACGAAGCTTCCGGTCTCCGGGTCGAAGTACCGGAAGACGTTGTAGTGGAGGCCGGTTTCGGGGTCCACGTACTGGCCCGGAAAACGCAGCGGGCAATCCACGGAAGGCTCGTCGTCCGGCGGCGCGGGGAACGGCGCACCCCACACCGAGGTCCGGCGCTGCCACGCCAGGTGACCGTCCGGGGTGACCAGTTCGGTGGGCGTCCCCACGACGTCGGTAACGACGGCGTGGAACCGCGTCCGGCGCCCGGGCGTGGTCTCTTCGGCCAGCCGGGCGAGAAACGACCGTTCCCCCTCGTGCGCTGTCGGTTCGTGGTCGGTCTGGGCCACAGGGCGATCGGTGTCCGGAGCGAACTCCCAGGTAGAGACCATGCCGGTTGGACCGGTCTGCTCCGCCAGCCGGGTGTCGTCCCAGGAGAAGTCGGTCCGGTCGCACGCGGATCCGTCCTCGGCGACACGGTGCTTGGAAACCCGGCGTCCGAACGGGTCATAGGCGTAGCACCACCGGTCGCCCTCGGGGGTGACCGCCTCGGTCAGCCGGTCCTCCGAGTTCCATGTATAGGACCAGATGCGCTGCTGGCCGTTGAGCAGCCTTCGCTTCTTGCGGACGAGGCGGCCCTGGGCGTCGTGCTCGTAGACGGTGTTACCAGCACGACGGATCAGGGTGCCGTCGAACTCACGCTCACCCGAGGTACCGAGCCCCGGTGAATCCGCCCGGACCGGATTACCCGCCGCGTCGTACGCGTAGGTTTCCGTCCAGCCATGTGCACGCACGCCCGTGACCCGGCCAATGGCGTCGAGATCGAAGCGACGGGTGCCCGACGTCAACTCGCGGATCTCAGTGATGTGGCCGTCGGCCCGGTATGCGTAGTCACGATGCTGGAGCAGGCGGTTCGCCCCGGCGGCGCCGGAGAGCACTGTCAGAGACTGCTCGGTCAGTCGGCCGGCGGCGCTCCATCGCTGAAGGAGGGCGACGTCGTCGCCGAGTCGGCGCTCGGTCTCGCGGCCCGCCGTGTCATACGAGAAGGTCAGGGTGTGGTCCGCCGTGCGCAGCGCGGTGCCTCGTCCCGTCGCGTCGTACGTCCACTCCGAGACCAGCCCGGAAGGGGTTGTACGCCGGACCCGACGTCCGAGGGCGTCGTACTCATAGCTGATCGTCCGGCCTTTGACGGTTTCCGCCACGATCCGGCCCAGCGGGTCCCGCTTCAGCGACACGTCGGCGCTCGGGTTGGAAGCGTGCGCCAACTTGCGGTCGGGGCCATAGCTGTATGTGGTGATGTCACCGCTGGCTCCCTCGCGCTGCTCCACCACGCGGCCCGCCGTGTCCCGCGTGAAACGAAGGCTCTCCCCGGCTCCGTTGGTACGGGTGACCAGCCGTCCTGCCGCGTCGTGGGTGTACGTGAGCGTGCGGCCGTTGAAGTCCGACTCGGCCGTCAGGCGGCCGGCTTCGTCATAGGTGTAGGTCCATGTGCGGCCCTGCGGGTTGGTGACTCCCGTCAGTCGCAATTCCGTGTCATATGTGAACGCGTAGCGTGCGCCGTCCGCATCGGTTCGCGTGGCGGGTACGTCAAAGTGTGTCACCGTGTGGTGGGTAAGGTGGCCGACCGGGTCGGTGTGGCTGAGCAGGTTGCCCTCGGCGTCCCAGATCCACGACTCCAGCCCGGCCGCGTCCGCCCGGGCCTAGCCGGGTCAGCAGCTCGGGCCAGGTGCCGTCACGCTGCCAGCGGCGGAAGAGCCCATAGACCGTCTGCCACGGTCCGTACTCGGACGGCAGATCCCTCCACGGAGCACCGGTCCTCACCCGCCACCGGATCCCGTCGATCAGCTTCCGCCGACCTACCGCCGGCCTGCCCCGCATCGCGACCGGCAGCATCGACTCCAGCACGGCCCACTGCGCGTCAGAAAGATCCCCTCGCCCCACACCGCGATCATCACGGTGCGGGGCAAGCAGCGAAGCCCATTTCTAAAACACGACCTAGTCGACCTCGGCCACGGCCTGCGCGAACTGGGCCTTGTACAGCCGCGCGTACGCCCCGTCGGACGCCAGCAGCTCGGCGTGTGCGCCCTGTTCGACGATGGACCCGTTCTCCATCACGAGGATCGTGTCCGCGTCCCGGATCGTCGAGAGCCGGTGCGCGATCACGAACGACGTCCGGCCGGCCGCCAGCTTGGCCATCGCCTTCTGGATCAGCACCTCGGTGCGGGTGTCCACGGAACTCGTCGCCTCGTCCAGCACCAGGATCACCGGATCGGACAGGAACGCCCGCGCGATGGTGATCAGCTGCTTCTCGCCGGCGCTGACACCCGTGCCCTCGTCGTCGATCACCGTGTCGTACCCGTCGGGCAGCGTCCGGATGAAGCGGTCCGCGTGCGCGGCCCGCGCCGCCTCCTCGATCTCGCCCCGGGTCACCTCGCGCGCGGCGCCGTACGCGATGTTCTCCGCGATGGTGCCGCCGAACAGCCACGTGTCCTGCAGCACCATGCCGATACCGGCCCGCAGTTCGTCCCGGGTCATCCTCCGGACGTCCACGCCGTCCAGCGTGATCCGGCCGCCGGACACGTCGTAGAACCGCATCAGCAGGTTCACCAGCGTGGTCTTGCCGGCGCCCGTCGGGCCGACGATCGCCACCGTGTGCCCCGGCTCCACCGTGAGCGACAGATCCTCGATCAGCGGCTTCTCCGGGTCGTACCGGAACGACACGTGCTCCAGGCGCACCCGCCCGCGCAGCTCCGCCGGACGCTCGGCCTCGGCCGGGTCCGCCTCCTGCTCCTCGGCGTCGAGGAGTTCGAAGACCCGCTCGGCCGAGGCGACACCCGACTGCACCAGGTTCGCCATCGACGCGACCTGCGTCAGCGGCATGGAGAACTGGCGCGAGTACTGGATGAACGCCTGGACGTCACCGATGGACAGGGTGCCGGAGGCGACCCGCAGACCGCCGACGACCGCCACCAGCACGTAGTTCAGGTTCGACACGAACATCATCAGCGGCTGCATCACACCGCTGTTGAACTGCGCCCTGAAGCCGGCCTCGTACAGCGCCTCGTTCTGCTCGGCGAACTGCTGCGCCGACTCCTCCTGCCGCCCGAACACCTTCACCAGGGTGTGCCCGGTGTACATCTCCTCGATGTGGGCGTTCAGCTTGCCGGTGGTCCGCCACTGCTGCACGAAGTGCGGCTGGGACCGCTTGCCGACCCGGGTGGCGACCACGAACGACAGCGGCACGGTGACGAGCGCGACCAGCGCCAGCAGCCAGGAGACCCAGAACATCATCACGAGCACGCCGACGATGGTCAGCACCGAGTTGATCAGCTGGCCCATCGACTGCTGGAGGGTCTGCCCGATGTTGTCGATGTCGTTCGTCGCCCGGGACAGCACCTCGCCGCGCTGGCGCTTGTCGAAGTACGACAGCGGCAGCCGGGACAGCTTCGTCTGCACGTCCTCCCGCATCCGGTACATCGTGCGGTTCACGGACCGGTTGACCAGGCGGGTCGCGACCGCCATGAGCAGCCCGGCGACCAGGAACGTGCCGAGGGCGAGCAGCAGGACGTTCCCGACGGCGGGGAAGTCGATGCCCTTGCCGGGGGTGAAGTCGGTGCTCCTGAGCATGTCGGCGACCTGGCCCTGGCCGCGCTCGCGCATGGAGTCGAGCACCTGCTCCTTGGTCGCGCCCGCCGGCATCCGCCGGCCGATGATGCCGGCGAACACCAGGTCGGTGGCCTTGCCGAGGATCTTCGGGCCGACCACGCTCAGGCCGACGCTGACGACCACGCACAGCAGCAGCAGGTAGATCGTGAACCGTTCGGGTCCGAACCGGGCGACGAGCCGTCTGCCCGAGCCCTTGAAGTCCATCGAGCGCTGGTCGGGTCCCCCCGCCATCATGCGTCCCATGGGCCCGGCCATCAGGCGGCCTCCGCTTCCGTCAGCTGGGAGAGAACGATCTCCCGGTAGGTCTCGTTGGTCGCCATCAGTTCGGCGTGCCGGCCGGAGCCGACCACCCGGCCCTCGTCCAGCACGACGATCCGGTCGGCGTCCCGGATCGTCGCCACCCGCTGGGCGACGATGACGACGGTCGCCTCGGCGGTCTCCCTGGACAGGGCGGCGCGCAGGGCGGCGTCGGTGGCGTAGTCGAGCGCCGAGAAGGAGTCGTCGAAGAGGTAGATCTCCGGGCGCTGCACGAGCGTGCGGGCTATGGCGAGCCGCTGCCGCTGGCCGCCGGAGACGTTGGTGCCGCCCTGCGCGATCGGCGCGTCGAGGCCGCCCTCCAGCTTGCGCACGAAGCCCCCGGCCTGGGCCACCTCCAGCGCGTGCCACAGTTCCTCGTCGGTGGCGTCGGGGTTGCCGTAGCGCAGGTTGGTGGCGACGGTGCCCGCGAACAGGTACGGCTTCTGGGGCACGAGCCCGACGGTCTTCGCGAGCAGCCGCGGGTCGACCTGCCGGACGTCCACGCCGTCGACCAGGACCTCGCCCTCGGTGCTGTCGAAGAGCCGGGGGACGAGCCCGAGCAGCGTCGACTTGCCGCTGCCGGTGGAGCCGATGACGGCGATCGTCTCGCCCGGCCGGGCCACCAGGTCGATGGACTTCAGCACGGGCTCCTCGGCCCCCGGATAGCGGAAGCCCGCGCCCCGGATCTCCAGGTGCCCGTGCGCGCGCAGCTCGGTGATCCCGGCCGCCGGCGGTACGACGCTGGAGTCGGTCCCCAGGACCTCCTGGACCCGTTCGGCGCAGACCTCCGCGCGCGGCACCATCATGAACATGAAGGTGGCCATCATCACGGACATGACGATCTGCATCAGGTAGGCGAGGAACGCGGTCAGGTCGCCGATGGCCATGTCGCCGCTGTCGATGCGGTGGGCGCCGAACCACACCACCGCTATGGAGGAGATGTTCACCACGGTCATGACGATCGGGAACATCAGGGCGAGCATCCGGCCGGTGGCCAGCTGCATGTCGGTCAGCTCACCGTTGGCCCTGCCGAACCGGCTCTGCTCGTAGTCGTCGCGGACGAAGGCACGGATGACCCGGTTGCCGGTGATCTGCTCGCGCAGCACCCGGTTCACCGTGTCCAGCCGGACCTGCATCGACCGGAACAGCGGGCGCAGCCGGCGCACGATGAGGGTCACGGAGACGCCGAGCACCGGCACGACGGCCACCAGTACCCCGGACAGCGGCACGTCCAGGCCCAGTGCGAGCACGATCCCGCCCACGCACATGATGGGCGCCGACACCATCAGGGTGAACGTCATCAGGGCCAGCATCTGGACCTGCTGCACGTCGTTCGTCGTACGGGTGATGAGCGACGGCGCCCCGAAGTGACCCACTTCACGCGCGGAGAAGGACTGCACCCGGTCGAAGACCGCCCCGCGCACGTCCCGGCCGAGCGCGGACGCGGTCCGGGCGCCGTAGTACACGGCGCCTATGTTGCACACGACCTGCACCAGCGAGATGCCGATCATCAGGGCACCGAAGGACAGGATGTAGCCCGTGTCACCCTTCACGACACCGTTGTCGATGATGTCCGCGTTCAGAGTGGGCAGGTAGAGGGTGGCGCAGGTCTGCAGGAACTGCAGCGCCACCAGGAGGGTGATGGGTTTCTTGTAGGGCCTGAGATAGGTCCGCAGAAGTCGTATGAGCACGCTACGTCTCTCGGAGTCGGCGACGGGGGCTGGTTCGGTTGCCCCTGGCCCCTATCGTCGGACACTCCACCCGCGTTACCTCAACCGATTAATCCGCCGGTGTTCTCTCCTGGGCCCTTATGGCTTTGGGGTGTTGCGTTCGGATATGTCCGCCTACGACGAGAACGCTCCGGGGTGGGTCTGCTCGCGCACCGCCGTGAACTGCTGCCGCACCGCCTGCCCCACGGCCAGCTCCTCGCCCGGCTCCAGCACCTGCGCCGCCGCGCCCTGCCAGGCCGGCGGGGTGCGCGGATCGAGGGTGCCCTGCGAGACGCCGAGCGCCCAGGCCGCCTGCCGGGCCGCGCCGATCGCCGCGTAGTCCGCCGGCTGCGGCACGACAACCTGGGCACCGAACAGCGAGGGGGCCGCCGCCTGCACGGCGGGCAGTTCGGCGGCCGGCCCGAGCAGGAAGATCCGCCGCACCTCCACGCCCCGCCCGCGCAGCACGTCCAGCGCGTCCGCGAGCCCGCACAGCATGCCCTCGAAGGCGGCCCGCGCCAGGTGCTCGGGCTTCATCGACTCGCGCCGCAGGCCGGCCAGGGTGCCCGCGGTGTGCGGCAGGTTCGGCGTCCGCTCGCCCTCCAGATACGGCAGCAGCACCAGCCCGTGCGAGCCCGGCGTGGACTTCATCGCCAGGGCGGACAGGCTCTCCAGGTCCGGCAGGCCGAGCAGCTCGGCGGTGCCGCGCAGGGTGCGTACGGCGTTCAGGGTGGTGACGACCGGCAGGTGCATGCCGGTGGCGTCGGCGAGGGAGGTGATCATCCCGGACTGGTCGGCGAGCGCCTCGGGGTGCACGGCCATCACGGAACCGGAGGCGCCGAGCGAGACGACCGCGTCGCCCCGCCCGATCCCGAGCCCGAACGCGGCGGCCATGGTCTCCCCGGTGCCGGCGGAGATCAGCAGGCCCTCCGGGGTGGTGCCGGCCGCGTCGGCCGGGCCGATCACCTCCGGCAGCATCGCGTGGTGGCCGAGCGCCAGCTCGACCAGGTCGGGCCGGTAGGCGCCGGTGGCCGCCGACCAGTAGCCGGTGCCGGAGGCGCCGCCCCGGTCGGTGGTCCGGCGCACGGGCCGGCCGAGCAGCTGCCAGACGAGCCAGTCGTGGGCCTGCAGCAGGACGGCCGTGCGCAGGGCGTTCTCCGGCTCGTTCTTCGCGAGCCAGCGCAGCTTGGTGACCGGCTGGGCGGCCTGCGGCACGCATCCGACCGCCTGCGCCCAGGACTCCCGGCCGCCGAGCGCGTCCACCAGGTCGGCCGCCGCGACCTGCGCCCGCTTGTCGCCGCCGACCAGGGCCGGGCGGACGGTGTTGCCCTGGGCGTCCAGCGGGATCAGCGCGTTCGCCTGCGCGGAGACGCCGATGGACTGCACGCCCTCCAGCAGACCGCCCCCGGCGGCCTCGCCCAGGGAGAGCAGCCAGGCCTGCGGATCGACATCGCTCGGGCGCGCGCCGTCCGGCGCTTCGACCGGGTGCGGCGCGTACCCCTGGCGCAGTACGGCGCCGGTGTCTGTGTCACAGACGACGATGCGCGTGAAATCGGGCGAGCTGTCCAAGCCGGCGACTATCCCCATGCCGGAGAATTTTGCCGTATCGCCGGGGTTGCTTCGGCCGAGGGCGGTTCCGGTGCCCGTCAGGTGCCGCTCGTGCCCCAGTCGTCCTCCGCGGTTCCGTCGACGCTGCGCTCCCGCAGGGACCGCACCCGCTGGGCCACGGACTCCGGGACCCGGTCCCCGACCTTGTCGCTGACCGTGTGGAAAGCCTTGCCGGCGTAGACGCGGCCCTGCTGTGCGGCCGACTCGGCGGTGTTCCGCACCGCGGGGTTCTGTGCGATCTGCCGGGCCGACTTCTTCAGCTGCTCGTAGCGCTCCCGTCCGGCCCTCGTGCCGAGTACGTAGCCGACGGCCATTCCGGCGAGGAACGTGAGCCGATAGCGCATGGCTGCCACCCTTCCCGTGTGTAGGTCTCTGGTGCGGCGCTGGCGCCGGGGAGTACCGATTGGCGGAGCACCCCCCTGCTTGCGCTAATGTATGTGTCGCAGCGAGCGCCCGCCCCCTGGCGAATACCCAGGTAGGTACGTTCGATGCAACGAGGCGATCCTCCGTAGCTCAATTGGCAGAGCAGCCGGCTGTTAACCGGCAGGTTACTGGTTCGAGTCCAGTCGGGGGAGCTTCGGTCCTCCGTAGCTCAATTGGCAGAGCAGCCGGCTGTTAACCGGCAGGTTACTGGTTCGAGTCCAGTCGGGGGAGCACGCTGAACGAGGACCCCTCCGGGGTCCTTTTTCATGTCCGCGGGAACCGCCGCGCCTGCGGTGATGTCCTCAAGGTCATGAGCAGCGCGGAAGCCGACCATCCGAAGCAGGAGATCGTATGAGCGGCTATGCTGCGGCAGACGGCGCGCACACTTGTACGCGACACGCCGCTATGGGGCGGTAGCTCAGCCGGTTAGAGCAGCGGACTCATAATCCGTCGGCCGTGGGTTCGAGTCCCACCCGCCCCACCGAGGCGCTTCGGCGCAGGAACGTTTTCAGCTGCGGCGCCGTGTTAACCCCTCCCGGACAGAGGGGGTTACGGCACTCTCGAAGATCTTTGGCTCGACCAGGGCCCGGCCGAGGCGCACGCGATCACCGTGAGCGCGCGCCGGCCAGGTGCCGCCGGGAAGCGGTTGTCGGCGCCGGACCGGTGTGGACGGCCGCCCACCACGTCGAAGTCGCCCACCACGTCGAAGTCGCCCACCGTGGCCTGATGTTGCGTCCCGGCAGACGTCGCGCGGCGCGCCGGCGCGGACCTCGGCATCATGGGAACCGACCGGGCGCGTCACCCCCGTGGCCGGTCGTTCGGGGCGCGTCGTCGCCCCACCTCACCGTCGGCACCGCGGAAGGCGAGGCCCCGCACGTCCTTGTACTCCAGGTACTCCAGGTACTCCCGCTCCATGTGCTCCAGCTCCCTGTCGCGTCCGTGGACCCAGCCGTGCGGGGCGACCTCGTGGCCGGCCCCGACGCAGCCGCGCACCTCCCGCCGGCACGCGGCCCTGTCCGAATCCGGTGCGCCGCGACCGCCGGGGGACTGTCCGGCCGGCCCCGCGGTCCCTACGGTGGGAAGGCAACCGCCTCCCGTGTGCCACCGCCGCGGGCCGCGCCGCACAGGCCGGACCCGGGAAGGAGATACGGCCCCCATGACACCTCCGCCCCGGGCCGCTCACGGCACGCCGGACGCCGCCCCGCCCGGCACCACCGCCGCCCCCGGCCTGCCGCGCGAGGCGCGCCGGCTGGCCGCCGAGGCGGTCGCCCTGCGCCGCGCCCTGCACCGCGGCCCCGAACAGGGCCTCGACCTGCCGGCCACCCAGCGCCTGGTGCTGGACGCCCTCGACGGTCTCGGCCTGGAGATCCGCACCGGACGCGCCCTGTCCTCCGTGACGGCCACCCTCGCCGGGGCCGCCGACGGGCCGACGGTCCTGCTGCGCGCCGACATGGACGCGCTGCCGGTCACCGAGGACACCGGACTGTCGTTCGCCTCCCGCACCACCGGCGTGATGCACGCCTGCGGGCACGACGCCCACATGGCGATGCTGGTGGGCGCCGCCCGGCTGCTGGCCGCGCGGCGCGAGACGTTCGCCGGACGTGTGGTGTTCATGTTCCAGCCCGGCGAGGAGGGCGAGCACGGGGCGCGCCACATGATCGAGGAGGGGGTGCTGGAGGCGTCCGGCAGCCGCGCCGACGCCGCCTTCGCCCTGCACGTGCACCCCAACCTGCCCGCCGGCACGGTGTGGCTGCGCCCCGGGCCCCAGATGGCGGCCTCCGACCGCTTCCGGGTCGTCGTGCACGGGCGCGGCGGGCACGCCTCCGCACCGCACACCGCCTGCGACCCGGTGCCGGTGGCCTGCGAGATCGTGCTGGCACTGCAGACGATGGTCACACGCAGCCTGGCCGCCGACGACAGCGCCGTGCTCAGCGTGACCCGGCTCACCGCCGGCACCGCCACCGGTGTCATCCCGGACACCGCCGAACTGGCGGGCACCCTGCGGACCCTGGCCGAGCCGACCCGGCAGCGGCTGCACGAGGCGATCGCCCGGGTCGCCCACGGCGTGGCCGCGGCGCACGGCGCGACGGCGGAGGCGACCGTCGAGACCGGCTATCCGGTCACGGTCAACGACACCGCCTTCACCGACCTCGTGCTGCGCACCACCGCCGACACGCTCGGCCCCGGCGCGGCGAACCTCCTGCCGGCCCCGCAGATGACGGCGGAGGACTTCTCCTACGTCCTGCGGGCCGTACCCGGCGCCCTGGCCTTCCTCGGCGCCTGCCCGCCGGACCGCGAACCGCACGAGGCCGCCTCGCTGCACTCGTCCCGCATGACCCTCGACGAGGACGCGCTGGCCGCGGGCATCGCCTGCGAGGCCGCCGTGGCCCTGGCCTTCCTCGCCGGCCGCACCGGGGAACCGGCCCGGTGACCGCCTTCGGCACACGGCCCGCCCGCCCCGGCGAACCGCCCACGGCCCCTTCCCGCGCCGGCATCCGGTCGTCCGGCACCCCGGGGCGGGCGGCCCGCCGCCCGCCGGCGACCTCACCGCCTACGACCCCGCGCGGCGGCGGGCTTT
>NZ_WWJT01000528.1 GCF_009865385.1 Streptomyces sp. SID486 | reverse complement strand
CGGACGGACCGGCCCCTGCCGGCTCCGCGCCCGTCCGCGTCCGCGGCCCCCGGGCCGCCCCGCCGCTCGGTGCACCCACGGCCGTCACGCCCCCCGCAGGGCCAGGACCGCCGACAGGTCGAGGCCCCGGGCGCGGTCGGCGTCCTCCCGGTACTTCAGCGCCGCTCCCAGGGTCGCCGTGGCCAGCTCCGCGTCCACCTCGCTCGCCCCCAGCGCGTCCAGGGCCTCGGCCCAGTCGATGGTCTCGGCCACCCCGGGCGGCTTGAGCAGGTCCGCGCCGCGCAACGCCTGCACCAGCGCGGTGACCTGCTCGGCCAGCCGCGCCGACACGCGCGGCAGGCGGCGCCGCACGATGGCCAGTTCGCGGGCGAAGGAGGGATGGTCGAACCAGTGGTAGAGGCAGCGGCGTTTGAGCGCGTCGTGCACCTCCCGGGTCCGGTTCGAGGTCAGCACGGCCACCGGCGGCTGTTCGGCCCGCAGCGTGCCCAGTTCGGGGACGGTGACCGAGTACTCCGACAGCAGTTCCAGCAGGAACGCCTCGAACTCGTCGTCGGCCCGGTCGATCTCGTCCACCAGCAGCACCGACGGCTGCGTCTGCAGGGCGCGCAGCAGCGGCCGGGCGATGAGGAAGCGCCGGTCGTACAGTTCGCTCTCCAGCCGGTCGGCGTCCGTCACCCCGGCGGCCTCGGCCGCCCGCAGGTGCAGCAGCTGGCGCGGGAAGTCCCAGTCGTACAGGGCCTGGGAGGCGTCGATGCCCTCGTGGCACTGCAGGCGGATCAGCGGCGCGCCGAGCGCCTCGGCGAGCGCGGTGGCGAGGGCGGTCTTCCCCACGCCCGCGTCGCCCTCGCAGAACAGCGGCCGGTGCAGCTTCAGGGCCAGGAAGCAGGTGATCGCCAGACCCTCGTCGACGAGGTACCCCGTCTCCTCCAGCCGGGCCCGCACCGCTTCCGGGTCGTCCATGCCGGTGATCGGCGCTCACCCCCAGCCCGTGGCGGCCAGCACCGCCCGCCGGGTCAGCACACGCGCGAGGTGCTGCCGGTACTCGGGCGAGGCGGACAGGTCCTGGGCCGGCCGGGTGCCCTCGGCCGCCGCCTGCGCCGCCCGCGCGACGGCCTCGGGGCCGTCGGCACCGCGCAGCGCCTCCTCGGCCGCGGTGGCCCGCAGCGGGGTCGAGCCCATGTTGGTCAGCCCGACACGCGCCCGCGTGATGTGCCCGTCCTCGCGCCGTACCAGCGCGGCGACCCCGACGACGGCCCAGGACTGGGCGACCGGGTGGAACTTCTCGTAGTGGAAGTCCCAGCCGTCCGTCTTCGGGATCCGCACCTCGACCAGCAGTTCGTCGGGGGCGAGGGCCGGCTGCAGGTAGTCCACGAAGAAGTCCCGCGCCGGGACGGTACGCCGGCCGCCCGGTCCCGCGACGACGAGTTCCGCGTCCAGGGCGAGGGCCACCGCGGGCAGGTCCCCGGCCGGGTCGGCGTGCGCCAGGGAGCCGCCGAGGGTGCCGCGGTGCCGTACGGCGGGGTCGGCCACCGTGGCCGTGGCCTCGGCCAGCAGGCCGGCGTGGCGGCGTACCAGCGGGTCGTGGACCACCTCGTGGTGCGTGGTCATGGCGCCGATGACGAGCGCGCCGCCGTCCTCCCGCACTCCGCGCAGCTCCGGGACCCGCCCCACGTCCACGACGAGTTCGGGGAAGGCGAGCCGCATCCGCAGCAGCGGCAGCAGGCTCTGCCCGCCGGCCAGCACCTTGCCCTCCTCGCCGGCGCCGGCGAGCGCGCGCACCGCCTCGTCCACGCTGCCCGGACGGGTGTACTCGAACGCGGGAGGAATCATGCCGGACCCTCCTTCCCGGACGGGTCGTACCGGCCGATGTCACCGGACAGGGCCGCCTGCCCGGACTGGCCGGACTGCGCCGGTCCCGTCCCCCCGGTCCCGTCCGCCGGGCCGGCGCCACCGGACCGCGCCGCCTGGAGGGCCTGCCACACGCGGTGCGGGGAGCACGGCATCCGCACGTCCCGCACGCCCAGCGGCCGCAGCGCGTCCACGACGGCGTTCACGACGGCCGGTGTCGAGGCGATCGTCCCCGCCTCGCCGACTCCCTTGACGCCGAGGGCGTTGCCGACCGCAGGGGTCTGGGTCCGGTCGGTGACGAAGTCGGGCAGGTCGGCCGCCGACGGCACCAGGTAGTCGGCCATCGTGCCCGACACGAGGTTGCCCTGGTCGTCGTAGACGGCCTCCTCGAACAGCGCCTGGGCGATGCCCTGGGCGAGCCCGCCGTGCACCTGGCCCTCGACCACCATCGGGTTGACGACCGTACCCACGTCGTCCACGCAGACGTACGAGCGGATCCGGATCCTGCCGGTCTCCGTGTCGACCTCGACCGCGCACAGGTGGGTGCCGTGCGGGAAGGAGAAGTTCTCCGGGTCGAGCACCGTCTCGGCGTTGATGGAGGGCTCGACGCCGTCCGGCAGGTCGTGCGAGGTGAACGCCTCGAAGGCGATCTCCTGGATGGTCCTGCGCGCCTCCGGCGAGCCCTTCACCGAGAAGACCCCGGCGCTGAACTCCAGGTCCTGCTCGCTCGCCTCCAGCAGGTGCGCGGCGACCCTGCGCGCCTTCTCCACCACCTTCACCGCCGCCCGGTGCACGGCCTCCCCGCCGACCGCCAGCGACCGCGAGCCGTAGGTGTCCATGCCCAGCGGGGCGGACCGGGTGTCGCCGTGCACCACCTCGACGTCGTCGAACGGCACGCCCAGCGCGTCCGCGGCGATCTGGCTCCAGCAGGTCTCGTGGCCCTGGCCGTGCGGGCTGGTCCCGGTGACGACCTCGACCTTGCCGGTGGGCAGCATGCGGATGCTCGCCGCCTCCCAGCCGCCGGCCGCGTACCGGAGGTCGCGCAGCACCCGGCTGGGCGCGAGACCGCACATCTCGGTGAAGGTCGACACGCCGATGCCGAGGCGTACGGGGTCGCCGCGCTCGTCGCGCTCCCGCTGTTCGGCGCGCAGGTCGTCGTAGCCGAAGAGGGCGAGGGCCTTCTCGGTCGCGGCCTCGTAGTGGCCGCTGTCGTAGGTCAGTCCGGCGATGGTGGTGTACGGGAACTCCTCGTGCCGGATCCAGTTCCGGCGCCGCACCTCCACGGGGTCCAGGCCGACTTCGACGGCCAGCTCGTCCATGATCCGCTCGATGGCGTACGTGGCCTCGGGGCGGCCGGCACCGCGGTAGGCGTCGGTGGGGGTGCGGGTGGTGAAGACGCCGGTGCAGGTGAACTCGTAGGCGTCCATCTTGTAGATCGCCGGGTACATGAAGGCGCCGAGGATCGGGATGCCTGGGGTGACGAGCATCAGATAGGCGCCCATGTCGGCGAGGAGGTCCACCTTCAGGCCGAGCAGTCGGCCCTCGCGGGTGGCGGCGATCTCGACGTCCTGGATCATGCCGCGGCCGTGGTGGGTGGCGAGGTAGCCCTCGGAGCGGGACTCGGTCCACTTCACGGGGCGGCCGAGCCTGCGCGCGACCGCGAGCGCGACGGCCTCCTCGCCGTACACCTGGAGCTTGGAGCCGAAGCCGCCGCCCACGTCCGGGGCGATCACCCGGAGCTTGTGCTCGGGAACGCCGGTGACGGTGGCGAGCATGATCCGCAGGATGTGCGGGATCTGGGTCGCCGAGTAGACCGTGTACTCGCCGGAGGCGGCGATCGGCGTCACCACCACCGCGCGCGGTTCCATGGCGTTGGGGATCAGCCGCTGCTGGTGGTAGCGGCGTCTCAGGGTCACGTCGGCGCGTTCCCGGACCGACGCGAAGCTCTCGCCGGTGGCGAGCGGCCAGGTGTAGCAGCGGTTGGTGCCCTTGTCGGCGTGGACGAGCGGGGCCCCCTCGGCGAGCGCGTCCTCCAGGTCGAGGACCGGCGGCAGCGGGTCGTAGTCGACCTCGACCGCCTCCAGCGCGTCGGCCGCCGCGTACCGGTCGCGGGCCACCACGACCGCGACCGGGTCACCGGCGTGGCGGACCTCGTCCACGGCGACCGGCGGGTGGTCGGGCAGCACGATGTCCTCGGTCACCGGCCAGGCGCAGGGCAGCGAGCCGAGCCCGTCGGCGAGGTCGGCGCCGCTGAACGCGGCGACCACACCGGGCCGTTTCAGGGCGGGGGAGACGTCGACGCGGGTGATGCGGGCGTGCGCCATGGGGCTGCGCAGGAAGGCCAGGTGCAGCAGGCCCGCGACCTGGATGTTGTCCGTCCAGTTGGTCTGGCCGGTGATGAGCCGCGCGTCCTCCTTGCGCAGCCGGGAGCGGCCGACCTCGCGTGCCACGGCCTGATCGGTCATGCCGTGGCCTCCTCGGTGACCTGCTGTCCGGATCCGGCCTGCGGTGCGGACGCGGCGAGCACCGCGCGGACGATGTTCTGGTATCCGGTGCACCGGCAGAGGTTGCCCTCCAGCGCCTGCCGCACCTCCTCGGAGGTGGGGTGCGGGTTCTCGCGCAGCAGATCGCGCGCAGCCATGATCATCCCGGGGGTGCAGTAGCCGCACTGCAGGCCGTGCTGTTCGTGGAAGGCGCGTTGCAGGGGTGTCCACTCGCCGTCGCGCGCCAGCCCCTGGACCGTGGTCACCTCGCCGCCGTCCGCCTGTACGGCCAGTACCGAGCAGCTCTTGGCGGTCGCCCCGTCCAGGTCGACGGTGCACGCCCCGCAGTTCGAGGTGTCGCAGCCGATGGGCGTGCCGGTGAGGCCGAGGCGGTCGCGCAGGTAGTGGGCGAGGAGGAGACGGGGTTCCACATCGTCCTCGTACGTCGTGCCGTCCACGGTCACCTTGATGTGGGTCATACGCCCTCCAAGCCGTGCGGGCAGGAGCGGAATCAGCCAGGTGGCGTGATGTAGGTCACTCTAAGTCCGTCCCCGGACGGCGGCGAGCGCGGCGGCGAGCGCGGCGGCGGGGTCGGCGGCGAGGGCACCGGCGGGGCCGGCGTGGGCTGTGGGCGGCGGGAGCGGCCGCGTGGTCGGCGTGGCGTGCGGAGGCAGGAGTGGCAACAAGATCGACCTGCCTGGTGCCCGGGACGCGGCGGTGCTCCGCGGGCCGGCGCACCGGCTGGACCTGCCGCTCGTCCCGATGGGGACGGCCACAGGACCCGGCACGCGAGCCGCCCGCTTTGTCCCCGGTACCGGCCCGGCCGCGCCCGAGACCCTGCGCGTGGAGCCCACCCCGGCCGGCTCGGGCGTCGGGTTCCGGCTCGAGGTGGAGCTGGGCTCGATGCCGTACGCCTTCTTCAGGGCCGTGGAGGACACCGTCCGGGAGACCCTCGGCCAGGGGCTGCACGGCCGGCAGGTCACGGACTGCACGGTGACCATGACCCACTCCGGCTACTCGCCCCGGCAGAGCCATGCGCACCAGGGCTTCGACAAGAGCATGTCGAGCACCGGCCACGACTTCCGGGGCCTGACCCCGCTGGTCCTGACCGAGGCGCTGCGCCGGGCCGGCACTCCGGGTGTACGAGCCCGTGCAGCGCTTCCGCCTGGAGGCGCCGGCCGACACGCTCGGCACGCTGCTGCCGGCACCGGCGCGGCTCGGCGCGGTGCGCCGGACAGCACCGGTACGCGCGCCGCGGCCTGCGTGCTCCTGGGCACGGTGCCCGCGGCCCGGGTGCACACCCTGGAGCGACGGCTGCCGGGGCAGACCCGGGGCGAGGGCGAGCTGGAGACGGCCTTCGACCACTACGCGCCGGTGACCCGGGGTGCGCTGCCGCAGCGGCCGCGCACCGACCACAACCCGCTGAACCGCAAGGAGTACCTGCTGAACGTGGCCCGGCGGAAAGGGGGGTGAGCGGACCTTCGGCGCGCGCGATCGGGTCGGAGCTGGTCTGCTGGGTGGGGAGGCCGTTGGGTGTGGAGGCCGTCGTACCCGTTCCCGGAGAGTGCCATGAGTACCTATCGAGCCGCGCAGGTGACCGCTCCCGACGGCACCTTCGAACTGGTCGAGCGCGAGATCCGGCAACCGGGGCCCGGCCACGTCCGGATCGCCGTGGACGCCTGCGGGGTCTGCCACAGTGACGCCCTCTTCGTGAGCGGCGCACTGCCGGACGTGTCCTTCCCGGAGGTGCCCGGGCACGAGATCGCCGGGCGGATCGAGGAACTGGGCGAGGGCGTGCGGGAGCGCGGCTGGTCGGCCGGCGACCGGGTGGCCGTCGGCTGGTTCGGCGGCAGCTGCGGGTTCTGCAAGCCCTGCCGTGCGGGCGACTTCGTCGTCTGCGTGAACCTCAAGGTCCCCGGGTGGACCTATGACGGCGGTTTCGGCGAGAAGGTGATCGCCCCCGTCGACGCGCTGGCCCGCATCCCCGAGGGGCTGGCGGCGAGCGACGCCGGGCCGATGGCCTGCGCGGGCGTGACCACGTTCAACGGACTGCGGCGCAGCTCGGCCCGGCCGGGCGACCTGGTCGCGGTGCTCGGGCTCGGTGGTCTGGGCCACCTCGGGGTGCAGTACGCGGTCGCGATGGGTTTCGAGACCGTGGGGATCGCCCGGGGCCCGGAGAAGGCCGACTTCGCCAAGCAACTGGGCGCCCACCACTACATCGACAGCACCTCCGCCACCCCGGTGGCCGAGGCGCTGCAGTCCCTCGGCGGTGCCAGGGCCGTGCTGGCCACCGCCGGGAACTCCGAGGCCATCACGGCCACCGTGGACGGTCTGGCCCCGCGCGGTGAACTGGTCGTCATCGGCGCGGACTCGACGCCCCTCGGCATCAACCCGGCCCAGCTGCTCATGGCGGGCCGCGTGGTGCGCGGCCACCCGTCCGGCACCTCGCAGGAGGTCGAGGACACGATGGCCTTCAGCGCCCTGCACGGCATCCGCCCCATGACCGAGACGGTGCCGCTGGACGACGCGGACGAGGCGTACCGCAAGATGCTCTCCGGCCGGGCCCGCTTCCGGATGGTGCTCACCCCGGGCTGACGCCCCCGCCTCCCTCGCGACGGGGAAGCCCTCCTGACCTTCGAACGGCCGGGCCACCGGTCCGGCACCGGTCGGTCGGGCTGCCGGTCCGGTGACGGGGGGGGCAGCCGGGCTGTCGGTCCGGTGACGTGCCGGGGTAGCCGGGCTGTCGGTCCGGTGACCTGCCGGGGCAGCCGGGCTGCCGGTCCTGTGCGGCACCGGTCGGTCGGGCTGCCGGTCCGGTGACGTGCCGGGGCAGCCGGGCTGTCGGTCCGGTGACGGGTGGGGGCAGCCGGGCTGTCGGTCCGGTGACGTGCAGGGGCAGCCGGGCTGCCGGTCCTGTGCGGCACCGGTCGGTCGGGCTGCCGGTTCGGTGACATGCCGGGGTAGCCGGGCCGCCGGTCCTGTGCGGCACCGGTCAGCCGGACGGCCCGTCCGGTGACGCCGGTCAGCGCGGTCGCCGGTCCGGTGACGCCGGTCAGCCGGACAGCCGGTCCAGTGCGGCACGGACCGGCGCGGTACCGTCCTCGCCCCGCACACGGGCCCCCAGGGCGTCGGCACGCCGCCGGTACGCCGGGTCCCGGGTCGCCCGCACCAGCGCCGAGGCCAGGGTGTCCACGGTCAGGCGGCGCAGCGGTACGACGGCCGGGGCGACGCCCAGGGCGACCAGCCGGGCGGACCAGAAACCCGCGTCGAACTGCACCGGGACCGGCACGGCCGGCACCCCGGCACGCAGCCCCGCCGCCGTGGTGCCCGCGCCCGCGTGGTGCACCACGGCGGCCGTCCGCCCGAAGAACGCCGCGTGCGGCACCTCGCCGATGGTGAGCATGTCGTCCCCCTCGGCGGCCAGCCCGCCCCAGCCGCGCTGGATCACCCCGCGCAGCCCGGCCCGCCGCAGCGCCGCCACCACACACGCGCTCAGCCGCCGGGCGTCCGGCACGAGAGCGCTGCCCAGCCCGACGAAGACCGGCGGCGGCCCGGCGTCGAGGAACTCCGCCAGCCTCGGCGGCAGGGGCGCCCCGGTGTCGTACGGCCACCAGTAGCCGCTCACCTCCAGCCCCGGCCGCCAGTCGCCGGGCCGGGGCACCACCGAGGGGCTGAAACCGTGGTGCACCGGCCAGTTCAGCCGCTCCCGCGACCGCCGCGCGGTGCCGGGGCGCACCGGGGGGAGGCCGAGCCGCTCGCGGACGGCCGGCACGGCTGCGGCGAACAGCTGCTCCACGGCCACGCCCACCCCCTGTCCGGCGAGCCGGTTGACCGGGCCGCCCCAGGCGCCGCCGCCCAGCACCGGCGGGGCGAACTCCCGGGTGGGGGCGACGGGTTGCAGGTAGACGCCGAGGCTGGGCAGCCGCAGCCCCTCGGCGACGGCGTGCCCGAGCGGCGCCACGGAGGCGGACAGCAGCAGGACGTCGCTGCGGCGCGCCGCCGCCAGCAGACCCTCGGTCAGCTGTCCGGCCGTGCGCCGCGCCAGGTCTCCCAGCCGCAGCAGCTTCCCGGCGCCGTTGGTGCTGCGGCCCAGCCCGCGGCCGCGCGGTGACCGCAGTTCCGCCAGCGGATCCACCGGCAGCGCGTGGAAGCGCACCGCCGAGCCGGCCACCAGCGGCTCGAAGCGGCCGTGGGTGACCAGGGTGACCTCGTGGCCGGCCAGGGCGAGCCGGTGCCCGAGCCCGGTGTAGGGGGCCGCGTCGCCCCGGGACCCCGCCGTCATGATCGCAACGCGCACACAGGCCAGTATGACGGCCGCGCGGGCCACGGCACCCCGACGAGGCGTGTCCGTACGGCCGGTTCGGGCCGATCGCCCACCGCCGGCCTCAGCCCCCCGGAGCGGCGGCGGACACCACGAGGACCCGCCGGCAGCAGACCGGCTCGGCCGCACCGGCCAGGCCTACGTGCACTACGACGGGCTCGGCGCCCGGCGGATGCTGATCATGGACCCGTCCACCGGAGCGGTGCTGGGCCTGGAACTGACCGCCACCCGGGCCGATCCCGAGTACGGCCTCAGGGCCGGGGACGTGATGCAGTACGCCGCCTGGATGCGCTGAGCCACCGAAACCCCCACGGCCCCGGCCCACCCGGCCGCCGGGACCTGTCGTGACCTTGGCCGCCCGGCGCCGTGGCCCGTCGTTCCCCTGTCCGCCCGGCTGGCGGGGCCTCTCGTGGCCCCCGGGAGCCGGCCCCGGGGCTTGTGCTGCCCCTGGCCGCCCG
>NZ_WWJT01000527.1 GCF_009865385.1 Streptomyces sp. SID486 | reverse complement strand
TGCCTGGCGGTGGCGGCGTCGGCGCGCGCGGCGTCCGCGGCGGCCCTGGCGGCCTCGGAGCCGTCCGTGCCACGGGCGGCCGCCTCCACCGCCTCGGTGGCCCGCAGCCGGGCCTGCTGGGCATCGTTCTCCCGCTCGGCGGTGGTGGCGTCCTCCCGGGCCTGGCGGGCCTTGGTCTCCTCGCCCCGGGCCTTCTCGTCGGCCTGCGCGGCGATGCCCTCCTGTGTGGCGGCCCGGTCCCGGGCCGCAGAGGCATTGATCGCGGCCTGCTGGGCCTCGGCCCGCTTGGTGGAGGCGGTACGCCCCTCGGCGTCGGCCCGGGTACGTGCCTCGGCCGCGGTGGCCTGCTGCCGCTCCGCGGTGGCGCGCGCGGCGGCGGCCAGCCCACGCTCGCGCTCGGCGATGAGTCGTTGCTCGGCCGCGATCTTGGCCTGGTTCTGAGCCACCACCCGGGCGTCGCGGGTCTTCTGGGCGTGTTCCCAGGCGTCTTTCTCGGCCTGCTCTGCGTCGATACGGGCCTGGCGGCCCTTGGCGGCGGCGTCGGCGGCGATCTTGGCCTGGGCCTCGGCCTGCCGCGCCATGGCGGCGGCGGCTTTGGCGTGCTCCTGAGCGTTGGTGCGCCACGCCTCGGCCTGCTTGGCGTGCAGTTCGGCCTTGTTCGCGGCGTTGAGGCCGGCCGCGTCGGCGGCAGTGGCGTCGACGGCGTGCCGGGCGGTCTGGGCGGCGCGGTGGGCGGCGTCGGCCGCGGCGGCGATGCCGCTGGCGATCTGGGACCACTGGACCCCGTAGGTCAGTCCGGTCTCCACCAGGATGTCGGCCTGCACCCTGGCCTGGCCGGCGGCCACCTGGGCCTGCTTGGCGGCGGTGTCTGCCAATCCGACCTGCCGGGCTGCGTCCTTCTTGACCTCGGTGTAGTCCGACAGCCGCTTGCCCGCCTGGTCGGCGGACAGCATGCGGTCCGCCTCGCGGGAGGCGGCGGCCGACAGGCTCATCGCGTTGGAGGCGTTCTTCAGCGCACGGACGGCGTTGCCGTGCACCGCGATGAGCTTGGCACGGGCCCGGGCGGCGCGGGCGGTGTCGTCGGCCAGTTTGCGCAGCCGCTCCGCCGCCTCCAGCGCCTCCTTCTGCTCCTTCTCCCGGGCGGCCCGCTCGTCGGCGTCCTTCCGCGCCGCGATCTCATAGCCCTTCTCCAGGAACTCGGCGATCGCCTTGTCGTCATCGGTGGCGAGAGCGATGCGAGCGGCCCGCTGCACCTCGGGACCGCCGCTGGTGGCGAGCATCTCGACCCGCTTGCGGAGCTCCTCGGCCCGCTTGCGCTCGTTCTCCTCGGTGCTCTTGTCCCGCTGCCGGGCGATCTCCGCGCCGAAGGCGAGAAAGTCCGCGCGGTCCCGGGCGGTGCCCTTCAGGACCCGCTCGACCTCGGCGTTGAAGTACGGTCCGCCGGTGCCGCGCAGGTCCTCGATCCGCCTGCGGTTCTCGGCGTCGGCGGCGTCGCGCCTGTCCTGGGCCCGCTTGCGGGCCTCGGCCTCGCCCCGCTCCAGGAAGTCGCGGATCGCGTTCGGGTCCGTGCTCTCCAGCGCCTTCCGGGCGGCCTCGCGCACCTCCTCTTCCTCGTCGAACTCGGCGTAGTCCTCGACCAGCTGCCGGTCGGCGTCGGAGCTGAGCCGGGCCAGCGAGGTGATGGGCGCGCCGGGCGCCGGAGCATCCGCACGCGCCCGCAGGGCCGCAGCGAGCAGCGCGGCCGTACGCGCCTCGGACACGGCCGGTCGCCCGGGCGCGGCGGCCTGGGCCGGGGTGGTCAGCCCGCCCAGCACCGCAGCGACCACCGCAGCCGACACCGCCTTGACGGCGACCGCCCGCAGCCGGCCGGCCCGTCTCCCGGCTCCGGTCCGTCTCGCGACGTCCGTCCGCCTTCCGGCCTCGGTCCGACGTCCGACGTCGGCCCCTTTCCCGGCCCCCGGCCGGAGTGTCCCCCTCATGGGAGCGTCCCTTTCGTTCGTCACGTCGTCACGGAGAAGCGCGTCACGGAGATGCGCGTCACGGAGATGCGCGTCACGGAG
>NZ_WWJT01000526.1 GCF_009865385.1 Streptomyces sp. SID486 | reverse complement strand
GCCGCCACCGAAGCTCGCGCGACGGCGGTCGCCAAGCGCCGGCAGGAACTCGCCGAGGCCGCCCGCAAGGCGGCGGAGACGGCGAAGCAGAACAGGCAGAACGGCGTCGACCCGACCGCCGGCGGCGACAACGACAAGGTCGACAGCCCCGACGGCTGGGGCAGCAAGGACGACTGGCGGGACTTCGCGCAGCTCCTGAACGCGGTCAGTGCCGTCTCCGGCACCGCGGCCGCGATCAGCCTGCTGATTCCGCCGCCGTTCGGCGAGGCCGCCGCGGGCGTGTTCGGAACCATCTCCTGGGTCACCGGTATCGGCTCGGCCGTCATCACCGGCTTCACGGACGGATGGACCTCCGACGCGTTCTTCGGCTCCGTCGCCGGCCTCGCGGTCGGTGCCCTCACCGGCGGCTTCGCCCTGGGCAAGATCAAGGTCCCGGGCATGTCCCAGGCCATCGAGTGGGGCGCGCAGGGCCTGAAGAGCGGCACCGTGATCGCCTCTCGGATCGGCCATGAGATGGTGGGCCCGGCGGTCACCTACGCGACCACGGCATGGGACTCGGCCGGTGACGCCGTGTCGGGCATCGGAGACGCCATCTCCGACGGTTGGGACTCACTCTTCTAGGACTGCCCATGTTCCTGTCGCTGTCCACCAGCGCCTGGATCCTCATCGCGGCGGGGGCGACCGTCGTCAACCTCGCCGCGATGCAGTGGATCATCCAGATTCCGAAATACCGGAAGAAGCAGTTCTGGGTGCCGGTCGTCGGCCTCGTCGCACTGGGCGCGCGGGGCCTGGCCCAGCACAACACGCTGGCCGAGACCCTCTATCTCTACGCGGCTGTCCTGATCATGTTCCCCCTCATACTGGCCCCCGTGCGCGGCACGATCACCCGGGACTACTACCGGTGGGTCGAGGACCCGCTGACGAAGGCCAGCAAGGGCGCGATGACGTGGATCGCCGTCTCGGCGACGATCCTGATGATCGCGATCGGCGCCGGTTACGCGGCGGGCGCGTAGAGGCCGGCGGCGGACGTGTAGGGGCCGACGGCGTACGAGTAGGGGCCGTCGGCGGCCGTGTAGAGGCACCCGACCATCGGTCGGGCTGGGCGCGCGTCCCGCCCGGCCGGTGAATCGGTACGGGGCGGCCACGGGCCGGACGGACCGCTTCGAGAAGAGCCGGACGATCTCCCCGAGCCCGGTTCTGGCAGGAGGCTGACGATCCGGCCTCTCCGGCCTGCGGTGGGCGAACCGTCGGAACTTCTCTGCCGCTCCGTTGTGGGCGGACAGAGAGGAGGGGCCACGTCCCCGAGAAACATCGACGCAGCCCTTCGCAGCCAGGCCGTGCGGCTGGTGACAGAGCACCGCAGCGAGTACTCCTCCGAGCGTGCGCTGCGGGTCCAGGCCGCCGGGTCCCTCGGTGTCTTACGGGAGTCCGTGCGGCGCTGGGCGATGCGGCACGAGATCGACGCCGGGGCAGGCCGAGGGCGTGAGCACGGACGAGCGCGCGGAACTGCACAGGCTGCGCGCGGAACTGCATCGACCTCACTGCCTTGAATCAGGGTGGGTCGAAGATCGAGCCGAGGGACATGCCGTGGACTCGATCCTCACTGCCGTGAATCAGGATGGGTTGAAGATCGCGGCACGAACCTTGCGGGCCTGGTGCGCCCCGGCAGGGCCTTCCGGCTTCCGGGCTGCTGTGGCAGGTCGCGGCGGACCAGCGCCTGAGCGAACGGTTCTCCGGTGGCTCGGGCGTAGGCCATCCGCTCGCGCACCTCGCTGAGGGTGCGTGGGCGGTAACCGGGGCCGCCGCAACAGCTCTTGTGGAAGCGCACACCGGCGTGCAGCAGTACGGAGAGGGTG
The DNA here is from genome assembly GCF_009865385.1 of Streptomyces sp. SID486. Taxonomy (GTDB): domain Bacteria; phylum Actinomycetota; class Actinomycetes; order Streptomycetales; family Streptomycetaceae; genus Streptomyces. Next base: position 3,791 of record NZ_WWJT01000526.1, on the reverse strand, counting down.
CGCCAGGCGGCGGTGTCCCGCCTCTTGGGTGGCGCGAAGGCGGAGCCGACGTGGATCAGCGGTTCGGCGCAGCGTGGACAGACCCAGTCGTGGTCGTGGTAACCGGGGTAAGGCTGCTTGTACGAGGCCCGGCAGGGCAGACAAACGTACGAGGTCTTTCCATGGGCCATGTGGAGAGGGTAGAGCCGCCGCGGGGTCGGGCTCGACAGGTTTCGGCATGCTGCGCAGACTCTTCGGCAAAGGTGGGGGCGGCGACGGCCGACCGTACTTGCTTCCACTCGAGGTCGCGGAGTTACGCGTCGATGGCGTCAGCAGCATTCCCGGCGGCCGGCTTGCTGCTCTCCTTGGGTACCGTGCGGCCGTCGTCCGCGAGGAGACTCGCGCCGACGACGAGGACCTTCGGGCGCCGGCCGACACGACGGCCAACCTCGCGCGCAGGGCGACGAACGTCCTTCACTTTGCCCATCTCCTCAGAATCACCGCTGCTCAGGATGAGTTGCCCGTGTTGGCTCCGGTCAGCGGGCTCCAGTGAAGCCCGCATCAGGCCCCCAAGCGGTCGACCAGCTTCTCGTACCCGCGCCGGACCAGCTCGCCCCTCGCGGGCATCTCGCACAGCTCCCCATCTGTGCCCGCAGCACGCATGTGTGCCATACGTGTGCTGCGAGTGCGAAGCCCCTCCCGACCAACGGACGGAAGGGCATCTGACCAGGTATTTCCCTGCGTTCCCGGCAGGGATCGAACCTGCGACACCCGCTTTAGGAGTTCGATCCGGACACGCCTCGGCTGCGGCAGGCGCTTGGTGGGACGGCCGGCCGGAGTCGCTGGCGCACGCCCTCGTCCGGTTTTGTTGATGTCAGCCGCGGATGTCAGAAGCGTTCTGATCCGTGGCTCTTGCCGGTCGCCAAAGACGATGGTGTCCCACCAAGTGGTGTAACGGCGATCTCCGCGTGGCCCCTGGTCATGGGACGGCTACCGGACCAGAACGGTCTGTTGTGTCCCTTCTGGGGCGCTCTTTCGGTGAAGTGGCAGCCGTGGCAAGCCGGTGCGGCTAGCGCAGCAGCCACGCCGCGTGTTTGTCCCGGGCTGCCTGGGCGAGGACTCCGCGGAGTGCTTCCCTTGTCCGGCCGCGCGTCTTGACGGCGTGACAGTTCGAGCAGAGGGCGACCATCTGTGAGGGGTGGTCACGGCCTCCGGCGGCGATCTCTTCTACGTGGTCGACTTCGAGGATCGGCCGCCCGTCGTCGGTCACGTCGTCCGGCTGTCCGGGACACCAGGGGTTCTCGCACCGGCCGTCGCATCTGATGAGGACGGCTTCGCGGGCTTGCGAGATACGCACCGGGCGGGAGTTGGTACCGCTGGAGCGCCTTCCTCTTGTGGCAGCCTCACGACGCTCGGCTGCCTCAACGAGTCTGCGGTACTCGGTGCCCCGGTTTGGATGCGGCGCCGGTTCCGCGCGGGGCGGGGGGTACGTCAGGCACTCGGGCAAGCCGCTCGCATCGGGCGTGCCGAAGTGAGCCGATCGCCCACCGTCAACCCCCGGTAGTCCAGCTCCACCTGTCGACAACCAGCGTGCGTGGCCTTGCAGAGGTAGGGGAGGGCGCATGGCAGGCGGCACCCGTGCCTCACGTGCACGCGGTCAGTACATCCGGCGCACCTCCCCGATGTGCACGCTTTCCAACTGTGTCGGGTGGGTTTATGGGTTGTGTGTGGGGGGCGTTCACCTACGTTCGTGGGTGGTTCGGCACCAGGCTGGGATCAGCTCTGGGTCTCGGCTGAACACCGGTGAACTGGGCTGAATGAGACGCAAACTGAGAAGGACCTGTCCGACGGTCGTTGTCAGTGGCCTCGCCTAGTCTCCGGCCATGAGCATGATCGGTGAGTACCTGCGCGTCACGGCTACTGAACTTGGCCGAGCGATCCAAGAGCCCGACTGGGCTTTGGGCTTCGTCGAAGAGGTCCAGGACGCCGAGGAGGAGACGGAGCCTGCGCCGGCCGAAGCGCGCCACTTCAGCACGTACAAGACCTGGGACATGCTCCGCTTCCTACTGGCACGTGCTGAGTTCCCCGTGAACGTGATCCACGGTGAGGAGCCGTTCGCCGAGGACGAGGACTGGGGATACGGGCCTCCGAGGTACCTGCGGCCTGAGCGGGTCCAGCTCGCAGTAGAAGCTCTGCGGGCCACCAGCTATGCCCAGCTCATCAGTGGCGTGGATCCTGCTGAACTGACTAGCGCCGAGGTGTACCCGCTCGGATGGAGTGAGCCGGGCTCGCTGGAGTGGGGACGTCCTTGGTACGACGGCCTCACACAGTTCTTCGAGGCTGCTGCCAGGGCGAAGGACGCGATGCTGGTCTGGCTGGACTGACCGGCCACGACAGCGTTGAGCCCTCATCTTGGGAAGCTAAGGGCAATCTACCGCTCCTTCACCCGCGTCGCGTAGTCGGCCGGCCTCCGCGTCATCCGGCTGCACGATGCCCGGCACGGCACGGCCACCCTCCTCACGGCGGCCGGGGTCGCGCCCCGCGTCGTGATGGAGATCCTCGGGCACTTCCAGATCAGCATCACCATGGACGTGTACACGCACGTCGTCCAGACACCCAGCGTGAAGCCATGAGCCACATGGACCGGCTCCTCAGGAAGAGGCGCCCCGGTCGGGACTGACCTCCCGCGTTGATGTCAAAAGTAGATGTCAAAGGCCCCGAACCATGATCGGTCCGGGGCCTTTCCCTTGTGCCCCCGGCAGGATTCGAACCTGCGACACCCGCTTTAGGAGAGCGGTGCTCTATCCCCTGAGCTACGAAGGCGGGGATGTGTGGGCAAAGGTGTCGGAAATCCGCCCACATCGGACGGACCTCGACTCCTGAGGGCCCCAGACATCCTCAGGGCGCCCCACCAGAGTGGTGCACCGCGCACAGTCTAGCGGTTGCGGCAGCGCACCGAGGCGTGAGGCCCTGCTGTTGTGTGGCCACGCCCCTGTGTGCCGCGCCCCCTATATCGGCCGGCGGAGCGTGTCGTGCGGTGACGGGCACCGGCCGGGCTCGTGGCTACCGTGTCCGGCGGGTGATGCCGAGGGCCACGGAGTTCTTGGCCTAAAGGTTGTCCCGTAACCGGTGGGGCGGTTGGTGCGTTGGCTGGGTATGGGTGGGGTGATCTCAGCAGATGATCCGAAGTGGATCGAGCCGTTCTCGGGGCTGACCGAGGTGCAGTTCGCCAGGCTGGTGGCACTGGTGCGGCGTCGAGGCGGTGACGTGCAGCGGGGCCGGCCGTGGCGGCTGTCGCTGGAGGACCGGGTGCTGCTGGTGGCGACATACTGGCGCACGAACCTCACGTTGCGGCAGGTGGCGCCGTTGTTCGGCATCTCGAAGTCGGCCGCCGACCGCGTCCTCGATCACCTGGCACCTCTACTGGCCCTCTCGCCGGCACGCCGTCCGCGCAAGGACACCGTCTACATCGTGGACGGCACCCTGGTGCCCACCCGCGACCGCAGCATCGCCGCATCCAGCAAGAACTACCGCTACTCGACCAACCTTCAGGTCGTCATCGACGCCAACAGCCGCCTGGTGGTGGCGATCGGCCTGCCGCTGCCCGGCAGCCGCAACGACTGCCGGGCGTTCACGGAGTCCGGCGTCGACCGGGCCTGCCGCGGCACCCCGACCATCGCCGACGGCGGCTACCAGGGAACCGGCCTGCTCATCCCGCACCGAAGACGACGAGGCCAGAGGCACCTCAGTCCGGAGCAGGAAGCGGAGAATGCTGTCCACCGCCGGGCGCGAGCACGTGTGGAACACGCCCT
>NZ_WWJT01000525.1 GCF_009865385.1 Streptomyces sp. SID486 | reverse complement strand
TACCGGCCGGCGGCCGCGCGGGAGCGGGGTGCCGCGCCGTTCCGGAGGGGCGGCCGGCGGGCCTTCCGGCACCGCGCTCCCCGCCCTGCCCCGGCCCCTCCGCACCCGCACCCGCACCCGCGTCCGCACCCGTGGTGTCCACGGCCTGCACCTCCTCGCTCGGCACGCCGGCGGGCGTGTCCCCGGACTCCCGCCCGGCGGGGCCGGGCTGAACGGGGATCAGTCGGTCCGACCGGACCGCGATCTCTGCACTGCCCTCGCTCATGCCGCCCTCCCGGGGGGTTGTGGAAGCCGCTGGAGCACGGTCGCCAGGCTGCGGGCAGTGGTGGCCCAGCCGTCGAGGGCGGCGCGCCGGCCCCGGGCCGCGGCCTTCAGCCGCCTGCGTACGTCGGGTTCGCCGAACCAGCCGCGCAGTTCGGCGGCGAGGGCGGCGGGGTCCTCCGGCGGGACGAGGATGCCGGGCACCCCGCCGTCCGGGGCGCGGCCGACCGCCTCGGGCAGGCCGCCGACGTCGGTCGCGAGGACCGGGATGCCGCGGGCGAGCGCCTCGGTGACCGCCATGCCGTAGGTCTCGGCGTAGGAGGTGAGGACCATCAGGTCGGCCGTGGCGTAGGTGGCGTCGAGGTCGGCGCCGGAGCGCGGTCCGGTCAGGTGCAGGCGGTCGGCGAGGCCGTAGCGGGCGATGAGTTCCCGCAGATGGGCGACGTACTGGGGGTCCTGGCCGAGACCGCCGACGCACTCGCAGGTCCACGGCAGCTCCCGGACCGTCGCGAGCGCCTCCACCAGCCGGTGCTGGCCCTTGCGCGGGGTCACGGCGGCCACGCACAGCAGCCGGGAGACGCCGTCGGTGCCCGGCGCGAGGGGTGCGATGTCGGCGCCGGGGGCGGCCGTGTGCACCCGGCCGGGGGCGAGCCCGTGGTGGGAGACGAGCCGGCGGACCGCCCAGTCGCTGGTGGCGATCACCGCCGGGACCGCGCGCAGCACCGCCCGTTCGCGGGTGTCCAGGCCGGCGGCGACGGCCGGGTCCAGTCCGGTCTCGTCGCCGAGCGGCAGGTGGACGAGGACCGCGAGGCGCAGCCGTCCGGCCTCGGGGAGGACGATCTCCGGTACTCCGCAGGCGACGAGCCCGTCGAGGAGGACGACCGTGTCGTCCGGCAGCTCCCGCAGGCTGCGGGCGAGCCCGTCGCGGGCGGTGCCGTCCGGGCGCGGCCAGCCGCCGGGTACGGCGTGCCGGACGACCTGCCAGCCGAAGCCGGGCAGGTCGAGGCAGATCCGGCGGTCGTAGGCGTTGCCGCCGCTGGGCGCGGCCGGGTCGTCGACGTCCCCCGGCATCACGAAGTGCACGGTGCGCAGGGACATGGGGACGATTCCGGTTCCGGTGTGCTCGGGGGCGGCGGACCGGGCGGGCACGTGGCCGGGGCGGGCCCGCTCCAGGGTCAGGTCGGTCACAGGCCACGCTCGTAACTCGCCCAGGCGATGTGCGACTCGTGCAGGGTCACCGCGATCGCCGTCAGCCCCCGGGCACCCTCGCCGAGGGAGCCCTCGTGGACGCGTTCGGCCAGCCGGTCGGCGATGACCTTGGCCAGGAACTCGGTGGAGGTGTTGACGCCGGCGAACTCGGGCTCGTCGTCGAGGTTGCGGTAGTTCAGCCCGGCGGTGATGGCGGCCAGCTCCTGCGTGGCCAGGCCGATGTCGACCACGATGTTGTCCTCGTCCAGCTGTTCGCGGCGGAACGTCGCGTCCACCAGGAACGTGGCGCCGTGCAGTCGTTGCGCGGGCCCGAACACCTCGCCGCGGAAGCTGTGGGCGATCATGATGTGATCGCGGACGGTGATGCTGAACAACGGACGACCCTCCAGGTGCGGCGCGTCTGGTCCCCCGGCCCTTGCCCGCCGGGGGATGCCGTGTAGTACGGCTCTTCGCTTCCCCCCGTTCAGTCCTCTCTCACTCTTTTCTCAGGTCAGGTCTCCCTCTTTTCTCAGGTCAGGCCGGTCTCCGTGTACCGGACCCGGTGGCACAGGGCCGGGATCTCACCGGACGCCAGTCGGGGCAGGACGTCGGGGAGTTCCTCGAAGGCGCTCTCGCCGGTGATGAGCGCGTCCAGCGCCGGGTCGGCGAGCAGGTCGAGGGCGAGTGCCATCCGGTCGGCGTAGCCGCGGCCGGGGCGGGCGGCCGGGGAGACCGTGCCGACCTGGCTGCTGCGCAGGGTGAGCCGGCGGGAGTGGAACGCCTCGCCGAGCGGCAGGGTCACGCTCCGGTCGCCGTACCAGCTCAGCTCCACGACCGTGCCCTCCGGGGCGAGGAGCCGCAGGGCCTGGGTGAGGCCGGCCTCGGTGGCGCTGGCGTGCACGACGAGGTCGCAGTCGCCGAGGGCGTCGGCGGGAGCGGCGAAGCCGACGCCGAGCGCCTCGGCGGTCGCGGCGCGGGCCGGGTCGGCGTCGACCAGCTGGAGCCGGACTCCGGGGAAACGGGCGAGCAGCGCGGCGACCGCGCAGCCGACCATGCCGCCGCCGACCACCGCGATCCGGTCGCCGATGAGCGGCGTCGCGTCCCACAGGGCGTTCACGGCGGTCTCGACGGTCCCGGCGAGCACGGCGCGCCCGGCGGGCACCCCGTCGGGCACCACGGTGACGGCGCTCACCGGAACGACGTAGCGGCTCTGGTGCGGATACAGGCAGAAGACCGTACGGCCGAGCAGCGCGGCCGGCCCCTCCTCCACCACGCCGACGCTGAGGTAGCCGTACTTGACCGGGGCCGGGAAGTCGCCCTCCTGGAACGGCGCCCGCATCAGGGCGTGCTGGCTCTTCGGCACCCCGCCGCGGAAGACGAGCGTCTCCGTGCCCCGGCTGACGCCGGAGTACAGGGCGCGCACCTGGACCTCGCCCTCGGCGGGCCCTGCGAGGGTGACCTCGCGCAGCTCCCCGTGGCCGGGCGAGCGGAGCCAGAACGCGCGGGCCGACCGGTTCATCGGCATCCTCCTGAACGATCGGGAAGTTGTTCACGTACCGAGTTGTGCACAGGCCGCGCACAGTACGCGGCGGTGATCGACTCTGTCACTCGGCCGGAGGATGTGCGGTGGCCCTGAACAACACGTACGAGGCGAGGCTCCAGCAGGAGACCGCCGTGGGCGCGGGCGTGCAGCTTCTGCTGCTGGTCCTGCTCGGCTCGGCGATCGGCCTGGGGCCGGCCGGCTGGCTGACGGGGCTCGTCTTCGCGTTCGCCACCTGGGCCGTCCTCTCCCGCGCCGTGCACCGCTCCCGGCTGCGCTCCTTCGGTCCCGCGAACCGGGTGACGCTCGGGCGGGCCACCCTGGTCGGCGGGGTGACCGCACTGGTCGCGGACTCCTTCGAGAGCGCGCCGCCGGTGACGCTGCTGGTCGCCCTGACGGCGGTGGCCCTGCTGCTGGACGGTGTGGACGGCAAGGTGGCCCGTCGCACCGGGACGTCGACGGCGCTCGGCGCCCGCTTCGACATGGAGGTCGACGCCTTCCTGATCCTGGTGCTGAGCGTGTACGTGTCGATGGATCTCGGTCCGTGGGTGCTGCTGATCGGCGGGATGCGTTACGCGTTCGTCGCCGCGGCCCGGGTGGCGCCCTGGCTGACCGCCCCGCTGCCGCCGTCCTTCGCCCGCAAGACGGTGGCGGCGGTGCAGGGTGTCTGCCTGCTCCTCGCGGGCTCCGAGCTGCTGCCGCAGCCGGTGAACCTCGCGATCGCCCTGTCGGCCCTGGCCGCGCTGGTGTGGTCGTTCGGCCGGGACGTGCGGTGGCTGTGGCGCACCCACCGCACCCCGCTGGAGGTTCCGTCCGAGCCGAGGCTGCTGGAACTGGCGACCGGCTGAGCCCCCGCACCGGAGGGCCCGGACCGGCGGCCGGTCCGGGCCCTTCGTACGCGTGCCCGGCGGGACGTCGGCCGGTCGGCGCGCGGGCCGAAGTGCGCGCGGGCCGAAGTGCGCGCGGGCCGAAGTGCGCGCGGCCCTCCCCCGGCCGGCGTACCGGCCCCGCGAGCGCACCGGGCGAACGTCAGAGCGGATCGGTGCCGGGCAGGGCCGGAGCGATGGGCGAAGTCGCCGGTGGCGGCGGTGCGAGGGCGCCCCGCGCCTCTCCGGGCCGCCCGTGGACGGCCCTTGCCCTGCCCGGTCTTCGTCCGCACGGGCCGGCGGCGCGCGGCGCTCTGGAACGATGGAGCGGCGGCACGGGGAAGGGGACGCGCCCAGCGGTCGCGCGCCGGGCGCTCCGGCTCCCCCGTGCGCTGCCCCGCCCTGCCGTCCGATCGGGGACTGACGACCGCTCATGGCTTCCACGTACTTGGCAGGTTCGCTGGTGAACGTCCGCGGACGGGACTGGGTGGTGCTCCCGGAGAGCGAACCCGGTCTGCTGGTGGTGCGCCCGCTGGGCGGCACCGACGACGACGTCGCCGCCGTGTTGCCGGCCGTCGAGGAGGTCCGCACCGCCGGGCACGCGGCGGTGCCGACCGACGAGGAGGTCCCCACCACCGGGCACGCGGCGTTGCCGGGCCCCGGCACCGGTCCCGGCGAGCGGCCCGCTGCCGGGCCGCCGGACGGCGCGCCGCACGGCGGCCGGGGCTCCGCCGCCCGCCCGTTGCGGCGCGCGG
>NZ_WWJT01000524.1 GCF_009865385.1 Streptomyces sp. SID486 | reverse complement strand
CGCCCGTCCCCGGGCCCGCGCCTGCCGCACCCCTCCCCGGGCCCGCGCCTGCCATACCCGTCCCCGGGCTCGCGTCGGCGGCCACGCCCGTCCCCGGGCCCGCGCCGGCGGTCCCGGCGTCGCCGGCCGTGCCCAGGGCGCTCACCACCTGCCCGAGCCACCGCCCGGCGCTCTCCCCGAAGTCGGGCTCGCAGTCGGTGCGCGGGACGAGGCGGGTGGCGCCGAGCGCCGCGAAGCGTTCGTCGAGCCGGCGGCCGTAACCGCAGAAGTCGTCGTAACTGGAGTCGCCGAAGGCGAGGACCGCGTACCGGATCCCCTCCAGCCGGGGGACGTCCGGGGCGGAGAGCGCCTGCCAGAAGGCGGTGCCGTTGTCCGGGGCCTCGCCGTCACCGAAGGTGCTGGTGACGAGCAGCACGTCGGCACCGGCGGCGAGGCGGGCCGGGTGCGCCTCGGCCATGGGCAGCAGTTCGGGGGCAAGGCCCGCCCGGGCGAGGTGCGCGGCGGCACCGGCGGCGAACTCCTCGGCGGTGCCGGTCTGGGAGGCCCACACGAGCAGGAGCCGGCGCGCCGCCGCGGCCGTGCCGGTGTCCGGCGCCGGTGTCCGCGCCGGTTCCCCGGCGGGGCCTGCTCCGGCCGTGCGGGAGAACATCCCGGCGAGGACGCCGTCGACCCACCGGGTGTGCTCCGGACCGAGAGGCGCGTCCGGTGGCAGCACGGGGACGCGCCCCCCGGACGGCGGGTTCAGGGCGAGGCCGGACAGATAGCCGGAGAGGTAGTGGCGCTCCGGCTCGGCCAGGGAGGCGGGGGTGAGCTGCCCGACGCCGAACAGCGTGGCGAGCGCCTCCACGGGGGAGTCCGCGGTGGCGGCCGGCGAGGGCACGGGCGCAGGGGTCACGGGGGTGTCCTCCGGCTGGGTGCTGTCCTCCGGCCGGGTGCCCGGGCGGCCCCCCGGGACGGGGGAGGCCGTCCGGGTGAGGGCGACGGCACAGACTTTGAACTCGGGCTGCAACGAGACCGGGTCGACCGCGTCGTTGGTGACGGCGTTGACACTGAGGTACTCGCCGAACAGGTCGTTGCGGTGGAAGGGGGCGAAGCAGTTGCCGGGCAGCACCCGGTCGGTGACCACGGCGGGCAGGACGGCACGACCGCGACGCGAGGCGACCTCCAGGTGGTCGCCGTCACCGACACCGAGCGCCGCGGCGTCCTCCGGATGGATCTCCACGAACGGACCCGGGTCCAGCCTCGCGAGCTTGGCCACCTTGCCGGTCTTGGTCAAGGTGTGCCACTGGTGCTGCAGACGTCCGGTGTTGAGCACGAACGGGTGCTCGTCGTCGGGGAGTTCGGCCGCCGGAAGATGCGGACGCGCGAAGAACCGGGCGCGCCCGCTCGCGGTGGGGAAGGCCAGCCGGGGCCGGGTGCCGTCCGCGCGCTCCAGCAGGGTCTGGCTGACGCCGTCGTTGAGATAGCGGACCGGGTTGCGGTCCGGGCCGTCGACGGCGGGCGCCGGCCACTGCACCGGCGTGGTGCGCAGCCGGTCGTAGGTGACACCGCGCAGGTCCCACCCCGTCGCGGGGTTCCACGCCTGCTTCAGCTCCTCGAACACCTCCTCGGCCGAGGCGTACGTGAAGCCCTCGGTGAACCCCATCGCGCAGGCCACCTCGGCGATGAGCCGCCAGTCGGGCAGCGCCTGTCCGGGCGGGTCGACGACCCCCGGTACGAGGGTGAGGTTCCGCTCCGAGTTGACCATGACGCCGTCGGACTCCGCCCACAGCGTCGCGGGCAGGACGACGTCGGCGTACGCGGTGGTCTCCGTCTCGGCGAACACGTCCTGGACGACGACGAGTTCGGCGGCCTCCAGGCCGGCGACGACCGTCCTGCGGTTGGCGACCGAGGCCACCGGGTTGGTGCAGATGATCCAGCACGCCTTGATGTCACCGGCGCCCATCCGTTCGAACATCTCGACCGTGCCGCGCCCTGCCTCGGCGCGCAGGGAGCCCTCGGGGATGCGCCACAGCCGCTCGACGAAGGCCCGCTCGGCGGCGTCTAGCACGGAACGCTGGCCGGGCAGCCCCGGGCCCATGTACCCCATCTCGCGCCCGCCCATGGCGTTGGGCTGACCGGTCAGCGAGAACGGGCCGGACCCCCGTCGGCACAGGGCACCGGTCGCCAGGTGGAGGTTGATCAGGGCGTTGGTGTTCCAGGTGCCGTGGGTGGACTGGTTCAGGCCCATCGTCCAGCAGCTCATCCAATCGCCGGCCTCGCCGATCAGCTGCGCGGCCCGGCGTATGTCGCTCTCGGGGATGCCGGTGATCTCCGCGACCTTCTCGGGCGGGTGGTCCGCGAGGAACGCGGGCATCTCCTCCCAGCCCTCGGTGAACTCGGCGATGAACTCCTCGTCGGTGTGGCCGCCCGCGACCAGCAGGTGCAACAGGCCGTTGAGCAGGGCGAGGTCGGTCCCCGGATTGATCTGGAGGAAGAGGTCGGCCTTGTCGGCGGTGGCGGTGCGGCGCGGATCGACGACGATCAGCCTGGCGCCGGCCGACTTCACCCGGTCCATCATGCGCAGGAACAGGATCGGATGGCAGTCGGCCATGTTGGAGCCGATGACGAGGAACACGTCCGCGTGGTCGAAGTCCTCGTAGGAGCCGGGCGGACCGTCCGCGCCCAGCGACAGTTTGTAACCGGAGCCCGCCGAGGCCATGCACAGCCGCGAGTTGGACTCGATCTGATGGGTGCGCACGAACCCCTTGGCCAGCTTGTTCGCCAGGTACTGCGCCTCCAGGGACATCTGCCCCGACACGTAGAAGGCCAGTGCGTCCGGCCCGTGCTCGTCCAGGATGGCCCGCAGCCGGGCCGCGACCGACGCCACGGCCTCGTCGACGTCCGTCCCGACCGCCGCCGCGCCCCGCTCCGCACGGACGAGCGCGCGGGACATCCGCCCCGGAGCGGCCATCATGTCCGCGCTCGTCGCCCCCTTGGTGCACAGCCGCCCGGAGTTGGCCGGGTGCGCCTTGTCCCCGGACACCTTCGCGGCACGGCGGCGGCCGTCGGCGGGATCGCGCGTCACGTCCAGCACGATCCCGCAGCCGACGCCGCAGTACGAGCAGACCGTGCGGACACTGCCGTCCGCCGAACCAGATGCCACCGCTGTCCCATCCCGCCGGTGTGTGCCTTGCCGGGCCGGGACCGTTCCGCCGGTGGCGGCAGCCCCGAGACCAGCACCGTAGGGAGATCGAATTTCCGGCCCGTCACACGCCGGGAGCGTCCGGGGTTACGCCCCCCGCACACACCGGGGCGGCACTGTGTGAGGGCGTGGACGTGCGGCGCGACGGTCCGGGCGCTGGGACGGACGTACCCGGGCCCGGACGGTCCGGCGGTGCGGGTGTTCACACCCGCTGCCACAGTGCCGGGGGGTCCGGCTGCTCCCAGCCCGGCCGGGCCCGGTGGCCTTGCGGACAGCGCCAGGCGGCCCCGCCGTACGTCACCCTGTCGCCCGCCTGGGCCACGTGTCCCCGCCGGGGCCCGGCCGGCCCGGCCGGCGTGCGCAGGCGCGGACCTACGGCCTGGCGTCCGCCTCCGGAGTCAGCCGGACCCGCAGGCTCCGCACGCTGCGGGCCACACGGGCGGGACTGTAGGTCACCCGGTCGGCGGTCGGCCGGGGCCGGTGGCGGAGCAGCTGCCGGAGCGCCGCGGTGGCTTCGAGGCGGGCCAGGGCGGCGCCGAGACAGTAGTGACTGCCCAGCCCGAAGGCGAGGTGCCGGGGCTGCCGGTCGAGCCGGAGGCGGTGCGGCTCCGGGAAGACCCGCGGATCACGGTTGGCCGCGCCGAGCAGGACCGAGACGACGGCGCCGCGCGGCACGGGCGTACCCGCGATGTCGGCGTCCACCAGCGCGCTGCGGGGCGCCAGCTGGATGGGCGGATCGAAGCGCAGCAGTTCCTCCACGGCCCGACCGGTCACCTGCTCCGAGTGGCCGCCGGCGGTGAGCCGTGCCAGCTCGCCGGGGTGCCCGAGGAGGGCGTGCATCCCGTTGCCGATCAGCCCCACGGTCGTCTCGTACCCGGCCGCGACGAGCTGGGCGCAGGTGGCCACGGTCTCGGCGCGTGCCGCCGGGCCGTCCGCGTCCTGCGCGAGTCCGCGCAACAGCCCCGAGGAGTCCGGGCGCCGCAGGGCCGCCCCGATGTCCCTCGCCAGACAGAGCCGCGCCCGCGCGATGCTCTCCTGTGTGCCGGGGTCGATCAGCTCGGGCGGGTCCATGCCGCGGACCAGGAGCGAGGCCGCCCGCGTGAAGCGGTCGCGGAGGTCTTCGGGCACCCCGATCAGGTCCGCGACGACCCGTGCGGACAGCGGACGGGCGACATCCGCGACGACGTCCGCCGTGCCGGACCGCGCCGCCGCGGCGACGAGGTCCGCCGCCGTCTCCCCGATCGTCCGGCGCAGGGACAGCAGCTCACGCGCGGTGAACGCCCGCCGCACCCGCTCGCGTTGCCGGGTGTGGCCGGGTGGATCGGTCAGCAGGAACGTCCGCGCGGGCACACCGTAACCGGTCGGCTCCTGCGCAGTCTGGGCGCCGTGCCCGAACCGCGGGTCGCGCAGGACGGCCTGGGCCTCGAAGTAGCCGAGCACCACCAGGTCGCCCGACCGCGTGCGGTGGACGGGGCCGTGCCTTCGGCGCGCCTCCTCGTACCAGGGGTACGGGTCCTGGACGAACTCCTCGGCGGAGACGTCGAAGGGGAACTGCCGCATCAGGCAGTCGATCAGGGTACCGGCTGTGTCCATTCAGGTCCCGCCCGTCGTTCCTCGGCCTGCCGCAGACGCCCCGGGGATCCGGTCGCCACGACGACCCGCTCGTTCCGGTGATCGCCACGGCATCCCGCTCATTCTGCTGAACAGCGCACATGACGGGCGGGACGCGGAACGGATGTCCCGGGTTTTCACGCGGGTGCGCGCAGGACGCGGGGAACGAGAAGCCGCCGGGCGGGCGCCGGAGCCGAGCCGTCGGGCCTTGTGCGCGGGCCTTTCCGGCCGGCCGAGGGGTGGGGAGGGCGCCGTCGCAGCGCCGACCGTCAGGCGGGGGCTGCCGCGCCTTCCCGGCGCCCGTCCCGCACCCCCGGGCACATCGCCCGTTCCGTACGCCGCCTGGAAGTCGGCCACTCCGTACGCCGCCTGGAAGTCGGCCACTCCGTACGCCGTCGGGAAGTCGGCCACTCCGTACGCCGTCGGGAAGTCGGCCACTCCGTACGCCGTCGGGAAGTCGGCCACTCCGCACGCCGCCGGGGAGGTCGGCCGTTCCGCACGCCGCCGGGAAATCGGTCGCTCCGCACCCCGCGAGAGCCCGCCCGCTCGCACCCGGCGGGAGATCGCCCGCACCGAGGCACACCAGGAAACGAGCGGAGCGCCGAGCGGGTCGCCGTAGACCACACGGTCATTGTTCGCCGACACGCGCCCGCCCTTCGTCGACCGCGTCGCCGCGCGTGCGCTTTGCTGGCTGTCCGTCCGCCTCACCACTTCTTTTCCTCCCCGGGAGCAGTCCTTGGCCGACCAACTGTTCGCCGACACGCTCATGCGGCTCATCGTCCGCCATTTCGAGATGGATCCGGAGCAGTTGAGCCCCGACAGCAATCTGCAGGAGCTGGGTCTGGACTCGATCGCCCTGGCGGAACTGCTCGTCGTGGTCGAGGAGGAGACCGGTATCGAGGTCCCCCTCACGGACGACACGATGCCGGTGGGGCCCGGGGTCACCGTCGCCGCGGTGGCCGACTACGTCGCGCGGTTCGCCGACGAGTCCGCCCGAGCCGTCCTGCGCACTCTGGCCGCCGCACCGGCGGGCGCGGACACATGAAGGGGGCCCAGACCGTTGTCACCGGCATCGGTCTGGTCACCCCGGCAGGGGTCGGCGCCGCCGCGACCTGGCAGCGCCTGTGCGCCGGGGCACCGACGGCCGCCACCGACCCCGGCCTCGCGGGCCTGCCCGTGGATTTCAGCTGCCGGGTCGGGGACGGGGAACTCGCGGCGGCCCTCGGCCGCGGGCTGCGCTGGCGCACCGACCGTTTCATCCACCTCGCCGTCATCGCCGCACGGGAGGCCGTCCGGGACGCCGGTCTCACACCGGGGGAGTGGGCGGGCGAACGCGTCGGCGTGGTCATCGGGGTGGGCAGCAGCAGCCGTGACACCGACCTGCGCACCGCGGGCTGTCTGGCCTCGGGCACGTACCAGAAGATCTCGCCCACCACGGTCCCGCGGGCCCTGCCGAACATGGCCGCCGGTGAGGTCGCCGCCGACGTGGGCGCCAAGGGGCCGGGGCTCGGTGTCAGCACCGCCTGCGCGTCCGGTGCGACCGCGATCGGCGTCGGCCGGCAGCTCCTGCTGGGCGGCATGTGCGACATCGTGCTGGTCGGGGGCGCCGAGAGCGCCTGCGGGCCGCTGTCCAGCGCGGGCTTCTGGAAACTGGGCGCGCTGTCCACCCGCTGCCACGACCCGCAGGGCGCGTCCCGTCCCTTCGACACGGGCCGGGACGGCTTCGTCCTAGCGGAGGCCGCGGGCGTGCTCGTACTGGAACGGGCGGCGCACGCACGCGCCCGCGGCGGCAGGGCCAGAGCACTGCTGTCCGGGTTCGGCGCCACCAGCGACGCGTACCACCCCACCAGCCCGCATCCCGAGGGCGAGGGTGCCGCAGGCGCGGTGCGGCAGGCGCTGGCGGAGGCCGGCCTGGCACCCGGCGACGTCCACCACGTCAACGCGCACGCGACGTCGACACCGCTGAACGACCGCACGGAGGCCGCCGTGCTGCACCGCGTCTTCCGGCAACCGCCGCCGGTCACCGCGACCAAGAGCGTCCTCGGCCACTCCCTGGGGGCCGCGGGTGCCGTCGAAGCCGCCGTGTGCGTCCTGTCGCTCCAGCACCAGAGCGTTCACCCGACCGCCAACCTCGACACACCGGAACCCGGCATCGACCTGGACATCGTCACGAAGGCCCCCCGTGCCTGCCGGATGGACACCGTGCTGAGCACGTCGTTCGGCTTCGGCGGACAGAACGCGGCCCTCGTCTTCCAAGCCGTCTGACCACGCGCCGCCCCCCCGACGGCGGACTCCCGTCCCCGCACACGCCCACCGCACACGGCCGCCCGCCGCCTCCCCACCCGGACACGGGCCAGGCTCCGGCTCGGCCACCGCCCGGGGCCTTCCCGCCCGGACACCGGCCAGGCTCCCGCTCGGCCACCGTCCGGGGCCTTCCCGCCCGGACACCGGCCAGGCTCCCGCTCGGCCGCCGCCTGGGGTCTCCCCGCCCCGACACCGGCCAGGCCGCCGCTCGGCCACCGTCCTGGCCCTCCCCGGCCGGCTTCCGCGCTCGGCCGGCCCTGTGGTGTGCGTCAAGTGGTGAAAGGACGGGGCCAGGCGGGCCCCCTCGGCGATCAGGGCTCGAACGGACTGCCTCGGAGCGGTCACCCCGGAGGCGAACTCCGGTGATTTCGGGTTCAGTTGTTGACGCCGGGCACGGGTGGGACTACAACCCGGAGAGAGCGCTCTCACGCCTGCTGTTGCTCCCGCACCCCCGCACGCCGACCCGGCTTGAGGAGACCTCGCATGCCGATACCCGCCGGACCACCCGCATCCCGACCACCCCTCGCCACCGCCCGCTCCCGCACCGCGCTCGCCCTGGCCGTCATCCTGCTGGCGGCCTGTTTCGCCGCGCTGACACCGTCGCCCGCACGGGCCGCCGACCAGTTCCTCTCCCAGGGGCGGCCCGCCACGGCGTCCTCGGTGGAGAACGGGACGTTCCCCGCGGGCGCCGCGGTCGACGGCAACTCCGGAACCCGCTGGTCCTCCGCCTTCGCCGATCCCCAGTGGCTCCAGGTGGACCTCGGCTCCACCCAGCAGCTCAGCCGCGTCACCCTGGCCTGGGAGGCCGCCTACGCCAAGGCGTTCCAGATCCAGACGTCCACCGACGCGCAGAACTGGACCACCCGCTACTCCACCAGCACGGCCACCGGAGGCACCCAGAACCTCGCGGTCACCGGCAGCGGCCGCTACGTGCGGGTCCTCGGGACCACGCGAGCCACCCAGTACGGCTACTCCCTCTGGGAGTTCCAGGTCTACGGCCCCGGCGGCACCACCACCCCGCCGGACGACTTCTGGGGCAGCACCGGCGACATCCCGCCCGCGAGCAACGCCGTCGAGGTGAAGATCCTCAACCGCACCAACGGCAAGTACCCCGACAGCCAGGTGTACTGGAGCTTCAACGGGCAGGTCCACTCCATCGCCGAGCAGCCCTATCTCGACATGCCGGCGAACTCCGCGGGCCGCATGTACTTCCACCTCGGCTCACCCGACAGCCCCTACTACGACTTCATCGAGTTCACCGTCGGCAACAACGTCTTCAACGGCAACACCACCCGCGTCGACGCCTTCGGTCTCAAGCTGGCCATGCGCCTGCACGCCAAGGACGGCTACGACGTCGAGGTCGGCGAGAACAGGCAGACGTTCGCCGAGGACCGCGCGACCACCTTCCAGCGCTTCACCGACGCGGTGCCGGACCAGTTCAAGGTACTGGCCCGGACACAGGCGCCGTACCGGATCATCGCGCCCGGCAGCGACCCGAGCTTCCGCGCGGGCGGCGCCAACTCCGGCTACTTCACGGCCTACGCCCAGTCCGTCGGTGTCGACGCGGCCACCTCGGACATCTTCGGATGTGCCGCCTCCCTGGCCGCCGCCCCCGACATGTGCGCCGCCCTCAACCGCCATGTGGCCACGCTGCCGGCCTCCCAGCAGGGCGACCCCGCCCAGTACTACAAGGCGGCACCCGCGAACTACTACGCCAGGTTCTGGCACGACAACGCCCTCAACCACCTCGCGTACGGCTTTCCCTACGACGACGTCGCGGGCCAGTCCTCCTTCATCTCCCACGGCGACCCGCAGTGGCTGCTGGTCGCCGTCGGCTGGTGACCGGCCGGTGACGGTCTGAACGCCGGCGCCGGCCGGCTCGGACCCACCGAGCCGGCCGGCCCCGGCGGGACCGGCGTCCCGCCCTGCCGCGACCCCGCTGCCGTGGCCCGGCGGGGCTCGGCCGGTCTCGCCGCAGAGCGGTCCGGCTCAGGGGGTGTCCTCGACCTCGCGCACCAGCTCGATCGCCCTGGCCAGAGTGGCGAGGCGGGCCTCCAGGGTGTCACCGGCCGGGTACAGCCGTACGGTGTCGACGCCGGCGGCCCGCCACACCCGGAGCCGTTCGCGCACCATGGCCTCGGTGCCGATCAGCGTGGTGCCCAGCACCATGTCGTCGGTCACCAGGGCCGTGGCACCGTCCCGGTCACCCGCCTGCCACCGCTCGCGTACCTCTGCGGCGACGTCGGCCCAGCCCTGGCGGCTGTAGGCGTTGTTGTAGAAGTTCGTGGACGCCGAGCCCATACCCCCGAGGCTGAAGGCCAGTTCCTTCCTGCGCCGGGCGGTCATCGCGCCGAGCGCCTCCTCGTCGGGCGCGAAGGCGACCTCGGCGCCCTGACAGACGTCCAGGTCGCCCCTCGTCCTGCCGGCCCGGGCCAGGCCCTCGTCGAGGTGGGCGAAGTAGGCGCCGGCCGCGCCCTCGGGCACGAAGCTGGTTCCCAGCCAGCCGTCGGCGACCTCTCCGGTGAGACGCAGCATCGCGGGTGACAGCGCGGCCAGGTACAGGGGGATCCGGTGCTCGGCCCGCGTCGACAGCCGCATGGGAACCGCTTCGCTGCCGCGCAGCGGGATGGTGAACTCCGTTCCGGAGTAGGCGAGCTTGCCGCCGTCGAGCACCTGCCGGACGATCTCGACGGTCTCCCGCATACGGCGCAGCGGCCGGGCGAACGGCACCCCGTGCAACCCCTCCATCACTTGCGGGCCCGAGGCTCCGAGGCCGAGCACGAAGCGTCCCCCGGAGAGGTTGGACAGGGTGACGGCGGTCTGCGCGACGGCCGCCGGGGTGCGGGTGCCCAGCTGGATGACACCGGATCCGAGGAGCATCCGGTCGGTGAGCGCGGCGTAGTAGCCGAGGGCGGCGGGTGCGTCGGAGCCCCACGCCTCGGCGACCCAGCAGATGTCCAGGCCCAGCTTCTCCGCCTCGACGACGAAGTCCGCCGTTCCGGACCAGCTCTCGCCGCCCGACGCCTCGACCGTGGTGGCGGTGCGCATCACGCCTCCGCCCGCTGCTTGATGTGCTCCAGCGTCGCCGTGATGCTGCGCTCGAACTCGCGCAGCCGCACGAAGACGATCTTCTGTTCCTTGTCCGGCATCCGGTCGATCGCGAAGGACAGTCCGGAGCGCCCGGGGCCCAGCTGCATCCACTCCGACAGCTCCGTCCCGCCGTTCTCGGGCCGCAGCCGGAAGCGCCACAGGGCCGCGGGCTCGTCGGGGTCCTGCACCGCCCAGGCGAGGACGCGGCCCGGTTCGCACTCGACCACATGTGACGTCGTCGACCACTCGCCGAGCGCCTCGTGCCTGCTGTGGCCCACGAACCTGGCGCCCACGGCCGGTGCGTCCGCACCGTCGAGCCAGTGGACGGACCTGAGCTCCTCGCTCAGGGCCGGCATCAGGGTGATGTCGCTGACCAGCTGCCACACCCGGTCCGGTGGGGCGTCGATCCAGGTCCGCACCTCCACCGTGGGTCTGTCCGCGTAGCGCGCGCCCGTCCACTCCACGTCCGTCAGCCTCCTCGCCGATCGACCGATGTGACCACCAGGGTTGCTTCATGAGACTTAGCTGTCAAGGGCGCTGGTGACGGGGTGGTGGGGGAGGGCGGGGGTCAGGCGGTCCCGAACCGGCGTCGTACGTCCGGCCGCCGCCTGAGCCGCTCGGGATAGCCGGGTCCCATCCGCATCGACGTCTCCTCGGCGGCGAGCGGCCGCCGGCACTGGGAGCACACCACCTCGGCCGCGGTGTCGTGGCCGCACGCCTCGTGGTGGAACACGACCGGGACGCCCTCCTCGCCGGCCAGCCAGCGGTCGCCCCACCTGGACATCGTGGCCAGGACGGTGAACAGGTCGCGCCCCTTCTCCGTGAGGACGTAGTCGTAGCGCGGCGGCTCGCTTTCGTAGAGCCGCTTCGCCAGCACCCCCTCGTCCACCAGGCGGTGCAGCCGGTCGGTCAGGGTGTTGCGCGCGATCCCCAGTTCCCGCTGGAAGTCGTCGAAGCGGCGGATGCCGTAGAACGCCTCCCGCACGACGAGGGGCGTCCAGTGGTCACCCAGCAGATCGAGGGTCCGCGCGATGGAGCACGGCCAGTTGGCGAACGACGTTCGTTTCATGCCCTCGATGATAGAGAGTCTCACGAAGAGACTCAGCAGTTGTACGCCGTCCGTCGCCCGCCGGGGGAGGAGGTCACGGCCGGTTCTCCCGGGTGCCGAGCACGGTCGCGCGGAACGACGCGACGACGGGACGCAGGTCGGTGCGGTGCCAGGCGGCCCACAGGCGTACCGACGCGTCGAGCCAGGGCAGTTCGCGCACGTCGGCCCCGGGCACGGTGGTGCGCGACATGCTCTCCTGGACCAGGGCGCAGCCCAGACCGGACGCGACCAGGCCGAGCGCGGTGAGCGGCCCGGGCGCTTCGAGCCGGATGTCGGGGGTGAAGCCGGCCGTGGCGCAGGCGGCGACGAAGGCGTCACGCCAGTCCGGGGTCCGGTTGTCCTCGACGGCGATCCACGCCTGTCCGTCCAGGTCGGCGGGCCGGATCTCGGACCGCTCGGTCAGCGGGTGTCCGGCCGGCAGGGCCAGACGCAGCGGATCCTCCAGCAGCAGCGCGCAGCGCAGGTCCGGATCGTCCTCCGGGGGCGCCTGCGGGACGAGCGCGATGTCCAGGCTCCGCTGGCGCAGGCCCTCGAACTGCTCCGCCGCCGGCAAGTCGTACAGGGCGACGTGTATGCCGGGCCGTTCGTCGTGCAGGGCGCGCAGCGCGCCGGGCAGCACGCCGGTGTGCATGGCGTCGCCGACGTATCCCACGCACAGGCCGCCCTCCTCGCCACGGCCCAGGCGCCGGCCGAGGTTCTCCAGGCGGGCGGCGTGCCGCAGCAGCGCCTGTGCCTCCGAGAGGAAGATCCGGCCGTCGGACGTGAGGCGGATGCGCTGCTGGGTGCGTTCGAACAGGGTCAGGCCGAGGTTCTTCTCCAGCTGGGCGATCTGCCGGCTCAGCGGCGACTGCGAGATGTGCAGCCGCTCGGCGGCCCGGCCGACGTGCTCCTCCTCGGCCACGGTCACGAAGTATCGGAGTTGTCGCAGGTCAAGCACGTAAGACTCTCCAGGACTCAACTCTGTCCAAGTAAGTCTTGGACAGTCTGATGTTCCGATCCTAGCGTGGTGGGAGCAAGAGCCGCGGAGGCGAACAGAACCGCACGAACTCCGCGACACGTACCACAGAAGGATCTTCTCCATGGGTATCAAGTCCCTGCTCCCGGCTCCCCTGGGCTTCGGCACCGCACCGCTCGGCAACATGTTCCGCGCGATCCCCGACGAGGAGGCCGCCGCCACCGTCGAGGCCGCCTGGGACGCGGGCGTCCGCTACTTCGACACCGCCCCCTTCTACGGCGCGGGCCTGTCCGAGATGCGTCTCGGCGAGGTGCTGGCGGACCGGCCGCGTGACGCGTACGTGCTCAGCACCAAGGTCGGCCGGGTCGTCCTCGACGAAC
The DNA here is from genome assembly GCF_009865385.1 of Streptomyces sp. SID486. Classification (GTDB taxonomy): domain Bacteria; phylum Actinomycetota; class Actinomycetes; order Streptomycetales; family Streptomycetaceae; genus Streptomyces. The sequence goes on along the minus strand of NZ_WWJT01000524.1, from coordinate 1,593 downwards.
CGGAGGACCCCGCCGCGCGGGACCTGGGCGAGAAGGGCGGACTCTTCGAGCACGGCCGCCCCCACAAGATGGTCGACGACTACACCGCGGACGCCACCCTGCGCTCCATCGAGGACAGCCTGCGGCGCCTGCGGACCGACCGCCTCGACATCGTCTGGGTGCACGACGTCGCCCAGGACTTCCACGGCGACCAGTGGCTCGCCGTCTACGAAAGCGCCCGCACCGGCGCATTCCGGGTCCTGCAGCGGCTCCGCGACGAGGGTGTGATCAAGGGCTGGGGCCTGGGCGTCAACCGCGTGGAGCCCATCGAGCTGACCCTCGACCTCGACGAGCCGCGGCCCGACGCGTTCCTCCTCGCCGGCCGCTACACGCTGCTCGACCACGAGCGGTCGCTGCAGCGCCTGCTCCCGGCCGCCACCGCGAACGGCGTCGACATGGTCGTCGGCGGGCCGTACAGCTCGGGCGTCCTCGCCGGCGGCCGGCACTTCGAGTACCAGAAGGCGCCTGCCGGCATCCTCGCCAAGGTCGAACGGCTCAAGGCCCTCGCCGCCGAGCACGGCGTGAGCATCAAGGCGGCCGCCCTCCAGTTCGCCCTGGCCCACCCCGCGACGGCGGCCGTCGTACCGGGCGCCACCCGGCCCAGCCGCATCGCCGAGGACGTCGCCGCGCTCGGCGAGAGCGTGCCGGCCGCCTTCTGGAGCGCCCTGCGCGAGGAGAAGCTCATAGCCGCCGACGCCCCCGTCCCCACCCCCGCCGTCTGACCCCCGACCGCAACCGAGGAACGGCCCCATGGCTTCCACCACCGCATCCATCGACCTGCCCGTGTCCCCCGACGCCGTCTGGGAACTGATCGGCGGATTCGGCTCGCTGCCCGACTGGCTCCCCTACATCACCCGGAGCGAGCTGACCGAAGGCGGCAGGGTCCGCCGTCTGACGAACCAGGACGGCGGCACCATCGTCGAACGCCTCCGGTCCTTCGACCACGCCGCCCGTACCTACTCCTACGCCATCGAACAGGCTCCGTTCCCGGTCGCCGGCTACCTGTCCACGCTCACCGTGCACGAGGTGCCCGGCACCCCCGGCGCGTCCCGGGTGGAGTGGTCCGGGACGTTCGTCCCGGCCGGGGTCGGCGACGGCGAGGCCGAGGCACTCTTTCACGGCATCTACACGGACGGGCTCGCGGCACTCGAGCACACCGTACGGAAGTGACCCGCCGCGCCCCCCGCGGCCCCGGTTCACGGGGCGGGGCCGGCTCACGCGACGGAACCGGTTCACGTGTTGGGCCGGTTGACGGGGTGAGGCCGGTTCACGGGGCGGGCCGGTTCACGGGGCGGGCCCGTTCACAGGGCGGGGCCGGTTCACGTGGCGGGCCCGGTGAGCACCACCGGGGCCGGCCCGCCCGGCGGTACGACTTATCACCGCTTCGGGTGGCGGAGTTCCCGGCGGCACACGGGACCATGGGACGTTGGACCCGTCTCCGTCCGCCCGACCGTCCAGGGACCCGTATGCGAGTCACCACCCCTCGGCAGCGACCCGCCCGGCCGGCGAACCCCGGCACGGCCGGTGCCGCCGAGACGGGCTGAGGGCGGGGCC
>NZ_WWJT01000523.1 GCF_009865385.1 Streptomyces sp. SID486 | reverse complement strand
GACACGCCCGTCGAACCCGCGGCGGGCTCACGGGGCGCCCGTCGGCCACGGGCGGTCCTCGGCGTCGTCCTCGGCCGCCGTGTGCGGCCGGGGCGGCGGGGCGTCGCCGGCGGTGAGGTGTTCGAGTACCTCCACCAGTTCCTGGCACGCCTTCTCCACCGAGCGCCGGGTGATGCGCTGCTCGGTGATCACGGCGGACAGCAGCAGCGCGGTGAGGGCCATGGTGCCGTTGAACGCCTGGAGTTTCATCATCACCTCGACGCGGCTCAGGTCGGCGAAGGCCCCGAGGCCGTCCGTGGCGGCGACGGTGGCCGTCACGGAGGTGAACAGCACGCACAGCACACTGCCCAGCAGCTGGAAGCGCAGGGCCGCCCAGATGATGAGCGGGTACACCAGGAAGAGCAGGCTGAGCGAGCTGTAGGCGGACAGCGGTACCAGGAGGCAGGTGACGACGGCCAGCGCGGTCGCCTCCTTCCAGCGGCCCAGGGGCAGCGGCCGGCGCGCCCGGTGGAGTATGAGCAGCAGCGGGGTGACGATCAGGACCCCCATCGCGTCGCCCACCCACCAGGCCAGCCAGACGGGCCAGAAGCCGTCGGCGGCCAGGCTGCCCGTGAGGACGAGGGTGCCGACGCCGACGGTGGCACTGATCAGCGTGGCGGTCAGCGCGGCCAGGAAGGTCAGGGCGAGGCCGTCACGCAGCCGGCCGAGGTCGGTGCTGAACCCGGCCCTGCGCAGCAACACCGCCGCGCACACCGGCGCGGCGGTGTTGCCGAAGAGGACGAAGAGCACCCAGACGTCGGGCGTGGTGAGGGACAGGACGGAGAAGAAGGCGCCCAGCACGATGCCGGGCCAGCAGCGCAGCCCGAGGACCAGCAGGGCGGCCACGGCGACGCCGCTCGCCGGCCAGATCGGGGTGACCACGGCACCCTCGACGGTCAGCTCGCGGATGAGGCCGAGCCGGGCCGCCGCGTAGTAGCAGGCGGCGACGGCCAGTATCCGGGCGACCTGACCGCCCGGCCGGCGCAGCTCTTCGATAGCCACCACAGAGCCATCTCACACCGATGGCCGCGGGTCGGCGAGGCGAGGAGCGCTCCCGTCCGGCCTGTCGGCTCAATCGCGGGCGAGGGGCGCGGCCCTACGGCCGGATCGCGGGCGAGGAGCGACCCCCACCGGCCCTACCGCCGGACCACGCGCGAAGAGCGCCCCCAGCCGGCCCTACCGCCGAACCGCGCGCGAAGAGCGACCCCAGCCGGCCCTACCGCCGAACCGCGCGCGAGGAGCGACCCCAGCCGGCCCGATCGCCGAACCGCGCCAGGAGCGCCCCCAGCCGGCCCTACGGCCGAATAGCGGGCGAGGTGCACGGTTCGTCGAGGCCGACGACCAGCACGGCGGCGTCGTCGTCGTGTCCGACGCTCTCCGCGCCCTTGATGACGGCCGCGGCGAGCGAATGGATCGCCAGCCCGGCGACGGCGGCGATACCCGCGAGCCGCACCACCTGGTCGAGGCCGTCCTCGATGTTCAGCGACGGCCCCTCCACCACGCCGTCGGTGAGCAGGACGAACACCCCGCCGGTGGTGAGCCGGTGCCGGGTCACCGGGAACTCGACGCCCCGCTCGATGCCGAGCGGCGGTCCTCCCTCGTCGTCGACGACGCCGGACTTCCCGTCCGCCGTGGCCCACACGAACGGGATGTGGCCGGCCCGGGCGCTCTCCAGCACTCCGGTGGCCGGGTCGAGCCGCATGAAGATGCAGGTGGCGAACAGCTCGTTGCCCAGCGAGAGCAGCAGTTCGTTGGTGCGGGACAGCAGCTCGCCCGGTTCGCCGGTGACCGAGGCGAGCGCCCGCAGTCCGGCGCGGACCTGGCCCATGAAGGCCGCGGCCTCGATGTTGTGACCCTGCACGTCACCGATGGCCAGCCCGATCCGGCCGTCCGGCAGGTCGAAGGCGTCGTACCAGTCGCCGCCGACGTTGAGACCGAGGTTGGCGGGGGTGTACCGCACGGCCAGGTGGAGGCCCGGCGCGGCGGGCAGGTCCCGCGGGAGCATGCCCCGCTGCAAGGCGATGGCCAGCTCCACCTGGGTGCGCTGCAGCTCCGCCCGCTGGCGTGCCTGGGCGGTGAGCGAACCGAGACGGGCCAGCAGCTCGTCGCCTTCGTCCATGGAGCGCTTGCGGGGCATCGGTCACTTCCGGCAGGGCGGTGGCTTCCGGGGGCCGGCCGCCTGAGTGTTCGCCAAACGCCTCGATTTTACCTATATGCGGTGTTCGTGCCCCACGGGTCAGTGGATCATGCGGTGTTCGTGCCCCGCGGGTCAGTGGATCTCGGAGTCGATGCCGGTGATCACCGCGGGTCCGAGCGGCGCGCTCCGTTCGTCCAGTCCCGCGTCCCGGAGAGCGGCGTCCGCGAGCCGGCGCGCCTCCTCCTCGGCGTGCGGGCCGGTGTCCGCGTCGACCGTCAGACGGAGGGTGAAGGTGTTGTCCTCGTTGACGCTGAGCACGTCCAGGTCCTCGGCGTTGCCCATCCGGGTGCCGTGCGGGTCGGCGGGGCGCAGCGCCCGGGCCAGCCGGTTCCGGGTGTCCGGCTCGGCCCCGGCGGTGAAGGTGCCGGGGACGCTGATCACATAGGTCGTCATGGGACGGGTCCTTTCCTCGGGCGTCCCCTCGTCTACCCCGATTCCCGGCCTTCGCACAGCGGCCGGCGGGGCGGGCCCGTGCCACGCGCCCGCCCCGCCGCCGCGCCGGTCGCCCGGACGGTGGACATACCCCGTGTCGGCACCGGGACCACACCGGGCGGAGATGGGACATTACGGACGCGACATCCGCTCACGAAGGACACACCCATGCGTCTGTACCGCCCGCTGGCCGCCGTACTCGGCGGTCTCGCCCTCACCCTGACCACCGCCACCGGTTCCGCGCTCGCCGCCGACGGCACGTTCACCTGGATCGGACCGAAGGGCAAGGCGTACGCCATCGACAGCCCGCCGGACGGCAGGTGCTTCGACATGGCCCAGGAGGCGCGCGGCGCCCGCAACGGAACGAAGAAGCCGCTCGTCGTCTACACGCAGAAGAAGTGCAAGGGGTCCGCGCGGCGCCTGGCCCCGGGCCGGTCCGCGCCGGAGAGCGCCCGTTTCGCCAGCGTGGTCTTCAACCCGCGCTGACCGTCCGCCGACGCCCGGCGCCCCCCGGGGGGGCGTCGCGCTCCCCCGCCCAGGGGGGCGCCGCTGTCTCTCAGATCCAGCCGTCGAGCGCGCCCATGAAGCCCGCGAAGTCGTCCCGGAAGAGGCTGTGTCCGGCCCCCTCGACCGTTCGGACCTCGAAGCCGCGGCGCACCAACTCCGCTCCGAGGCCCGGCCGCACGAGTTCGCCCGCGCCGGCCAGCACCACCAGCGAGGGCACCACCGGGCGCGCCGGTGTCCGGCTGACCGCGTAGATGCCCGGCAGGACGCGGGCCGTGGCGGGGTCCCAGGTGGCGAGCGTGGCCAGCTCGATGTCCAGGTCGTCGTCGTCCCAGCGCGGGTTGAGGCTGCTGATCATCGCGCGGTGCGCGGTCTTGAAGACGGTGAAGTAGGCGGAGGCCTCGACCAGTTTCTCGCGCATGTCCCAGGCCGGGTCGCAGTAGACCGCCCGGGCGGGTGCCAGCCGTTCGACGGCGCCGGCCAGCGCCATTGCCCCGAGCGAGTGACCGAGCACCAGCTCCGGGCCGGCCGGCAGCGTCTCGACGAGGTCGTCGGCCCACGCCTCGGGGGTGTACTCGCCCCAGCCGCTCGCGCCGTGGCCCCGCAGGTCCACGCCGACGACCCGGTACCCCTTGTCCGCCAGGACGGGAGCGACCCGGTGCCAGGTGCGGTGGTCCGACATGATCCCGTGCACCAGGACGGCGGTCCGGTCGCCGGAGCCCCACTCGTGTGTGTGCAGTCTCATCGGCGGCCTCTCCCCCGTCGGAGTCAGTCCGATCATGTCATCGCGGCAGGATCCGGTTCCACTCCCGGCGGTCGGCGGGTCCGGCCACTCCCCGGGGGTAATTCACTCATTCGCGGACGATTCGTCCAGCGGGAGGGGGCTGTGAGCCCGTCGGAGCAGTGTGGTTACCATATGAGCGCTGCCTAGCTCGAAAGATGGATCCGTGACTGTCAACGACGACTCGTTCACCAACTGGAAGACCCGCGAGGAGATCGCGGAGTCGATGATCCCGCTCATCGGGAAGCTGCACCGCGAGCGGGACGTGACCGTCCTGCTGCACAGCCGCTCCCTGGTGAACAAGTCGGTGGTCAGCATCCTGAAGACGCACCGCTTCGCCCGGCAGATCGCCGGCGCCGAGCTGTCCGTCACCGAGACGATGCCGTTCCTGAAGGCCCTGACCGCGCTGGACCTCGGGCCGTCCCAGATCGACCTCGGCATGCTGGCGACCATGCACAAGGCCGACGAGCGCGGGCTGAGCGTGGAGGAGTTCACGGCCGAGGCGGTCGCCGGCGCCACAGGCGACGGCAAGATCGAGCGCCGGGAACCGCGCGACGTCGTGCTGTACGGCTTCGGCCGGATCGGCCGCCTCGTCGCCCGCCTGCTGATCGAGAAGGCCGGCTCCGGCAACGGCCTCAGGCTGCGCGCCATCGTCGTGCGCGGCGGAGGTGCGCAGGACATCGTCAAGCGGGCCTCGCTGCTGCGCCGCGACTCCATCCACGGCCAGTTCCAGGGCACGATCACCGTCGACGAGGACAGCAGCACGATCCTCGCCAACGGCAACGAGATCAAGGTGATCTACGCCGACGACCCGTCGCACGTGGACTACACCGAGTACGGCATCCGCAACGCCATCCTCATCGACAACACCGGCAAGTGGCGTGACCGCGAGGGCCTGTCCAAGCACCTGCGCCCCGGCATCGAGAAGGTCGTGCTGACCGCGCCGGGCAAGGGCGACGTCCCGAACATCGTGCACGGCGTCAACCACGACACCGTCAAGCCGGACGAGCAGATCCTGTCCTGCGCCTCCTGCACCACCAACGCCATCGTCCCGCCGCTGAAGGCGATGGACGACGAGTACGGAGTGCTGCGCGGCCACGTGGAGACGGTCCACTCGTTCACCAACGACCAGAACCTGCTGGACAACTACCACAAGTCCGAGCGCCGGGGCCGCTCCGCGCCGCTCAACATGGTCATCACCGAGACCGGCGCCGCCTCCGCCGTCGCCAAGGCGCTGCCCGACCTCAAGGCGAAGATCAGCGGCAGCTCGATCCGCGTCCCGGTGCCGGACGTGTCGATCGCCATCCTCAACCTCCAGCTGGCCCGCGAGACCAGCCGCGAGGAGGTCCACGACTACCTGCGCGAGATCTCGCTGACCTCGCCGCTGAAGCGCCAGATCGACTTCACCACCGCTCCCGACGCGGTCTCCAGCGACTTCATCGGCTCGCGGCACGCCTCGATCGTGGACGCCGGCGCGCTCAAGGTCGACGGCGACAACGCGATCCTCTACCTCTGGTACGACAACGAGTTCGGCTACTCCTGCCAGGTCGTGCGGGTCGTCCAGCACGTCTCGGGCGTCGAGTACCCGACGTACCCCGCGACCGCGGTCTGATCCCGCGCGTACGGGTACGGCCGCCGGCCGGGGGTTCCCGGTCGGCGGCCGTCCCGCCGGTGCGCGGGTGCGCGGGTGCGCGGGTGCGCTCAGGCCGCGGCCGGCCCGGCGCAGGCGCCCGCGGCACACGCCGTGAGCCACTGGTCGAAGTCGGCGTCGTAGCGGGTGCCGATGCCGTCGTGGTAGACGGCGTATCCGCCGGCGTAGTCGCCGGTGCGGAAGCGGGCGAGCATGCGCTGGACGTCGTCGGGGTGCCGCTCGGTCATGTAGCGCACGGCGAGGTAGCCCCAGGGATAGACGCGGGTCGTGTCGCTGTTGTCGTAGGTGCTCTCGAACAGGGTGCTCAGCCGGTACGTGTGCCTCCCCGCCTCCTGGACCGCCTGGTCGTCGGCGAGGCCCCGGTAGCCGTAGGAGACGTACTCGGCGAGACCCTCGATCCACCACACGTCCGGCACGGAGATCTGCTGCCCGAAGTCGCCCTTCATGTCGTCACGGGCGTCCAGGAAGTGCGTGTACTCGTGGTTGAGGTTCCAGATCCGGGCCGGGAAGCCGTCGTCGGTGTCCTTCTGGTACATGATCGACATGGACTGGTTGGCCGGGTCCGACGGGTCTCCGCCCAGGGTCATGCCGCCGTTGTCGGTGCTGATGCCGTACATGGCCCCCGCGTACATCTGGTAGTCGGCCCGGCTCGCGAAGACCACCAGCCGGAGGGTGCCGGCGTACTGGCCGGGTATCGCACCGCCGGCCTGCACGATCCGGCGGAAGTAGGCGTCCTGGCGGAGCACACTGCCGCAGGCGGCGTCGAGGTCGGCGGAGGTCAGCGCCTGGGCGCGGACGGTGACGTTCGCGTCGCAGCGGTGCGTGACGGGCAGCACGGCCCGGTCGAGTTTCTGCGGCAGGTCGCAGACGTCGTAGTACGCGCAGTCGACGGCGGCGTAGTAGGCGGCCTGCGTGGCCACCGCCACCCACAGCCCGGCCGTCGGGCCGGTGATGCCGGTCGCGTCCAGCAGATCCTTGGTCAAGGGCTGCACGATGTCCCGCAGTTCGGGGTGCTCCAGGTAACGGGCGACGTTCATGCCGGCGTTGGAGTCCAGGAAGGCCAGGCCGGTGCCGAGCTGGTCGGTGTTGGCCAGCGCGAAGTCGTAGAGGGTGTCGATGACGCGCGGGTCGGCCGCCACCGCCCGCACGTAGTCCGGGTTCCAGTTGCCGCGCCACAGCGGTGTGTAGACGTCGTTGACGGCCCTGATCATGCTGTCCACCGAGTCGTACGAGCTGTCGTAGGCGTTCAGCAGCCGCCGGTAGACGTACAGGTAGCGGCCCTGCTGGTCGGCACTGTCGGTGAGGATCACGGTCTCGCCGAGGATGTCGCCGTTGGCCGCCGTGACGTCGCGGGAGTGGGAGCGGGCGAAGAAGGCGTCCATGCCGCTCGTGACGGCGGTGGTGAGGCGGGAGGTGTACGGGCCCACGTCCCCGGCGTGGTTGAACTGCACGTAGTAGCCGGCGCGCAGGAAGAGGACGAGCTGCAGCAGGCTGCCCGAGTTGTCGCCGCGGTACTGCCCGGCCGTGGCGGTGAACGCGTTCGCGACGGTCAGCATCTGGGCCTGGCGGAAGATGTCGCGCGCGTCGGTGCCGGTCACCGAGAAGAGGGTGTTGACGCAGTCCGGGGTCGCGGCCTTGACGTAGGAGACCAGGGCGGAGCCGGTGCGGCCGCCGAAGTCGGCCGGGGTGCAGGAGGCCGCCCTGACGGCAGTGCGGGGCGGCCTTGCGGACACCGGGCTCAGGGGCGGGAGTTGCACGGGCCGGAGCCGCTCGGCCCGGGGCGCGGGCAGCTCGGTGGCCGCGGTGGTGGCGGTGGCCGGTGACGGCACGGGGAGCCGGGTGCGGGTGGCGGTGGCCGTGCCGGTGTGCGGCTGCGGCGCCGCCAGCGCGGGCGTGGACAGCAGGCCGGCCAGCGTGACGCAGACGGCGGCGGCGCCGGCGATACGGCCGGCCGCGCCTCTCGGCACGCGTCCGGGCAGCGCGAAGCGATAGCGCATCGGGATTCCTCCACGAAATGGGGCGCCACTGTGGGGTGTTGTGGCGTGTGAGGCACTGTCTCAGCGCACCGGCCGCCCCAACAATGGCGTGTGACATAGCACATGGCACTGCCGGCACATAACACCCCCGGCCGACACCCCGGCCCCCGCATGGCCCGCTCGTGGCCCGCTGCCGGGGGACGGCGCCCGGCAGTTCCCTAGGCCCCCGCGACGCTCCAGGTGCGCGCGGCCCAGCTGCGCAGGTGCGGGGCCTGGGCGACGAGATCGCGGTACGCGTCCGCCGCGGACCGCATCACCGTCTCCACGACGTCGCCGGTGACGGCGTCCGGCCGCCAGGCCAGCACATAGCGGCACCACAGCGGGGAACCGGCGAGCGGCTTGACCACGACGTGCGGGATCGGCCGCAGCGTCGGCTGCACCAAGGACACCCCGAGGCCGTCGGCGATCATGCTCTGCAGCTGGTTCTGGTCGCCGAGCCACTCGTGCACGGCGACCGGCGCGAACCCGGCCGCCGCGCAGGCGTCGTAGAACACCCCCGGCCAGCCGGCCCCGTCGTCCGGGGTCACGAACCAGGCGTCCTCGGCGAGGTCGGCGAGCTGCACCTGGGGGCTCAGCCGCAGCCGGTGCCGGGCGGGGAGGGCGACGAACGTGGGCTCGGTGACGATCCCCCGGTGCCGTACGGCGGCCGAGTGCCGCAGCTCCATGCCCGGGTAGTCGGCCGCGATGGCGGCGTCCACGGCGCCCTCCTCCAGTAGCTCCACGATCCGCGAGGACGCGTAGACGCTGGTGACCGCGATGGTGAGTTCGGGCAGCCGGGCACGGACGCGGGAGACCGTGCCGGAGAGCATGGGTGAGTTGGTCGCGGCCACCCGCAGGGTGCGGCGGGGGCGCTCGGGGGCCGGGCGGTGCCCGATGGCGGCGGCCCGCGCCAGGACGTCCCGGGCCTGTTCGACGACCTCGGCGCCGTACCGGGTGGGGCGCACCCCGCTGGGCCCGCGCTCGAAGAGCTGCTCACCCAAGTGGCTTTCGATGCGCCTCAGTTGAGTGCTCACGGCGGGCTGCGAATAGCCCAGCTGGGCGGCAGCGCGGCCCACACCGCCCGCGTCGGCGATCGCGCACAGCACCCGCAGATGCCGCAGCTCCAGCTCCATCGGTCCACTCCCCGTCCGTCACCCGGGCGGCCCGGCGCCCTGGTCCGCGTCCCCGCCCGCCGGGCCGTCACCACCCGCCGGACCGTCGCCGCCCGCCGGGCCGTCGCTGTCCGCCGGCCATGCCCACGACCGGTGGCCGTCACCGCCCGCTGCGGTCGTGCACGACCGGCGGACCGAAGCGTTCCACGGCGTCCTCCACGGCACAAGTCGCAGGTCCGCCAGGGTGCGGGCGGTCGTGCCCGGCGGGGGCGGCTCGCCGTCCGTCCTGCGCGGTGGCTGTCGCGGTGCGGACGGCGGGCCGGCGCGGGGACCGGTCAGTGGCGGCCCAGCATCTCGGCCACCCGGATGAACCCGTCCGCGCCGTGGCCGAGGCCGATGACGCGGCGCGCCATGCCCTCGACGGCCCGCATCACGCCCGCGTCGATGCCGTGGGACTCGGAGACCGCGACGACGTGGGCCATGGTGGAGACGGCGGAGGTGACCGGATTGATCTCCCCGGTGTAGGTACCGCTGTCGGCGTCCCGCGCGAACCGCTCGAACAGCGGCGGCAGGATGGCGCCGATGCCCTGGGCGAAGGGGGCCAGTTCCCCGGCGGTGACGCCCTCCGCCCGGGCGATCGCCACGGCGTGCGCGTAGCCCGCCATCGCGGTCCAGAAGATGTCGAGCAGCGCGATGTCGAAGGTGGCCGCGCGCCCGATCTCCTCGCCCAGGTGGGTGTGCGTCCCGCCGAGCAGCTCCAGCACCGGCCGGTGCCTGTCGTAGAGGTCGCGCGGCCCGCTGTGCAGGAAGACGGCCTCCGGGGTGCCGATACTCGGAGCCGGCGTCATGATCGCCCCGTCCAGGTACCCGATGCCGTGCGCCGCCGCCCACCGGGCGCTGTCGCGGGCGCGGTCGGGCGTGTCGGCGGTGAGGTTCACGACGGTACGGCCCTTCAGCGCACGGGTGACGTCGTCGCGGCGCAGGATCGCGTCGGAGGCGTCGTGGTCGACCACGCAGACGACGACCAGGTCGGCGCCGGACACCGCCTCTTCGGCCGTCGCGGCACCGGCCGCCCCCTCCCCCGTCAGCTCCCGGTCCTTGCCGGGCGTGCGGTTCCACACCGTGGTCCGCAGCCCGGCCCCGAGGAACGCCCCCGCCAACGAGCGGCCCATGGGGCCGAGTCCGAGGACGGTGACGGCGCCGACGGTACCGGCGCCCGTGGCGGTGCCGGTGCCGGTGCCCGTGGTGGTGCTGGCGGCCGTGGTGGTGCTGGCGGCCATGGCGGTGGCGGTGGTGGCAGGAAGATTCGGATCGATGGACATGTTGCGACTCCCGTAGGTGACCGGTGTGTGACGAGGAAGAGCGGCCGGACGGCCGTGAGACCCGGGAAGAGGACGACGATGACGCGCAGCCGTGCCCAGGATCCGAACGTCTGCGGCGTGACCGCCGCTGTCGCCGTGATCGACGGCAAGTGGAAGACGTCGCTGCTGTGGCTGCTGGAGTCCGGCCCGCGGCGGCCCGGCGAACTGCGCCGCCGGCTCCCCGGGTTGAGCGAGAAGGTGCTGACCCAGGCGCTGCGCGAGATGGCGGAGGACGGCCTGGTGCACCGCGAGGTGCACGATGTGCTGCCCCCGAAGACCGTGTACTCGCTCACCGGGTTCGGCCGTGACCTGGCCACGGCGCTGGACCCGCTCGCCGCGTGGGGCCACCGCCGTCTGGACCGGCTCCGCACACGCGGAGCGGTCTCCTGAGGCGCTGCCGCCGTCCCCTCCCGTCTGTTCGCCGGGCAGCCCCTGACCTCGGCAGAAGCCTCTCCCGGCCCGGCGGGGGCTGCCAAGTACCCACAAAAAAGTGGGTGCCCGGTCCGACGGGCGGCCCCGTCGGCCGGGCCCCGGCGGCCCGGCCCCGT
>NZ_WWJT01000053.1 GCF_009865385.1 Streptomyces sp. SID486 | reverse complement strand
CTGCCCGCGCCGCCGCCCGGCGCACCGGCCGGCGAGGCCCACTGGACGGTCCGCGCGGTGCTCGCGGCCGGCACCGCGTGGGCGCCGCAGGGCCATGTGGTCGCCTGGGGCCAGCTCCCGGCGGCGAAGCGTGTGCCGCCGTACACCGCGGCGATCGCACGGCCCGTCGCCGCCGACGGGGTGCTCAGGCTCGGCCCAGGCGTCTTCGACGCCCGCACCGGCGCCCTGCGGGCCATCGGTGACGTCACCGTCCGCGGTCTGCGGCTGGACGTGTGGCGGGCCACCACCGACAACGACGACGGCGCCCCCTGGCAGCCGGACCTCCGTTTCGGCCCGCTGTGGCGAAGGCTGGGCCTGCACCGGGTGCAGCACCGGCTGGACGCGGTGGAAGCCGGCGAGGACGGCCTGACGGTCCGCACCCGGGTGGCGCCCGCCGGCCGGGGGACGGGCCTGTCGGCGGTGTACCGCTGGACGTCGGACGGAGACCGGCTCCGGCTGACCGTCGGCACCGTGCCCGAGGGGGACTGGACGGTCCCGCTGCCCCGCCTCGGCGTCCGCTTCGGGCTGCCGGCGGCCGAGCGGGTGGAGTGGTACGGCGGCGGTCCGGGCGAGGCGTATCCGGACACCAGGACGGCGGCCGCGGTCGGCCGCTGGCGGTCGACCGTGGAGGAGCTGCAGACGCCGTACGTCCGGCCCCAGGAGAACGGCGCCCGGGCCGACGTCCGCTGGGCGGAGCTGGGCGGCCTGCGCGTCGAGGGCGACCCCGCGTTCTTCCTCACCGCCCGCCGCTGGACCACCGAGCAGCTGGACGCGGCGGCCCACCGCACGGACCTGGTGCCGGGTGACACGGTCTGGGTCAACCTCGACCACGGCCAGCACGGCATCGGGTCCCAGTCCTGCGGCCCGGGTCCGCTGCCGCGGTACCACCTGGCGGCCGAGCCCGCGGAGTTCTCGTTCGTCTTCTCCGTGCCCGCCACCGCGACGGCTCCCCGGGTACTTTAGGGTTCCCCCAGGCAGCCAAGGAGGTGGGCGGGTGGCCCGGGCGGGACTGAGCGTGGAGCGGCTGGTGACGGCCGCCGCCGAGATGGCGGACGAGGTCGGTTTCGACCGCGTCAGCGTCTCCGCGCTGGCCCGGCGCTTCGGGGTGAAGGACGCCAGCCTGTACTCGCACGTCCGCGGCCTCCAGGACCTGCGGACCCGGCTGGCGCTGCACGCGGGCGGCGAGCTGATCGACCGGATCGCGGCGGCCGTGGCCGGGCGGGCGGGCAAGGAGGCGCTGACGGCGTTCGCCGGTGCCTACCGGGCTTACGCCCTGGAGCACCCGGGCCGGTACGCGGCCACCCAGATCCGCGTCGACCGGTCCCTGATCGCGGACTCCCCCGAGCTGCGCCGCACCGCGGAGATCACCTACGGCATGCTGCGCGCGTACGGCCTGGCCGAACCCGACCTGACGGACGCGGTGCGCCTGCTGCGCAGCACGTTCCACGGCTACTGCGTGCTGGAGGGCGCGGGCGGCTTCGGCGCGGACCGGGACGTGCGGGCCTCCTGGGACAAGGCGGTCGACGCCCTGCACATCACCCTCGAACACTGGCCGCGCGAGGGCGAGAGCGAGAGCGACGGCGAGACCGACGGCCGCGCCACCGCGCCCGCCGCCACCGCGCCCGCCGCCACGGCGGCGCGCCGGGACTGACGCGAGGCGCGTCGGGTGCTCACCTCGGTACCACCGACCAGGACGAGCCCGCGGACCGCCCGGCCGTCGCCGTGAACCGGAAGACCGCGTCCGGGCCCGCCGCCCAGCTCACCCGCACCTCGTGGCCCCCGTCGGCCTCGCGCACGGCCACGGAGACCAGCTCGGCCAGGGGCGGGGCGTCCGGATCCCCGGTGAGGCGCGCGAGCGCCACGAAGAGGGTCGGCCCGTCCGGCCCGGTCACCCCCGCCAGCTCGGCCGACAGGCCGGCGGCCGGGAGGAGTTCGGCCCGCACGCCCTCCCCCGCGGGCCAGCCCGTGACCCGCACCGGCGTCCCCGGCGCCGCGCCGGCCACCAGATGGGCGCGCACCTCGACGGCGCCCCGGACGGCCACCAGGCTGGTGACGGTGATGCCGGCCCGCACGGTGTGCCGGGAGGCGATCCAGCCCTCGCCCGTGCCGAGCGGCTCGATCTCCGTACGGCCCGGATCGCCCCCGACCAGCACGCTGTTGTCGTACGCCGGCAGGGGCGCGGTGGCGGTCGAGTAGGCGAGCCGGGTGTAGTACGGGTCCCACCGGACGTCCTCGCTGCCATGGTTGTGCAGCCGGACCACGCCGTCCGAACGGGTCGACTGCAGCAGCCAGTTGGGGGCGGGCAGGGGGTGCACCGCGTCGGCGCGGCCGGCCGGTGCCTGCTCCTCCCGTGCCGTCCACACCTCGTGTCCGGGCGGCAGCAGCAGGCCGAGGAAGCCCTTGCTCGCCCAGTACGGGGACGCGGGGCCCGAGTAGTCCTGCACGAGAGAGGGGTCGGAGCCGAGCCAGCCGAGTGGCAGCAGGCCGCGCTCGTCGACCGCGCCGCCGTCGAGGAAGTACCGCAGGGCGCCGGAGGCCAGGCGCCGCGTCTCCCCCGCCGGCAGGGGCGTGTGTCCGGTCAGCGCGCCGAGCCAGAGCGGGGCCGTCGTCGCGAACCGGTAGGTCAGGGAGCGGCCCTGGCGCAGCGGGGCGCCGTCGCCGCCGTAGAACCTGGCGTGGTCGGCGAGGTGGCGTGACAGCCGTCGGCCGTAGCGGGCGAGCAGTTCGCCGTCGTCGGACAGCCAGGCGTGCAGGACGGTGTACAGGTGCATGGCCCAGCCGTTGTAGTAGTCGAACTTGCGGCCGTCGCCGTCGGTGTACCAGCCGTCGCCGACGTACCAGTCCTCGATCCGCTCCAGCCCGCGGTCGATCGCCTCCCGGGCGGCCTCCTCGCGGTGGCCGGTCTCCGCGAGGAAGCCGCCGACGGTGACCGGGAACAGTTCCCAGTTGCACGGCCAGGGCCGGGCGGTGAGGGCGTCCGCCAGCCAGGCGGCGGTCCGCCCGCGCACCGCGTCGTCCAGCCGGTCCCACAGCAGCGGCCGGGTCAGCCGCAGGGCGAGCGCGACCGAGGCGGCCTCGACCAGCGGCTGCCCGCGGTCGGTGATCCGCGGCCAGACACCGCCGGGGCCGGCCGCGAGACCCTCGGCGTACCGGCCGAGCACGGTCTCGTCGCGGCGGAACGCGGCCAGCAGCAGTGTGCGGGCGTACCCCTCCAGGCCGTCGGAGAGGCGGCCGGAGCGGCTCACCCGGCCGCCGGGCAGGTGGTACAGGGCGCGGTCGGGGGTCGCGTACGGCTCGACGGCGGCCAGCAGGGCGTCGGCCGCGGCCTCCCAGTGCGCTCGGGTGTAGCCGGTGTAGGGGCTCGACGCGCGGTCGTCGGCGGGCAGTCGGATCACGGCGGTGGCCGTCCTTCCTCACGGGACCCGGGACGCCCGGGTCCGGCCGGACGCCCGGTCCGGCCGGGGCGTCCCTCGGCGAGTCCATCCCACCCCCGCCGCGGTGCGGGGGAAGGCCCTTTCCGTGATCTGCCCGGCCGGGTGTCCTCCGCTTCGACTAGCGTCGCCGTATGACCAGCGATCTCTCTCCCCGCCTCGCCGACGCCCTCGCCGCCGGGACGGTCGTGCTCGACGGCGGCATGTCCAACCAGCTGGAGTCGGCCGGACACGACCTGGGTGACGAGCTGTGGTCGGCGCGGCTGCTCGCCGAGCGGCCCGAGGCGGTCACCGAGGCCCACCTCGCGTACTTCCTCGCGGGCGCGAGCGTGGCGATCACGGCCGGCTACCAGGCCACCTTCGAGGGCTTCGGCCGGCGTGGCATCGGCCGTGCGGAAACCGCGCGGCTGCTCGCCGGCAGCGTGGAGCTGGCCCGCGAGGCGGCCCGGCAGGCCGTCGGCAGGGGCGTCGGACGCCCGCTGTGGGTGGCGGCCTCGGTCGGGCCGTACGGGGCGATGCTCGCCGACGGCTCCGAGTACCGGGGCCGGTACGGGCTGAGCGTCGCCGAGCTGGAGCGGTTCCACCGGCCCCGGCTGGAGGTCCTGGCCGCCGCCGCCCCGGACGTACTGGCCCTGGAGACCGTCCCGGACGCGGACGAGGCCGCCGCGCTGCTGCGGGCGGTGCGGGGACTGGGGGTGCCGGTGTGGCTGTCGTACACGGTCGACGGCCTGCACACGCGGGCGGGGCAGCCCCTGGAGGAGGCGTTCGCGCTCGCCGCCGACGCCGACGAGGTGATTGCCGTCGGTGTGAACTGCTGCGCACCCGGGGACGTCGGGCCGGCCGCGCGGATCGCGGCCCGGGTCACCGGCCGACCGGTCGTGGCCTACCCCAACAGCGGCGAGGGCTGGGACGCCGAGGCGCGCGCATGGCGGGGCCGTACGACGTTCAGCGCCGGCGAGGTCGCCGTGTGGCGGCAGGCGGGCGCCCGGCTGATCGGGGGCTGCTGCCGGGTGGGTCCGGAGGCCATCGCGGCGATCGCGGCGATCGCGGGGCCGACGGACTAGCGCCGGCGGCCCGGCTCAGCGGCGCAGGGCCTCCACCGAGCGGCGCAGCCGGCGCATCGCGGCGGCGACCTCGGCGCCGGGGGCGCGGGGTACGGCGGTGCGCGGGGGCTGCGGCAGGGTGGAGGCGGCCGACCACAGGGCGACCTCGGCGTCCCGGGGACCGTACGCGGTGTCCGGGACGCCGTCGTCGAAGATCCGTACCGGATGCCGCTCGTCCCACGCCTGCCAGCCGGGGTCACCGGTCGTCACGAACCGCACCCAGGCGTCGTGCATCGCGTCGCGCAGTTCCCGCGGGGCGCCCTCGCCGGCCAGCTTCCTCGATTCGGCCGAGTCCCCGGTGCCGAAGACGAACCCCAGCTCCAGGGCGTGGCAGGCGCCGAGACCGGGCAGCCGGGACGGCCACGCGAACTCGTACAGGTGGGAGCTGCCGGGGCGGGCGTCGGCGAGCCGGTGCAAGGGCACCCGCAGCAGGTGGTCGGTGACCATCTGGCCGACGATCTCGGCGGTGCCGGCGTCCGGGTGCAGGGTGCGGTAGCCGCGCGGGACGTCGTGGCTCGCGTGGCACCGGGCCATGGCCCCGGCCAGGGCGACGGCGCCGAGCCGGTCGATGCGCTCCAGCAGTCCGCCGGGCACCAGCCACAGCCGGTACTCGTCCCGGGTCCAGCCCATGAGGAGCCCGACGTCGCGGGCGGCGGCGCCCTCGGCCAGCGACTTCAGCGGGTCACGGGGCACGAGGTCGCCGTCCACGACGACACCGAACGCGGGGCCGCCCAGCACCGGACTGCTGAGGCGGGCCGCCTCGGCCTGGGTGCGCAGCAGCAGTCCGCGGTCGACGCCGGCGAACGCCTCGGCGGTGGCGGGGATCTTCAGCCGGGTCGCCATCCGGCGCACCATCCGCCGTACCTTGTCGCGGTCCGCGACCTCGGGCGCGCCGCTCTGCAGCACCGCCCGCCGGATCAGGCCCTGGGTGTGGGGCGCGGCGAGCAGGACGCCGGCGCTGATGGCGCCGGCCGACTGGCCGCACAGCGTGATCCGGCCGGGGTCGCCGCCGAAGGCCGCGATGCTCTCGTGCACCCAGTGGAGCGCGGCGAGCTGGTCGCGCAGGCCGGGGTTCGGGGGCGCGTCCGGGAACAGTCCGTAGCCCTCGACGCCCAGCCGGTAGTTGACCGAGACGCAGACGACGCCGTCGCGGGCGAAGGCGCTTCCGTCGTACACGGGCACCGCCGAGGAGCCCCTGGTCAGCGCGCCGCCGTGCAGCCAGACCAACACCGGCAGCCGGGCACCCGGTCCCGGCTCGGGGGTCCACACGTTGAGGTTGAGGCAGTCGTCGCCCGGGACGGCCGGGTCGGACAGGTACTGGGCGAACGCCTCGGAGTACGGCGGTTTCGGCGCGGTCGGCCCGAAGGCGCCGGCGTCCCGCACCCCGTCCCAGGGCTCGGGCGGCCGGGGCGGGCGGAACCGCAGCGGGCCGAACGGCGGGGCGGCGTACGGGATGCCCCGGAAGACCGCGACCCCGCGCTCGTACCGGCCGCGTACGGCTCCGTGCGGAGTGGCGGCCACGGGGCCCGTACGGTCTTCCGCCATCGCGCCCACCAGCCCTTCGTCGCACGCTTGCGGTGTTCATTTCAGAGCACCACATCCCCGGGAGGTATTCCGCCGCACGGGCCCCGGCTGTGGGCCGTTCGGCGTACTCCGGAGGCACGGGACGCCGGGCCAGGGGGCCTGGGCGACTGCGCGGGCGGTCGGCGTACTCGGGGCACGAACCGGACCGGGGGCCCGGTCGGCTGCGAGGGCCGTCGGCGTACCCGGGGGCACGGGGCCGGGCCAGGGGGCCTGGGCGACTGCGGGACGTCGGCGCCGGGGGCACGGGGCCGGACCGGGGGGCCTGGGCGACTGCGGGACGTCGGCGCCGGGGGCACGGGACGCCGGGCCCGGGCGATCGGTCGGCTGCCGGTACGCCGGGCGAGCGGGGCGCCACCCGCGTCCGGCTGCGTCCGGCGGCGTCCGGCTGCTTCCGGCTGCTTCCGGCTGCTTCCGGCGGCCGACTGCGTGACGTGCGCGGCGCGTCCGGCGGCCAACTGCGTGACGTGCGCGGCGCGTTCGGGCGGTCGGCGGTGACCCGGCGTACGCAAGATCGTTCGCCGGGCATGAAGCACACCACGCGTACCGCCGCGGCACTCGCCGGCCACAGTCGCCCTGGTCACCGCCTACGGCACGGCACACGCCGCCTGGCACACCCTCGCTCCCGGACAGCAGCGCGCCACCGTGGCCTCGCCCGCCGACGAGCACGACCCGAAGGAGGACGTCGAGGTCGACGAGAACGGCCGCCCCGACACCAGCGAGGACTGAGCGCGGCGCGTTCACCGGCACGACGACGGCCGGGCACCACCCGCACGGGGTGCCCGGCCGTCGTCGTCCTGTCCGGTCGCCGTCAGTCCTCCTCGGCCCGGTCGGCGGCGACGAGGGCCTGCACCACGTCCACGGCACTGCCGTCGTGATCGCTGCCGGCGGTGCCGCTGCCGGACTGCGCGTTGGCCGCGCGGTCGACCTCCAGGAACGAGTCGGTCTCCGAATTGTCGGTTCCCGTACGGGAGTTGTCGATCACGGTGACCAGGCTGCCGGAAGCCGACGCGGGTGCGGCCACGACTCCGAGGAGCGCGGCGGCGACCGCCGTGGCGATGCCCAGCCGGGGGGCGGCACCGCTCACACGCCCACGCCCTCGGGGGTGAGCCGGTCACGGGCGATGTTGCGCTCCAGCAGAGTGGTGGACGCCTTGACGCCGACCCCGCTCGCCGGATCGACCTCCGGCAGCCGGCCGTCGGCCGCCTTCAGGCCGGTGAGCGCGGAGTCCATGGCCTCATGGGCGGCGAACAGGCAGGGGGTGCTGTAGATGGCGACGTCCACGCCGAGATCGGACAGTTCACCGAGGGACAGCCGGGGCGACTTGCCGCCGGCGATCTGGTTGAACAGCAGCGGCTTGTCGCCGACGACCTCCCGGATCCGCTTGATCCACTCGACGCTGCGCACCCCGTCGACCAGCACCACGTCGGCGTCGGTGGCGGCCAGCATCTCGGCGCGGTGCAGGATGTCGTGCTCGTCGGTGGCGTCCGTACGGGCGACGACGACCAGGTCGTTGCGGGTCTCCAGGACCTGGTGCAGCTTCTCCAGGTACTCCTCCAGCGGCAGCACCTGCTTGCCTTCGGCGTGGCCGCAGCGGCGGGGCCGCTTCTGGTCCTCCAGGATCACCCCCGAGGCGCCGATGCGCTCCAGTCCTTCCACGACGTGACAGGCGACCTCGGGGTCGACGTATCCGTCGTCGATGTCGACCAGCAGGTGGTGGTGCGGGAAGGCTCCCCGCAGCCGCTGGACGAAGGCCACCATGTCCGGCCAGGCGATGAATCCGATGTCCGGCAGCCCGTAGTACGAGGCCGCGAAGCCGAAGCCCGAGACGAACATCCCGTCGTAGTGCTTGGCCGCGATCGACGCGGAGTACATGTCGTACACGCCGATCAGTGGTGTGGTCCCGGGCCCGGCGATGCGCTTGCGCAGCTTCTTACCGTAAGTCAAGGTCCGGCTCCTCCTGTGGGTGGGTGACGCGGCACGGGGTCGCCCGTCGCGTCTCGACGCCCTTTGCCAAGACAAGAGCATCTCTAGATAGTCACGTGACCTTCCACCTACGCGAGCTTTACTCACCTCAATGGGGTAACCGGTTCACCGCAGAAACGTCACTTGGCGGGCCGTCACACCCAGCCGGGCCCGCCGTCCGGGCGGACCGGGACGACCCGTCCCGACGGCGGGCGGACCGCTCAGCCGCCCTCGCCCACACTGTTGTCCGGCGCTCCGTCGCCGTACGAGGGCAGGTCGCCGCGCCGCACCGGAGCCGTCACCGCGGGGGCCGGCGGCAGGAAGCCGGCGAGTTCGGCCGGCGTGGGACGGCGGACGGCGTCGGCCGCCGCGCGGAGCACGCCGGCGGCCACCTTCTCCCCGCCGACGCGCACCACCTGGCCGTGCACCGGCGCCCGGCAGACCTCCCCCTCCGGGCAGTCGGCGGCGCTGCCCCGCTCGGCGTAGAGGCGCAGCACGGCGCCGCCCTTCGCCCAGTACGCGACGGAGAAGCCGTCGTCACCGTTCACGCCGACGGACTGCTGCGCGAGCGTGAAGCCCGGTACGTCGGTGATGTAGACGAGCTCCGGCGCGATGCCCAGCGCGCGCAGCCGTGCGTCCAGTTCGGCCCGCCCGGGAGCGGCCGAGGCAGACCCGGCCTCCGTGCCGCCCGCCCTCCGCCCGGCGCCCGCAGCCGCCCCGCCGCCGCCCTCGCCCGCCTTCCCGGTGCCGCAGGCGGCGAGCAGCACGGGCAGGAGCAGGAGCAGCGGCAGGGCGCGCACGGTACGGACCATGCGCCCATCGTGCCGCACGGGTCTTTCCGGGTACCGTACGGGCGTACCCCAGTGCCGCGCGGGGCGAATCCCGGTGCCGTACGGGCGTACCCCAGTGCCGCGCGGGGCGAACCCCGGTGTCGTACGGGCGTACCCCGGTGCGGCGCGGGCGTTCCGCCGGCCGGCCGGGATCGCGTAACCTCGCGCCCGATGAACGCCATTCCGCCACTGCTGGACCATCTCGTCCTCGCCACCCCCGACTTGGCGGCGACGGTCGCCGAGTTCGCACGGCGGACCGGGGTCACGCCGGCGCCCGGCGGGGTGCACCTCGGGCTGGGCACGCGGAACCACCTGGTCGGTCTGGGCGGCCGGAGCTACCTGGAGATCGTGGGACCGGACCCGGAGCAGCCCGAGCCGGCCGGGCCGCGGCCGTTCGGCGTCGACCTGCTGGCCGGCCCCGCCGTGCCGACCTGGGCGATCAGCCCGCCCGACCTGGACGCGGCGATCGCGGCGGCGCGGGAGCGGGGCCATGACCCCGGTCCGGTACGGCCGATGAGCCGTCGCACACCGGACGGCACCGTACTGCGGTGGCGGCTGACCGACGCCGGGGACGCCACGGGCCTGGTGCCGTTCCTCATCGACTGGGGCGATTCCCGGCACCCTGCCGCCTCGGGTCTGCCGGTCGCCCCTCTGCTGGCCGTATCCGCGTCGGCGCCGGACCCGCGACGGGTACGCGGTCCGCTGGCGGCGCTGGGCACCTCGCTGCCCCTCACCCCGGGACCGGCAGCGCTCTCCTTCACCCTGGCCACCCCGAACGGGCCGGTCCGCTTCGGCTGAGGACCCACGGGCCTCCCGCGCCGGAGCCGCCGGCCGCGCGCCGGTACGCGAGGGCCGCC
>NZ_WWJT01000522.1 GCF_009865385.1 Streptomyces sp. SID486 | reverse complement strand
CTTCCCCGGCCGTGGCTCACCGGCCGCGCCGCCCGATCGGACCGCACTGCGCCGGGCGTGGCGGGCCGGCCGCGTCGCCCGATCGGACCGCACTTCCCCGGGCGCGGCGCACCGGCCACATTGCCCGAACGGACCGCACTTCCCCCGGCGCGGCGGACCGGCCGCGCCGCCCGAGCGGACCGCACTTCGCCTGGCGTGGCGGGCCGGCGCGTCGGCGCTCGTCCGGCTTTCGGCCATGGGACGCGCCTTTCCCCGGGGGCACCGCCGGCCCGCCCCGTCCCATCCGCCGCCCGCGCACGGCGGCCGGACCTGCGCCTGCGCGGTTCCGAACCGGTGCGCGCGAGGCCGGCGAAGGGGCCGGCGGCGCCCGGCGCGCGCCGATGGTGACCGGGTACCCGCTTGCCGGGCCCGCGGCGCTGGACGAGCATGCTCCCACCCGCTGTTCGACGGGGAGTGGCCCATGCCCCCGAGTGCGACAGTAGTGATCGCGGGCCGTACGCAGCCCGCGGCACGTGGATGCCGGAGTCCCGTGTCTTCCGAAAGGGCTGGACGTGCCAGAGCCGCTTGACGCCGTGACCCATGCCGCCGCCGCTACGCCCGTGTCCCCGGCCGAGGTGACCACGCCGCCGACGGTCGGTGTGGAGGAGGAGTTCGTCCTGGCCGAACGGCGCTCCGGGGCCGCCGTGTTCCGGGCTCCGTCCGTCGTGCGGGCCGCCGGTGGCCGGCTCGGCGCCTCCCATGTCGTCGCCGAGGTCTCGCAGGCCCAGGTGGAGACCGTCAGCGCGGTGTGCCGTACCGCCGCCGAACTGGAGGCGGAGATCGTACGGTTACGAAGGGGTGCGGCCGGGGCCGCGGCCGAGTACGACTGCCTGCTGGTGCCCACCGGCACCCCGGTCCTCGGCAGACCCGGTCCACCGCCCGTCGTGGACAAGCCGCGCTACCTGGCCTTCGCACGGCGCTTCGGACCGCTGATCGAGGACCAGGGGGTGAACGCCTGCCACGTGCACGTCGGTGTGCCCGACCGCGAGGAAGCCGTCCGGGCGGTGAACCACCTGCGCGGCTGGATGCCCTTGCTGCTGGCGATCACCTGCAACTCCCCCTTCAGTGACGGGACGGACACCGGATACGCGAGCTGGCGCGCCATGGTCTGGGGCCGGTGGCCGGCGGCGGGGCCGCCGCCGTATCTGCGGGACGTGGCCCACTACGAGCGGATCGTCGGCTCGCTCGTGGCCACCGGGGCGCTGATGGACCCGGCCATGACCTACTGGCACGTGCGGCCTTCACCGCAGCTGCCCACCATCGAGGTGCGCATCGCCGACGTGCTGCCCGACGCCGCGACCACCACCGCCTACGCGCTCCTGGTGCGCGCCCTCGTCAGCGGCGCCGTGGAGGCGGTGCGGGCCGGTGAGACCGCGCCCGACGTCCCCGACCCGCTGCTGCGGGCGGCGTGCTGGCAGGCGGCGCGCTACGGGACGGCCGGCACCCTGCCCGCCACCCACACCCGCGACTGCGCACCGACGGCCGTCGGCCGGCTGGTCGACGAGCTGTGGAAGCGCGTCGAGCCGCAGCTCAGCGATCACGGTGACGACCGGTGTGTGGGTGACTGGCTCGGCGAGGTCCAGCACCGGGGCAGCGGCTCCGCCCGGCAGCGGCGGATCGCGGGGCGTCACGGGGGCTGCCTGCGGGCCGTGGTCGACGCGTTCGCCGTCGAACCCCTGTGAATCCTCAGGCACTTCAAGGGATCAACGCATCCGAGGGTGAAGGGCGTTAACCGACGTCACCTCTTGACGGTGTTGGTCCAGACCTCTAGGTTCACGGGCCAACGGCTTCTACGCATACGCCTCGCAGTCATGTACGTGAACTTCTGTGTTCACGGCATGTCCTTCCCCTCACCCCCCACCCGGCCCCTGCCCCGAGCCGGTCGAGAAGGGACCATCGGATGCAACAGCTGAGATCTGGCGCGGCGCGCGTCCCCCTGTGGCTGGCCTTCCTGCTGGCGACACTGGTGAGCCTGGTGGCACAGCCGCCCGCCCACGCGGCGCCCGCCGCACAGCCGTTCAGGGTGCTGGCGCTGTACAACGGCACCTGGGACGCCGCCCACATCAGCTTCGTCCACGAAGCCAACAGCTGGTTCCCGCAGCAGGCGGCCGCCAACGGCTTCACCTACACCGCAAGCAACGACTGGAACCTGCTCGCCGACGGCGGCGTCGACGGCTACCAGGTCGTGCTGTTCCTCGACGACCTGCCGCAGTCGGCCGCCCAGCGCGCCGGGTTCGAGCGGTACATGCGCAACGGCGGTGCGTGGATAGGCTTCCACGTGTCGGCCTTCACCACCGACGCGCAGAGCTGGCCCTGGTACCACGACCAGTTCCTGGGCAGCGGTAACTTCCGGTCGAACACCTGGGGTCCGACCACGGCCGTCCTGCGGGTGGAGGACCGTACGCACCCGGCGACGAAGAACCTGCCCGCCACCTTCACCTCGTCCGTCAGCGAGTGGTACAGCTGGTCCAACGACCTGCGCCAGAACCCCGACATCAAGATCCTGGCCTCCGTCGATCCCGGCAGCTTCCCCCTGGGCACCGATCCCGGCCAGACCTGGTACAGCGGCTACTACCCGATCCTGTGGACGAACACCAAGTACCGCATGCTGTACGCGAACTTCGGCCACAACGCGATGAACTACGACACCGGTACGGCACTGTCCTCGACGTTCGCCAGCGCGACACAGAACCGGTTCCTCCTGGACGGGCTGAAGTGGCTGGGCGGAGGGCCGTCCACCCAGCCGCCCTCGGACGGCATCTCCGAGACCTCCTGGTACACGCTGCGCAACAAGGGGAACGGCGCCTGCGTCGACGCCCGCGCGGCGGGCACGGCCGACGGGACCGTCGTCCAGCAGTACGCCTGCAACTCCACGACGGCACAGCAGTTCCAGTTCCGGGCCACCGACGGCGGCTACCTGCGCATCGCCAACCGCGGCGGCCCGCAGCCGGTCGTCGACGTGACCGACCGCTCCACGGCCGACGACGCACCCCTGCAACTGTGGTCCTGGGCCGGGGGGACGAACCAGCAGTGGCTGCCGGTGCGGGAGGCCGACGGACAGTACCGCTTCAGCGCCCGGCACAGCGGGAAGTGCCTGACCGCGCCCGGCGCCGCCACCGACAGCGCGCGGCTCACCCAGCGGACCTGTGACGGCTCCGCCGCCCAGAGCTTCCGGCTGACGGCACAGCCCTGACGCCCGCCGGCGCCGGGGCGGCGCCGTGCCCGCCGCCCCGGCAGCCCGCGGGCGGCGGGCACGACACGCCGATTTGCCTTCGAGCGGACTCCAGCCGCCACACTGAGGGCGACGGGAACCCGTCACGAGGACAGAACGGCGGCAGCAGATGGCGACGACGAGCGGTGCGGGGCATCCCCTGCCGTACGACACCTACCGGGACGCGGTGGAGCGCGAGACCCGGCGTTTCGCCGAGACCGTGAGCGGCGCGGACCCGGCGAGTCCCGTGCCCTCCTGCCCCGACTGGACGCTCGCCGATCTCACCCGGCACGTCGGAGCACTGCAGCGCTGGTTCTGCACGCTGCTGACCCGGCGGGTGCAGGAACCGCCGCGCAGCCGCGACGTGGAACTGGGCCTGCCGGGCGATGCGCGGGACTACGCCGGCTGGGTGGCGGCCGGGGCGGCCGAGGTGTCGGCCGTGCTGCGGGACACGGACCCCCTGGCGGCGATGTGGGCCTGGGGCGAGGACCAGCACGCACGGTTCTGGGTCCGCCGGATGCTCTTCGAGACACTGGTGCACCGGGTGGACGCGGAGCGTGCCGTCGGCCGGGAGACGGACATCGAGCCCGTGCTGGCGGCTGACGGGGTGGACGAGTTCCTCGTCAACCTCCCCTTCGCCGGGCTCTTCGCTCCCGGTGTGACCGCACTGCGCGGTGACGGCGAGACCCTGGCGTTCCGCTGCACGGATTCCGGCGGCGCCACCGGCGAGGAGTGGCGGGTGCGGCTGGACCGGGACGGTTTCCGGCTGCTGCCGCGCACCGGGGGCGACGCGGCCTCCCGGCAGGACACGGCGGCGGTAGGGGGCCGGGCGGCCGATCTCCTGCTGCTGCTCTACGGACGGCGCTCGTACCGGGAGCCCGTCTTCGACGTCTCGCCCGGGGGCCCGGTCCTCGACCGCTGGTTCTCGCACACGGCCTTCTGAACCGGCGGCGGCCGTGCCGTGCCGGCACGGTCGGGACCCGTCAGGCCGGTGACGCGGGAGGCGCGGACGGGCTGTCGGCGGGGCGGCGTACGGCGAGCGCCGCGATGTCGTCCTGCAGACGGTCGCCGCTGTAGTCCAGCAGGTCGTGGTGGAGCCGTTCGAGCAGCTTGCGGGGCGACAGGGACCGCCAGGCACGCAGGCGCTGGAGCAGCGGGTAGAACGCGCCGTCCGGGTCGCGGGTCTCCGTGATGCCGTCCGTGTACAGCAGGAGCTGGTCGCCGGGCCGGAAGGCGTAGGTCTCGACGTGGTACGGCTCCCCGACCAGTACCCCGAGGTTCAGCGGCGGGGCCGAACGGCCGTTGTCCAGTTCCCGCACCTCGGCCGGGCCGATGAGCACCGGCGGCGGATGACCGCAGTTGACGACGCGGATCAGTGCGGACTCCGTGGGGATCTCCACGAAGACGGCCGTGACGAACCGTTCGCCCACCTCGTGTCCGCCCAGTTGGGCCGCCCTGCGGGTCATGCTCGTCTCCACCCGGTCGACCAGGGCGGGCAGGGCCGGTTCGTCGTGGGCCGCCTCACGGAACGCGCCGAGCAGGGCCGCCGCGGTCTCCACGGCCAGCAGGCCCTTGCCCCGCACGTCGCCGATGAGCAGCCGGACCCCGTACGCGGTGGGGACGGCCTCGTAGAGGTCGCCGCCGATGCGCGCCTCGGCGGCGGCGGACAGGTAGAGGCTCTCCAGGAGGAGATCGCCGATCCGGTGGGGAACCGGCCTGAGCAGGACCCGCTGGGCGATGTCGGCCACGAAGCGCACGTCGGCCAGGGTGCGTTCCCGGTGGGTGCGGTGCCCGGCCAGGATGGTGCCGAGAACGCCCACCAGAGCGGTGCAGATGTAGGCGGCGACGTAGTGGCGTTCCCACAGGTAGCCGACGGGCCGGCCGGCACAGCAGGGGGTTCCGGCCAGGACCCCCTCGAGCAGGACCGCGAACAGCGTGGCGCCGGCGACGACGAGGGGGCTGTGGGCGAACGCGGTGACCAGGGGAAGGGCGATCAGCACGAAGCTCACCGGCCACTGCACGGGCGTCACGGGCTCCAGCAGCAGGATGACCGCGACGTACAGGACCGGCAGCCACCGCAGCCACGCGGGGGGCGCCGGCAACCGCGTCCGCGCACCGGCGCCGGTCTCCGGCTCCCGACCGGTATGTCCCGACTTCGGCATACGTGGTCTTCGCACACGGACTCCTGTCACAGGAACTCGACAAGACTCCCAGCCTGGCGTGCCGGCCCGCGGCTCGCCGGTGATTGCTCCATGCAACGGCATGTTCCGCCAAGGGCATTGACTACGCGGTGGCGTATTGGTTGAGTGGCTCAGCCACTCAACCACCTTCCCGTGTTGCCGGAGGCCCGGATGGAAGCGCTGCCACGCGAGACGATCGTCGACGTACTGGAGAAGAGGCTGCGGGAGGACATCCTCGACGGCCGCCACCCGGCCGGCAGCTATCTGCCGCCCGAGCGTGAACTGGCCGACGGTTTCGGGGTCACCCGCACCACGCTCAAGCACGCCTTCGGCCGGCTGGTGCAGTCCGGTCTGCTGGAGACCCGGCACGGAGTGGGGACGCGGGTACGGGACTTCCTCCGGCTGGGCGGCGCCGATCTGCTGCCGATGCTGGTGCGGCACAGCCCGGACTGGATCGGTGAGATCTTCGAAGTGCGCCGCAGCATCGGCGCGTTGATCGCCGAACGCGCGGCGGACCGTGCCACGCCGGCGCATGTCGCCGAGTTGCGCCGGCTGCTGGCGGCCGTGGCCGACGCGGACGGCGGCGACCAGGCGCAGCTCGCGGACGCCGAGGTCCACCGGGCCCTCGCCCGCGCCACGGGCAACCGGGTGTACGTGCTGCTGACCAACACCCTGTTCAACGCCTACCTGCCGGTGCGTGCCGCGCTGGCAGGCCCGTTCGAGGACGCCCGTACCGCGCACGACCGCCTGGCGCCGGTCGTCGAGGCCGTCGCGGCGGGCGACGGGCAGGGCGCGCGCAGCGCCGCGGGCGACTACCTGTCGACGACGGAACGCCTGATGCTGGAAGGGCTCGCGCGCTCCGGCGGACGGCGGGGGGACGCCCGGTGACCGCGCGGGGAACACTGTTCCGGGAGACGATGCGGGGCCGGGTCCGGCTGGCCGGCGAGGCGGCCGACCGCCCGGTGCGGCTGGACCTGCTCGCCCGGTGCGACGGTTTGCTGCTGCCCCATCGCACGACCCGGGCCCGGCTGACGGGACGCGTCCGGATAGCCGGCCGGGCCGACGACCCGCGGGTCACGGGCGAGTTGGAGATCTCACCGCTGGCGCGCCGCAGGATCCGCTACCGGCTCGGCTTCGACCTGGAGGGACGGCGGCTGCTGCTGGACGGCTGGAAGTCGGTGTGGGCCACCCGCCCGCTGACCTCGCTGACGGTACTGCCGTACACCCTGTACGAGGACGGTGCGCCCGTCGGCGCGGGCACCCTGCGCTTCCCCCTCGTCACCGGCCTGCTGCCCTTCCTCGCCGGTTTCCGGTTCCCCCGGGCCCCCCGGCCCGAAGCCGGCCCGCATCTGGCACCGCGCTGGGACGGCACCCCGGGACGGACCGAGGTCTGGTACACCACCCTCACCGATCCGGCGAGCGGCAGCGGACTCTGGCTGCACCACGAAGTGGTCGCCCCGCACGACGGCACACCCGCCTACGCGCACGGCTGGGCAGCCCTGTTCCCGAAGGACGGCCCGCCCGCACACGCCCGCTTCGGCCCCACCCCCTGGACCGGCCCCGCCGACGGCTTCACCGCCGGGGACACCCGGGTCGCACCCGGCCACCTCACCGGCTCCGCCGGGCCGTTCACCTGGGCGCTCACCGAACAGCCCCAGGGGCCGCCGCTGCACACCTTCCCGCGCTGGTCCTGGCGGCGTCCCCGGCTGCCCGCCGCGCACATGCTGCCGGCCACCCGGGCCCACTACAGCGGAACCGTCCGCCACGCCGGAGGCGAACTGCGGATCACGGCCGCGCCCGGCGCGAGCGCCCGCATCTACGGGCACGGCAACGCCCGCCGCTGGGCCTGGCTCCACGCCGACCTGGGCGGCGGTGACGTCCTGGAGATCGTCGCCGCGGTCCCGCACCGGCGCGGACTCGACCGGCTGCCGCCCCTGGTGTTCCTGCGGCTGTACCGCGACGGCCGCACATGGCCCCGGCGGGCGGAGCGGACGGCCGTGGGCTGGGCGGGTGCCGGCCGGTTCCGCGCGGACATCGGCCTGCCGCGATGGCGGGTGCGGGGCCGTGCGGGACTGCGCCGCATCACGGTGACGGTCACACAGCCGCCGGACGCGACGCTCGCCCTCGGCTACACCGATCCGGACGGTTCCACGGCGGTGTGCCGCAACAGCGAGCGCGCGGACGCGGACATACACCTGGAGCGCTGGTGGGGTCACTGGCGGCCGGAGGCGGCCTGGCGGCTGTCCGGCACGGCGCACGCGGAGGTCGGCGACCGATGAGCCCGGCACCCACGGACCCGGCGCCCGCGGCACTGGCGGGACTCGCCGCCGCGTTCCTCGCCGACGACGGCACGGCCGACCGGATGGGGGCCGTGCCCCGGCGCGTCGCGGCCCTGCTCG
>NZ_WWJT01000521.1 GCF_009865385.1 Streptomyces sp. SID486 | reverse complement strand
ATCGGCCTGATCAAGGCGATCGACCGGTTCGAACTCGCCCGCGAGGTCGAGTTCACCTCGTTCGCTCTGCCGTACATCGTCGGCGAGATCAAGCGGTTCTTCCGGGACACCACCTGGGCCGTGCACGTGCCGCGCCGGCTCCAGGAGCTGCGGGTGGAACTCGCCAAGGCGCGCGAGGAGCTGTCCAGCCGGCTGGACCGGGACCCGACGGTCGCCGAGCTGGCCACGCTGATGAACATCTCCGAGCCGCAGGTGGTCGAGGCCCAGCTCGCCTCGAACGGCTACAACTCCGCCTCCCTGGACGCCGCGCTCACCGGTGACGGCTCCGAGAGCGGCGAGGCGGTGCTCGCCGACTTCATCGGTGTGGAGGAAGAGGGACTCCAGCTGGTCGAGGACTTCCACGCGCTCGCGCCGCTGATGGCGGAGCTGAGCGACCGGGACCGGGAGATCATCCACCTGCGGTTCGTGGAGGAGGCCACCCAGGCAGAGATCGGGGAGCGCCTCGGCTGCTCCCAGATGCACGTCTCGCGGCTGATCAAGCGCATCATCCTCCGGCTGCGGCAGGGGATGCTCGGCGAGCTCGGCTGCGCCTGACGCGGCACCGGCGGGGCGCTCCGGTCCTGGAGCGCCCCTGTCCGCCCGACTCGCCCCCTCAGTGATTCGTTCCGGTGCTGTCACGGGTACTGCCGGTGAGGCGCGTCCACAGCGCGGCAGCGCGGGTGCGGTAAAGAACACAGGCGGATCAGAAGCTCCCGCAAGACCGGCCGGACCCGGCGAACAGCGGCTCAGTGGTTCAGCGGTTCAGCGGTTCAGCGCGAAGAGTGGTTCAGCGGTTCAGCGCGAAGACGGCCCGTACGCGCTTGCCCACGGGGACCCGCTCCACGGTGACCTCCGAGGCCAGGGCGTGCACGATCTCCAGACCGTGCCGACCGACGCGCTCGGGGTCCTTCGGGTACCGGCGCGGCAGGGCGGTGTTGCTGTCGTACACGGACACGACCACCGCGGCGTCCGTACCCTCCAGCTCCAGGATGTAGGGGCCGCTGCTGTGCTGGTCGGCGTTGGTGACCAGTTCGCTCACCATCAGCAGCAGCTCCCCGTCGGCGCGGCCGTCGGTGACGGCGCACCACTCGGTCCGCAGCTGCTGGAGGAACTGGGAGGCGAAACCGCGTGCCTCGGCGATGCATCCGGGTTCGCCGGTGTAGTGCGCTGCGCGCCGCAGCGGCTCCACGGGTACGTCGAAACCAGTCGGTATCACTGCCCCGCCCAGGTGCTCGGTCATGCTGTCTCTCTCGGAAAGCCCGGTACGGCCGGTCGATGTTGCACCAGTCCTCGTACCCCGAGTCTGGCCCGCCAGTCCACCCGATACGTACGCCGACCGCGCACAGTGGTGAGACTCACGTCGCCCGGACGGGGTTCCCGATGGCCGCTGCCGGGCCTCGCGGGGCTGTTCGGAGCGCCGCGGAGGCCGTCGCGCGGTGCCGGGAGTCCGTCCCTGCGGGAGCGTGAGCGTCCCGGAGGACGGCGCGACGGGCACGGTCCGTGACGACTCCGGCGGTGGCCCGGACGGCGAGGACGAAGGCTCGGACGAGGGGCGCGGACGACTAGGGCGGCGCGTAGGACGGCCGTGCAGGGACGGCAGCGCTGAAGAAGACGGTGCGCAGGACGGCGGTGCAGGGACGGCGGCGCTGAAGACGACGGTGCGCAGGACGGCGGCGCGCGGGACGGCCGGTGCAGGGGCGGCGCCGCACAAGAGGCGGCCCGGACGGCCCCGCCACCGGGCGGCGTGCGGCGGCTCGGACGGCTCAGCTGACGGGCGGCGAGTGCGGCGGCTGCTTAGCGTGGCAGGCGTGAACCCTCCGACCGTTCCCGCGTGGCCCGCCGCCCGTCACGGCTGGGCGCAGGCCGTGGGCGCGGTGCTGACGGGGCTGGCCGTCATGGTTCTGGTGGCGGCACTGGGGCTGTGGGCGGCCGGTGCCGGGAGCCTGCCGGACGGCGCGTTCCCGCGGGTGGTGGCGGCGGCCGTGGTCACGGCGGTGGGCGGCAGCGTGCGGCTGACCGGCGACGCGGGCGCCTTAGCCCGGTCGCAGGCCACGCTCACCGTGCTCCCGTTGTCCGTGACACTCGCCGGTGCCCTGGTCCTGGGCGCCGGCTTCCTGCGCCCGCTGCGGCACCGGGCGGTCGCCTCGGCCGGGGAGCTCGGCGGCTGGGCGGGGCGGTTCGCGGTGCTGTGGCTGCCGGTCCTCGTCGGCCTGGCCTTCGCCGCCCGGCGGACGTTCGCGGTGGACGTGGGCAGCGGCACCCTCAGTGATCTCACCGACCTGTTCGACGCGGCGCCGACGGCCGGATTCACCACGGACGTGCCGTCGACCGTCCTGTTCGGCCTGCTGTGGCTGGCCGGAGTGCTGCTGCTGGCCCTGCTGACCTCGCGCGGCGCCCCGCTGCCGGCACGGCTGCTGCGCCGTCAGGAGTCGGTGCGTCCCGCGGCGCACGCGATGGTCGGGCTGCTGCTGGCCTACGTCGTCGTCGGCCTGGTCGGCGCCGTGATCACGGTCCTCACCCGCGGGCATGCCGCCACCGTGACGGCGCTGGTCCTGCTCGGCCTGCCCAACCTGGTCTGGCCGGCCCTCACCCTCGGCCTGGGCGCGACCTGGAACGGCCGGGTGGAGGGCCCCTTCGGCCTGCCGGTGCCGCACGTGCTGGACGAGGTCCTGCGCACCCCGGACGTCTCCACGCTCGACGTGCGCTCGCTCGCGGCCCACGACGGCCGGATGTGGTGGCTGGTGGTCGCGGCCGCCGTCCTGCTGCCGGCCGCGGGCTTCCGCATGGCCGTGCGGTCACCTGCCCGGATGCGGCTGTGGCAGCACGCCGTGCACCTGGCCGTCGCGCTGGCTGCGACGGTGCTGATGATCTGTCTGACGGCCCGGATGTCGGCGCACTACGGGCTGTCCCTGCTGGGCATCGGCGAGCTGACCGGGGAGGTGCTCCTGCGGCCCCGGCTGTGGCAGGCGGTGGGTCTGGGCGCGCTGTGGGGACTGGTGGCCGGCTTCCTGGGCGGCCTGCTGGCCCGCACACTGCGCCACGGAGGCCCGGCCCGGCCCACCCCGCCCCCGGACTAGCCCTGGTCACCGGCAGCGGCGGGTCCAGCGGCACGGTGGACCGCACCGGCCGGGCCCAGCGGAGCCGGTCCGGCGGGGCTGCCGCAGTTCGGTATCGACGTCCTACTGCGGTGACGGAAGAGCTGTTGCCCTCGTGTGTGAGGGGCGGCAGCAGGAAGGCTCCGGGGAGTCGGGACGCCTTGGCCTCGTTCGCGCGGACAGCGGGCTGATCGGAGCGGGGATGCCGACCAGTCGCCGGGAGCGAGCTTGCGGCGCTCGAAGTGGGCGTATACGCGCCGCCGGGCCGACGGTCAGCCGACGGGCACGACGAAGAGCGCGGCGGCCCGCTGCATGCGCAGCGCGTCGACGGACTCCGCGAGCAGCTCGTACTCGGTGGTGTCGTCACCCGTGGCGATCCGCACCAGTCTGCCCGCTGCCAGCTCGTCGGCGACCCGTTCCTGTCGGGCCGGGTCGCCGCACCAGGCGCGCAGGACGGCCGGCACGTCGGGCACGGTGTCCGCGACCGGCACCAGCGAGCTGGGCGGGAAGTGGCCGGCCTCGGGCTGCGGGTCGAGGCGGTTCGCGATCCAGCTCGCCCGGTCGCGCAGCCACCACAGGGCGAGGGCCAGGGTGGGCGCCCGGTAGGTGCCGAGGGGCACTCCGATGCGCTGTCCGCCGCAGGTGCCGTACGCGGTGACATGGCACAGGAATTCGTCGTGCATGCGCACTCCCCCGTCGCGTCGGTCGCCTGCCGGACGGCCTCGCTCTCGGCGCGGATCATGTGCGGTGCGTGATCGTGGCTTCGCAGGAAGTGAAGCCCACACAGTCGAGTATGTTCACTACTGAATCACTGTCACCATGTCTTTTTGGCCAGTCTCTTGGCATATTCCCGGCGGCGGTTGGCCGAAATGCGGCGGGACCTGTGTCACCCCTCGCCGACCGGCTCGGGCAGGGTCCCCGTCGCGGCCTCCCGGTAGCACCGCGGCCCGACACCGATGGTGCGTTTGAAGGCGTTGCTGAAGGCGCTCTCGGAGGTGTAGCCGACGGACCGGGCGAGCGCCGCCACCGGCGCGGAGCCCTGCCGCAGGGCACGGGCGGCCAGGCTCATGCGCCAGTTCTGCAGGTAGGTCAGGGGCGGCACCCCGGCCGCCGCCCGGAAGCGGACGGCGAAGGTGGTCCTGGACATCGCGGCGGCCCGGGCCAGCTCCGCCAGCTGCCACCGGTGGGCCGGGTCGGCGTGCATCAGACGCAGGGCGGGGGCGAGCCGCTCGTCCGCCAGCGCCCGCAGCCAGCCGGCCGGCAGTCCGTCCGCCTCGCCGAGGCAGGCGCGCAGCACCTGGACGAACATCAGCTGGGCGAGGTGGTCGCGGGCGAACACGGAGCCGGCCCGCCCGCCGGCCATCTCGGCGGTCAGCTGGGCGGTGAGCCAGCGCAGTACCGGCGCCTCCGCCGCCGCGCCGCGCACGTGGATCAGCTCGGGCAGGGCCCGGCGCAGCAGGTCGCCGGTGTCCCGGCTCAGGTCGATGTGCCCGGAGACGCACATCACCTCGTCGCCCGCGCCGAGAGCCGCCATGCGGGTGGCCGGGTCCACGTCGACGTCCGCCGGGTCGACGGGTGTGAGCCCGGGTTCGCTGCACAGCACGTACGACCGCCGCCCGTCGGAGACGACGACGTCGCCCTCGGCGAGAGCGACGGGCTCGGCGCCGCCCTCGGTGACGAGCAGACAGCCGCCCCGCGCCACTACGTTCACCTTCAGCCTGTCGCGCCCGCGCAGCCGGATCGCCCACGCGCCGCCGGCCGTGAAGCCGCCGGAGAACACCCCGCGCGCGTCCGCGACGGCCAGGGCGTCGGAGAGGGGATCGCTCGACATGCTCGAACTATCGCGCAAGTGAAGCGCATCCTCAAGCATTCATCGTTCGGATCGGCGGATCTACGGTGCTGTCATGAGCGAGATCGAGCGCATCGAGGAGATCCCCGTCATGACCACTCCCCAGCAGCCCCTGGGCTCCGGCTTCGGTGCCGCCTCCACCGCCGGGGAGGTGATCCGGGGCATCGACCTCACCGGCCGGGTCGCGATCGTCACCGGCGGCTACTCGGGTATCGGCCTGGAGACGAGCCGCGTGCTGCGGGCGGCCGGCGCCGAGGTCGTCGTACCGGCGAGGGATCCGGAGCGGGCCCGGGCCGCGCTCGGGGCCGACGGCGTCGAGGTCCGGCCGATGGACCTCATGGACCCCGGTTCCGTCGGCGCCTTCGCCGACGGGTTCGTCGCGTCCGGCCGTCCACTGCACATCCTGGTGAACAGCGCGGGGATCATGGCGACCCCGCAGGCCCGGGACGCGCGCGGCAACGAGGCGCAGTTCGCCACGAACCACCTCGGGCACTTCCGGCTCGTGTCCCGGCTGTGGCCGGCCCTGGTGGCGGCCCGCGGGGCGCGCGTGGTGTCCGTGTCCTCGCGGGGCATCCGCTTCTCCCCCGTCGTCTTCGACGACCTGCGCTTCGAACGCCGTGCCTACGAGCCGTTCCTCGCCTACGGCCAGTCCAAGACCGCCAACGCGCTCTTCGCGGTGGAGCTGGACCGGCGCGGCCGGGCGGCGGGTGTGCGGGCGTTCTCCGTGCACCCCGGCATGATCGTCGACACCGGCCTGGCCAGACACCTCCCCGTGGAGGCCCTCCGGGCGGCCGGTGCCGTCGACGACGAGGGCCGCCCGGTGCGTGACCCCGCCCGCCAGCTGAAGACGGCCGAGCAGGGGGCCGCCACGAGCGTCTGGTGCGCCACGAGCCCGCGGCTCGCCGGGCTGGGCGGCGTCTACTGCGAGAACTGCGATGTCAGTCCGCTGGTGACCGCCGGGACGGAGGCCGCCTGGTACGCCTCCGGGGCCCTGCCCGGAGTGCTGCCGTACGCGGTCGACCCCCGTGCGGCGGCCCGCCTGTGGGAGGTCAGCGAACGGCTCACCGCCGACGCCCGGTGCCCCGGGCAGGCCAGCCCGCCCGGTGACCCAGGCAGGCTACGGCCTGACGATCGCGTCGATCCTCGCCAGTTCCTCGTCGGAGAAGTCCAGGTTGCGGATCGCGCCGACGCTGTCCTCCAGCTGCCGCGGGCTGCTCGCGCCGATCAGGGCGGAGGTGACCCGGCCACCACGCAGTACCCAGGCCAGCGCCAGCTGGGCGAGGCTCTGGCCGCGCGAGCGCGCGATCTCGTCCAGGGCGCGGAGACGGCCGACGAGGTCCTCGGTGACCGCGTCCGAGTTGAGGAACGGGCTGTCGCTCGCGGCCCGGGAGTCCTCGGGGATGCCGTCGAGGTAGCGGCCGGTGAGCAGGCCCTGCTCCAGCGGGGAGTAGACGATGGAACCGGCCTGGAGTTCGTCCAGCGCGTCGAGGACGCCCTCGTCCTCGGGGCGCCGGTCGAGCATCGAGTAGCGCGGCTGGTGGATGAGGAGCGGGGTGCCGAGACCGGCGAGGATGCGGGCGGCCTCACGGGTCTGCTCGGCCGAGTAGTTGGACACGCCGACGTAGAGCGCCTTGCCCTGCTGCACCGCCGTGTGCAGGGCGCCCATCGTCTCCTCCAGCGGAGTGTCCGGGTCGAAGCGGTGTGAGTAGAAGATGTCGACGTGGTCCAGGCCCATCCGCCGCAGGCTCTGGTCGAGCGAGGACAGCACGTACTTGCGCGAGCCCCACTCGCCGTACGGGCCGGGCCACATCAGGTAGCCGGCCTTGGTGGAGATCACCAGCTCGTCGCGGTAGCGGCCGAAGTCGGCCTTCAGGGCCTCGCCGAAGGCGGACTCGGCGGCGCCGGGCGGCGGGCCGTAGTTGTTGGCGAGGTCGAAGTGGGTCACGCCGAGGTCGAAGGCGCGGCGGAGGACGGCCCGCTGGGTCTCGACGGGCCGGTCGGGGCCGAAGTTGTGCCAGAGGCCGAGCGACAGGGCGGGGAGCTTCAGGCCGCTGCGGCCGGTGCGCCGGTAGGGCATGGCGGTGTAGCGGTCGGGGTGTGCGGTGTACAACGCGTCTCCAGAGGGGTGGGCACAGGGTCTGCCGGTTCCACTCTTCCCCCGCCGACGGGCAGCGGTCCAACAGAAGAATCCGATGCGATTCAGCGGCTACGCTTCTCAATCATGGAACTGCGCCATCTCCAGCACTTCGTCGCGGTCGCCGAGGACCAGCACTTCACCCGGGCCGCCGAACGCCTGATGGTGTCCCAGTCGGGCCTGTCGGCGTCCATCCGGGCGCTCGAGCGGGAGTTGCGGGCGCCGCTGTTCGTGCGGACCACCCGCCGGGTGACGCTCACCGAGGCGGGACGGGCGCTGCGGACGGAGGCCGAGCGGATCCTCGCCCAGGTCCGGTCGGCGCACGAGGCCGTGGCCGCCGTGCAGGGCGTGCTGCGCGGCACGCTGGCGCTGGGCACCGAGCAGTGCATCGCGGGGGTGCACGTGGCCCGGCTGCTGGCCGCGTTCCGGGGCCGGCATCCGGACGTGGAGATCCGGCTTCGGCAGGCCGGCTCGGGCGCGCTGGCGGAGGAGGTAGCGGCCGGGCGGCTCGACCTGGCCTTCGCCTACCGTACCCAGGCCGACACCGACCAGCTGCGGTCGGTGTCGCTGACCAGCGAGCCGGTGACCGTGCTGTGCCATCCCAGTCACCGCCTCGCCACGGCCCCGGCCGTCCTCGGACCGGACGATCTCGCCGGGGAGGTCTTCGTCGACTTCCATCCCGACTGGGGGCCGCGCCGGACCACCGACGCCGCGTTCGCCGCGGCCGGCGTACGGCGCACGGTCGCGCTGGAGGTCAACGACGTGCACAGCCTGCTGGACCTGGTGGACGAGAACCTGGGGATCGCGGTCGTGCCCCGGCACTTCCGGCACAAGCGGCCCTCGCTCACGGCGCTGCCGCTGGAGGGCCTCGGCGGGGCGGAGTACGAGACGGCGGCCCTGCTGCCGCCGGACCGGGCCACCAGTCCCGCCGCCCGGGCGCTCGTCACGCTGCTGGAAACCGGAGGGGGAACAGGGGGCCTGGCACCACCCCGGGACGGGTCCCAGGGCTCCTGACCCGCGCCTGCCGCCGCCGCAGACTCGAAGCGGTCGGTCACGTGACCGACGGTCGGGAGGACATGTCATGGCGGAACACACACGGCGGACCGTGCTGCGCGGGACG
The DNA here is from genome assembly GCF_009865385.1 of Streptomyces sp. SID486. Lineage (GTDB taxonomy): Bacteria > Actinomycetota > Actinomycetes > Streptomycetales > Streptomycetaceae > Streptomyces. Next base: position 18 of record NZ_WWJT01000521.1, on the reverse strand, counting down.
GCCGGCCTCGCGGCGGCG
>NZ_WWJT01000520.1 GCF_009865385.1 Streptomyces sp. SID486 | reverse complement strand
GGACCGGCCACGGCAGAGGGACCGGCCACGGCGGGCGGACCGGCGCGGCGGGTGGACGGCGGTGCGGGCGGACCGGAAGAGCGGGCGGACCGGCACGGCGGGTGGACCGGAAGGGCGGCCGGACCGGCGCGGCGGGTGGACGGCGTCGCGGGTGGACCGGAAAAGCCGGCGCACCGGGAGGGTGGGCGGACCGGAACGGGGGCGAGGGTCGTCCTCGGGGTCTCGAATTCCCTTCCGTGTCAGTACCGTTGAAGCACAGCGTGGTCACGAGGTGTGTGGGGGGCGTGCGTGAGGCTGGGTACGGATCTGGCGGGCGTCGCGGCCGACGTGCTCGTGACGGCGCTCGCCACGCCGGACCGGGTCCGGGTCCGGGAACGCTTCGCGCGCTGGTTCCAGGACCAGAACGCTTCCTCCTACGCACGGCAACTGCTCGACACCGGGGCGGCCGAGCCCGACGCCCTGGAGCCGCTGCGAGCGGTCTGGGCGCCCCGGCTGCGGGTGACCCTCGTCCACGCGGCGGACAAGAACGCCGCGGCCAGGCAACTGCGCGAACTGGTCCAGGCGCTGGCCCCCCTGACGGACACGGCCCCGCCGGCCGGGACGGCCATCGACCCGGACGCGTGGCCGGACACGGCGCCCGACCCGCGAGGGGACGTCGTCGCCCCGGACCCGCGAGGGGACGGCGGCCGGGGCTTCGGGCCCGACCCCGATCCCTGTCCGGACACGGTGCCGTACTCGCGAGAGGGCTTCGCCCCGCACCTGAGCCACGGCCCGCGAGGGGATGGCGCCCCGGATCTGGGGCCCGGCCCGCGAGGGGATGTCGCCCCGGACCCGGGGTCCGGCCCGCGAGGGGACTCCGCCCCGGACCTCGGGCCCGACCCCAGGCCGGACTCCTTGCCGGACCTGGACGCGGAGATCGCACCGCCCCCCGCCCCGGAGCCCGCTCCGCACCCGGTGTCCGAGCCTCTTCCGCAGCCGCGCCCACCGCTCACCGGAGACCATGTCGATTTCCGGCAGGCGGAGATCCACGGCCCGGTCATCGGCGTCCAGATCCAGCACTCCTACGGGGCCCGGCCGCCGATCGCCCTGCCCGGCCCCGGTGACTGGCCGACGGCCACCGCGCTGGAGCCGCTCGCGCACGGCGTGCGGGCCGCCCGGCGGATGAGGGGACGGCCCCCGCTGCCGCGCTACGTCCCGAGGGACGCCGACGCTGCCCTGGTCTCCGCCCTGGAGTCCGTGACGATGGACGGCGGGCTGGTGGTGGTGCTCGGGGAGCCGTACGCGGGCAAGTCGCGCACGGCGCTCGCGGTCCTGGCGTCCGCGCTGCCTCAGGCCCGGGTGTACGCGCCGGACGCCGGTACGGACCTGCGGCGTCTGCCCGACGCGCTGCGCGGAGCGACGGGGCTCCGCGTGCTGTGGCTGGACGACCTCGGCGGCCACCTCGGTGACGGCGGCCTGGATCCGCGGCTGCTGGCGCGGCTGGCCGGACTGAAGGCCGTCGTGGTCGCCACCCTGCGGGAGGACGACTTCGACGAGTACCGGCAGACGCCGCGTGGCCGGGTGCTGGACCTGGCGCAGGTCGTGGAGCTGCCCCGGCAGTGGTCGCAGGCCGAGCGGGCGCGGGCCGCGGAGTCGCCGGATCCGCGGCTGACGGAAGCCGCCGCGCTCAGCGGGGCGGAGGGAGTCGCGGCACACCTCGCCGTGGAACCGCGGCTGTGGGCGGACTTCCAGCACGCCCGGCGCAGGCATCCGCGCGGGCAGGCGCTGGTGCGGGCGGCGGTCGATCTGGCGCGGTGCGGGCTGCTGGGGCCGCTGCCCCAGGACGTGCTCGTGGAGGTGGCCGACGGCTACGGACCGCCGGCCGGGCCGGAACCGGAGAGCGTCGAGGAGGCGCTGGAGTGGGCCGCCCGGGAGCGGTACGGGGTGCTGCCGCTGCTGCGGCGAGCGGGGCCGCGGGCCTGGGCGGCGGCGGGCCCGCTGGTGAGCACGGCCCGGTGCGACGAGACGTTCCCGCCGGTGGACGGCGCGCTGTGGCAGCGGGCGCTGGACGTGGCGCGGACGGTGGAAGGGCACGACGTCGAGCTGGTGGCCACGCTGGCGGGCGCCGCCTTCGAACGGGCGATCAGAGCCGGGGACAGACGGGCGATGTACCGGCTCGGACTGCTGGAGGAGGCCGAGGGGCACCAGGAGGAGGCCGAGAGCTGGTTCAGGCGGGCGGCCGAGGCCGGTGTACCGGAGGCGGTCGGCCACCTCGGCCGGTTCCTCAGGCGACGGGCGGACAGGGAGGCCGAACCGTTCCTGGAGCAGGCCGCCGAGGCGGGGGACGGCGACGCGGCGACCCTGCTCGCCGAGGCGTTGCTGGAGCGGGCCGAGCACTGGCTGCGCGCCGCCTCGACGGCCAGGGCGCAGCGTCTGCTGGGAGACCTGCGGTTCTGCGCGGACGACCCCGAGCAGACCTGGCTGCGCTACACGAACGCGGCCGACCCGCGCGACCCGGACCTCGCCCGGAGCATGGGCATGCACCATCTCGTGGTGGCGGAGCCCGAGTTCGCGAGGGCCTGGCTGCAGCGCGCGGTGGACGCCGGGGACACGGTCGCGGCCCAGCTGCTGCGGGTGCTGGGCCGGGAGGGGCCGTCGCTGAACGAAGCGGAGGAGTACTTCCGGGACACGGACGGGTACCCGCTGGACATCGCCCACCACGGAGCCGTCCTGGAGAGGCTGGACCGGACGGAGGAAGCCGAGGCGCAGTACAAGCGCGCGTACGAGGCCGGTGACGCCTACGGCGCCTACCGGCTCGGGGCCCTGCTGGACAGGCAGGGCGAACCGGACCAGGCCCGGGCCTGGTACCGCAAGGCGGCCGGCCTCGGTCACCACGGCGCACGCAAGGCGCTCGGCGAGGTGTCCGGCGGTCCGGATACGGTCGGGGAGTGAGCGACCAGCACCGCCCCGACGAGCACCGCCCCGACCAGCATCGTCCCGACCAGCCGGCCCCCGCCCTCTTCACGTGGGAGTTCGCCACCGACCCCTACCCCGCCTACGCCTGGCTCCGCGAGCACGCCCCCGTGCACCGGACACGGCTGCCGAGCGGTGTCGAGGCGTGGCTGGTCACCCGGTACGCCGACGCCCGGCAGGCCCTGGCGGACCAGCGGCTGAGCAAGAACCCGGCCCATCACGACGAGCCCGAGCACGCCAAGGGCAAGACCGGCATCCCCGGCGAGCGCAAGGCCGAGCTGATGACGCACCTGCTGAACATCGACCCGCCGGACCACACCCGGCTGCGCCGCCTGGTCAGCAAGGCGTTCACGCCGCGCCGGGTCGCCGAGTTCGCGGACCGGGTGCAGGAGCTGACCGACCAGCTCATCGACCGGTTCGCGCGGACCGGATCGGCCGACCTCATCCACGAGTTCGCCTTCCCGCTGCCCATCTACGCCATCTGCGACCTGCTCGGCGTCCCGCGCGAGGACCAGGACGACTTCCGGGACTGGGCGGGCATGATGATCCGGCACGGCGGCGGGCCGCGCGGCGGGGTCGCCCGGTCGGTGAAGAAGATGCGCGGCTACCTCGCCGAGCTGATCCACAAGAAGCGCGAGGCGCTGCCGGCGACGCCCGCGCCGGGCGAGGACCTGATCTCCGGCCTGATCCGCGCCTCCGACCACGGCGAGCACCTCACCGAGAACGAGGCCGCCGCCATGGCCTTCATCCTCCTGTTCGCCGGCTTCGAGACGACCGTCAACCTCATCGGCAACGGCACCTACGCCCTGCTCACCCACCCCGGAGAGCGCCGGCGGCTGGAGGAGTCACTGGCCCGCGGGGAGCGCGCCCTCCTGGAGAGCGGTGTGGAGGAACTGCTGCGTTACGACGGCCCGGTGGAGCTGGCCACCTGGCGCTTCGCCACCGAGCCGCTGACCATCGGCGGGCAGGACGTCGCGGCGGGCGATCCGGTGCTCGTCGTACTCGCCGCCGCCGACCGCGACCCCGAGCGGTTCGCCGACCCGGACGTGCTGGACCTGGCCCGCCGCGACAACCAGCACCTCGGCTACGGCCACGGCATCCACTACTGCCTCGGCGCGCCGCTCGCCCGACTGGAGGGGCAGACCGCGCTCGCCACCCTGCTCACCCGCCTGCCCGATCTGCGGCTCGCCGCGGACCCGGCCGAGCTGCGCTGGCGGGGCGGACTCATCATGCGCGGCCTGCGCACCCTGCCGGTGGAGTTCACGCCCACCGTCTGACCGCCCCTTCACGGAACATGACGACCGTTCAACTTTGTGATCTTCACGTGATCTCTGCGGCATGAACTTGTGACAAGTGATCGTATGCCTATACGTTCACCCATCAGCGCGGCGCGGCACCATCCGCCGCGCCGGTCCTGCTGTCGCTCGAAAGGCATCTGCATGCTCTCCGGGAACGGTCGACACCGTCGCCCCCGCCAGGCCCCGGCTCTCCTCGTCGCGGCCGGAGTCACCGGCTCCGCCATCGCCATCCCGCTCCTCGGCGCGGCGAGCGCCAGCGCGGCCGACGGTACGACGTGGGACAAGGTGGCCGAGTGCGAGAGCGGCGGCTCCTGGAGCGCGGACACCGGCAACGGCTACTACGGCGGCCTGCAGATCACGCAGGACGACTGGGACAGGTACGGCGGCTCGCAGTACGCGGCCAGCGCCGACCAGGCCAGCCGCCTCCAGCAGATAGCGGTCGCCGAGAAGATCCTGGCCGACCGGGGCACGACCCCCTGGGCCACCTGTGCCCTGCTGTCCGGTCTGACCTCCGACTCCGGCTCGGTGGACGTGGACACGGGCGTCGGCGGCTCCGGCGACAGCGGCGGTTCGGGCGACTCGCCCGGGACGGCCGACGGCTCCGGTACGACGGACCCCACCGGCACCCCTGGCAGCACCGACTCGTCCGACCTGCCGGACGCCCCTCCCTCCACCGGTGACCACTCCGGCACCGGCACCGGAACCGCGTCCGGGTCCCCCTCGGGCAGGACCGGTACGCCGGCCCCGAAGCCGCACAAGGACACCGGGACGAGCGGCGACTCCACGGACTCCACCGGAACCAACACCCCCAAGTCCGACAAGTCGCCCTCGCGGGACTCCGCAGGCCCGCGGCGGGCCACCGACGCCCCCACGGCCACCCCGGACGCCGCGACCGGACCCAACGCCCAGGAGGCCGCGGGTTCTTGGAGTCTGGTCGACACCGGGGCCCTCGGCAGTGGCGGACGTCACCGCGGCGCGAGTGCGGACGAAGCGGTGACAAACGGTCAGGATTCCACCGCCTCCGGCCGGCACGCCTCGCGCGAACCGGGCACCTACACCGTCCGCGAGGGCGACTCCCTGGTCTCCATCGCCGACTCCCTTGACGTCGACGGCGGGTGGCGGGCGCTGTACGCGGGGAACGAGAAGGCCATCGGGGCCGACCCGAATCGCATCACTGCCGGTCAGACCCTGGAAGTAGGGGGCGAAACGGGCGGCTGACAGGGGGAGTTGACGCCCCACTAAACGCCCTAATGTCCGGTTTGGCGAAAGTGTGGGATGAGTCTCAGAAGCCCTGATCGTCTTTGAAATTCCGCGGATCGCGTGTCTACGGTCAAGGCCGCTCGTCACCACGAGCCCCGGCATCCACCACGCCGAATCCTGCCAGTGGTTGCCCGGGAACAGTCGTCGCGTCAAGCGCCGTAGGCAGGAGCGGGGGACCCAAGGTAGGCGCCGGTACCGGCAGTTGAGCTGGAACCGGCTGGGGGTGAAGCCGCACTCCGCGCAAGCGGGAGGTGCGGCCGGGCAACTCAACCGGCCCGAACCCGACAGCTCACCTCGTAGGCGTCGGTGAGGGGATCGATCCATGCTGTTTACCGGCAAGGGCAAGCACCGTCGTCCGTCCAAGGCCGTTCGCGCCGTCGCGCTGGCCGGCGTCACCGGCGCCGCCGTCGCCGCCCCCCTGATGGCGGCGGGCAACGCCTCCGCCGCCACCACCTCCGAGTGGGACGCGGTCGCCCAGTGCGAGTCCGGCGGCAACTGGTCCATCAACACCGGCAACGGCTACTACGGCGGTCTGCAGTTCTCCGCCTCCACCTGGGCCGCGTACGGCGGCACCCAGTACGCCGCCACCGCCGACAAGGCGTCCCAGGCGCAGCAGATCGCCGTCGCCGAGAAGGTGCTCGCGGCCCAGGGCAAGGGCGCCTGGCCGGTCTGCGGCACGGGCCTGTCGAGCGCTACCGGCGGCGGCTCCGCCCCGAGCGCACCCTCGACCCCCGACTCGTCGGGCAGCACCACCACCCGCTCCACCGACCAGCAGGCCGCCTCCCGCTCCGCCGAGCGCCCGGCCGCCACCACGACCAAGAGCAAGACCGTCACCACCCCGACCGGCAAGACGGTCAAGAAGGGTGACGGCGAGTACAAGGTCGTCACCGGTGACACCCTCGGCACCATCGCCGCGGAGCACCACGTCCAGGGCGGCTGGCAGAAGCTGTTCGACCTGAACAAGGACATCGTCCAGGACGCCGACCTCATCTACCCGGGTCAGCAGCTGCACCTGAAGTGACACCCGGGCCCCAGCCGGCCCACCTGGCCCGCACCTGCGTGCGGGCCACCCCGAAGGCCCCCGTGCGGGCCACCCCCCGTCCCCACGGGCCCCCGCCCCGGTGCGTGTTCCCCCGTACGCACCGGGGCGGGGCTTTTTGTGCCCCCGGCGGCCGGAAGCGCGCCGACGCCCCCGGCTACGCCGGAGCACGCCGCCACCCCCCTGTGCCGGAGCGCCCGCCACCCTTGCGCGGCGAAGCGCGCCGAAGCACTCCGCGTATTGAAGTGCGCCGACGTCCTTTTGTTTCGATTGAAAACAAAAGGTACGGTCGGCCTGTCCACGGGACAGTCGGTCGATGGCCGACGCCCCCGGGACGGTTAGGCTCTAGTCGCAAGGCACTCCAGCCCCGCACTTCCAGCGTCACATCCAAGAAGGAGATGCTCGTGCCGTCCATCGACGTCGTCGTAGCCCGGGAAATCCTGGACTCCCGAGGCAACCCCACGGTCGAGGTCGAGGTCGGCCTCGACGACGGCAGCACGGGTCGTGCCGCCGTCCCGTCCGGCGCCTCCACCGGCGCGTTCGAGGCCGTCGAGCTGCGCGACGGTGACCCGGGCCGCTACCAGGGCAAGGGTGTCGAGAAGGCCGTCCTCGCCGTCATCGAGCAGATCGGCCCGGAGCTGGTCGGCTACGACGCCACCGAGCAGCGCCTGATCGACCAGGCCATGTTCGACCTGGACGCCACCGACAACAAGGGCTCGCTCGGCGCCAACGCCATCCTCGGCGTCTCGCTCGCCGTCGCCCACGCCGCCTCCGAGGCCAGCGACCTGCCCCTCTTCCGCTACCTGGGCGGCCCGAACGCGCACCTGCTGCCGGTGCCGATGATGAACATCCTGAACGGCGGCTCGCACGCCGACTCCAACGTGGACATCCAGGAGTTCATGATCGCCCCGATCGGCGCGGAGTCCTTCTCCGAGGCCCTGCGCTGGGGCACCGAGGTCTACCACACGCTGAAGAAGGTCCTGAAGGGCAAGGGCCTGTCCACCGGCCTCGGCGACGAGGGCGGCTTCGCCCCGAACCTCGGCTCCAACCGTGAGGCCCTCGACCTCATCATCGAGGCCATCAAGGAGGCCGGCTACGCCCCCGGCCAGCAGATCGCCCTCGCGCTCGACGTCGCCGCCTCCGAGTTCTACAAGGACGGCAAGTACCTCTTCGAGGGCAAGGAGCGCTCCGCCGCCGAGATGACGGAGTACTACGAGGAGCTGGCCGCGGCCTACCCGCTCGTCTCCATCGAGGACCCGCTGTTCGAGGACGACTGGGCCGGCTGGAAGGTCGTCACCGACCGTCTCGGCGACAAGGTGCAGCTCGTCGGCGACGACCTGTTCGTCACCAACCCCGAGCGCCTGGCCCGCGGCATCGAGGAGGGCACCGCCAACGCCCTGCTGGTCAAGGTGAACCAGATCGGCTCGCTGACCGAGACCCTGGACGCCGTCGAGCTGGCCCAGCGCAGCGGCTTCAAGTGCATGATGTCCCACCGCTCCGGCGAGACCGAGGACGTCACCATCGCCGACCTGGCGGTCGCCACCAACTGCGGCCAGATCAAGACCGGCGCCCCGGCCCGCTCCGAGCGCGTCGCCAAGTACAACCAGCTGCTGCGTATCGAGGAGATCCTCGACGACGCCGCGGTGTACGCCGGCCGCTCCGCCTTCCCGCGCTTCAAGGGCTGAGGCTGACCAACCCGGCGTAAGGCTCAGCCAGTCGTACGTACGTCCCCGTACCCGGTCCCGTACCGTGTGCGGGGACGTACGCGCGTGTGAACGGGAGGCGGGGAAGATGGCCGTGAAGGACCGGGACCGGTTCTCCACCGCGACCAGACTCAGGCTGCTCGGTGAACAGACCGCGGCCCGCGTCTACCGCTCCCAGACCAAACGGCAGGCCCGCCGCTCCCGGCTCACCGGCCGCGCGGCGCTGCTCGCCCTGGTGCTGTGCACGCTGATCGTCGCGCTCGCCTACCCGATGCGGCAGTACGTCTCCCAGCGTGCCGAGATCGCCGAGCAGCGGCGGCAGCAGGAGCAGGCCCGCGAGCGCGTCGAGCAGCTGCGCGACCTCAAGGCGCGCTGGCAGGACGACGCCTACGCCGAGCAGCAGATCCGGCGCCGGCTGCACTACGTGAAGCCCGGCGAGACCGGGTACGTGGTCGTCGACCCGGGCGCGGCCAAGCAGTCCCGCGCCGACCTCCGGGCCGCCCACCGGCCCTGGTACGCGAACGTCTGGGACGGCGTCGACAAGTCCGACGCCTCCGACCAGTGACCGGCCCGCCGGGCCGGCCGTCCGACAGAAAGCCAGTCTGAAAGCAGTCATGCAAACGCCTCCGCCGCCCACTCCGCGCACCGAGCCCACCGACGCGGACGTAGATGCCTTCAAGCAGCAGCTGGGCCGCCCGCCGCGCGGCCTGAGGGCCATCGCGCACCGCTGCCCGTGCGGTCAGCCGGACGTCGTGGAGACGGCGCCGCGCCTGCCCGACGGCACGCCCTTCCCGACGCTGTACTACCTGACGTGCCCGAAGGCGTCCTCCGCCATCGGCACGCTGGAGGCGAACGGCGTGATGAAGGAGATGACCGAGCGGCTCCAGAGCGACCCCGAGCTGGCCGCCGCCTACCGGGCCGCGCACGAGGACTACATCCGCCGCCGGGACGAGATCGAGGAGCTGACGGGCTTCCCGAGCGCCGGCGGCATGCCCGACCGGGTGAAGTGCCTGCACGTGCTCGTCGCCCACTCCCTGGCCGCCGGACCGGGCGTGAACCCGCTCGGCGACGAGGCCCTGGCGATGCTGCCGGAGTGGTGGAGCAAGGGCGCGTGCGTCGTGTCCGAAGCCGCCGGGCAGTGACCGCCGGCCGGTCCGGCGCCGGGGGACCGCACCCCCGGGGCCACCGCCTCAGCGCCCCCGGCCCGTCCGGCCCACCCGGTGCCCCCGGGCCGCCCGGGCCGCCCAGTCAGCGTCCATCCGCCGTCCGTCCCGGCCGGCCGACCCGAAGGAACTGTCCATGACCCGCGTCGCCGCGATCGACTGCGGTACCAACTCCATCCGGCTGCTGGTCGCCGACGCCGACCCACGAACCGGTCAACTGACCGACCTGGACCGCCGGATGACGATCGTCCGGCTCGGCCAGGGGGTCGACCGCACCGGCCGGCTCGCCCCCGAGGCGCTGGAGCGCACCTTCGCCGCCTGCCGTGAGTACGCGGCCGTCATCAAGGAGCACGGCGCCGAGCACCTCCGCTTCGTCGCCACCTCCGCCTCCCGGGACGCCGAGAACCGGGACGACTTCGTGCGGGGCGTGCTGGACATCCTCGGGGTGGAGCCCGAGGTCATCACCGGTGACCAGGAGGCCGAGTTCTCCTTCACCGGCGCCACGCGGGAGCTGGCCGGCCGCACCGACCTGGGCCGGCCCTACCTGGTCGTGGACATCGGCGGCGGCTCGACCGAGTTCGTCGTCGGCGACGACCACGTGCGCGCCGCCCGGTCGGTGGACGTCGGCTGTGTGCGGATGACCGAGCGGCACCTGGTGCACGGCTCCGCGGTGAGCGACCCGCCCACCGAGGAGCAGGTGGCCGCCATGCGGGCCGACATCGAGGCCGCACTGGACCTCGCCGAGAAGACCGTCCCGCTGCGCGAGGCGCACACCCTGGTGGGCCTGGCCGGGTCCGTCACCACGGTGTCCGCCATCGCCCAGGAACTGCCCGGGTACGACTCGGCGCGCATCCACCACTCCCGCGTCTCGCGCGAGCGCGTGCGCGAGATCACCGAGTGGCTGCTGCGCTCCACGCACGCCGAGCGCGCCGCGGTCCCGTCCATGCATCCCGGCCGGGTCGACGTCATCGGAGCGGGCGCCCTCGTCCTGCTCGCGATCATGGAGCGGACCGGTGCGGAGGAGGTCGTGGTGAGCGAGCACGACATCCTCGACGGCATCGCGATCAAAACGGCAGAGGACGCTCCGTAGCGCTCAGCGGTACTTCTCGAGCGCTCAGCGGTACTTCTCGGTCGGCGACGGCGGTGGTGTTCGCCGCGTCCTACAGGTTCCGGTGGACGCCCCGCCGGTCGCCCACCTCGACGACCGACATGACGAGTGCCGGTGCGCGTGGCGGGCCGTCGGAACGCCTTCCTCGGCCCGGCTGGGCCGACCCTCGACGGCATCGTGCGATGGGCGGCTGAGCAGGGGGGATGACGTTTGAGCGGCTCCGGGGGCCCCGTGCGGGGCCCCCGGGCGCGGCCGCGCGGAAACCTTCGTGAAGTTCTTCACAAGGAATTCCCGCGGAGCGGGCCCCTGAGGGGGGTCCGTTGGCCCTTCCGGGCGATCAAAGGCCGTTTGAACATGTTCAGATGAGGGGCGTGGAGGGGCTGCGCGAAGGGGCGCCCCGGAACTCCGACGGGACCCTCGCGGGGCCTCGCCGACCCGGAGGAGCAGCTCACACGGCATTGACAACGGGGCGAACCGCCCCGCGGTTCCCTCCTGTCCACATGACCTGCGTCACGCGGGTCGCGGAGTTTAACACAGAGCCTCTCGATGCTTGTGAAGGGGCGCACGAGCGACCCCCCTGGGGCGGGTGGATACTCGATGGCATGAGCACCACGGAGCGTCCCAGGATCCTCGTAGTAGGCGGTGGGTACGTAGGCCTGTACGCAGCTCGGCGCATTCTCAAGAAGATGCGCTACGGCGAGGCGACCGTCACGGTCGTCGACCCCCGGTCGTACATGACCTACCAGCCCTTCCTCCCCGAAGCCGCCGCCGGCAACATCTCCCCTCGCCACGTCGTCGTCCCGCTGCGACGCGTGCTGCCGAAGGCGGAGGTTCTCACCGGTCGGGTCACCACCATCGACCAGGACCGCAAGGTCGCCACGATCGCCCCGCTGGTCGGCGAGGCGTACGAGCTGCCCTTCGACTACCTGGTCATCGCCATGGGCGCGGTCTCCCGCACCTTCCCGATCCCCGGCCTCGCCGAGCAGGGCATCGGCATGAAGGGCATCGAGGAGTCCATCGGCCTGCGCAACCACGTCCTCGAGCAGCTGGACAAGGCCGACTCCACGACCGACGAGGAGATCCGCCGCAAGGCCCTGACCTTCGTCTTCATCGGCGGTGGCTTCGCGGGTGCGGAGACCATCGGCGAGGTCGAGGACATGGCCCGGGACGCGGCCAAGTACTACAAGAACGTGTCCCGCGAGGACATGCGCTTCATCCTCGTCGACGCCGCCGACAAGATCCTTCCCGAGGTCGGCCCCAAGCTCGGCCAGTACGGCAAGGAGCACCTGGAGAGCCGCGGCGTGGAGATCTACCTCTCCACCTCGATGGACTCCTGCGTCGACGGCCACGTCGTGCTGAAGAACGGCCTGGAGGTCGACTCCAGCACCATCGTGTGGACCGCCGGCGTCAAGCCGAACCCGGCCCTCACCCGCTTCGGTCTGCCGCTCGGCCCGCGCGGCCACGTCGACTGCGAGCCGACCCTCCAGGTCAAGGGCACGGACTACATCTGGGCCGCCGGTGACAACGCACAGGTCCCGGACCTCGTCGGCCGCAAGGCGGGCAACGAGAACGCCTGGTGCCCGCCGAACGCCCAGCACGCGCTGCGCCAGGCCAGGGTCCTCGGCGACAACGTGATCTCCGGCATGCGGGGCTTCCCGCAGAAGGAGTACGAGCACGCCAACAAGGGTGCGGTCGCCGGTCTCGGTCTGCACAAGGGCGTGGCGATGATCGTCATGGGCAAGATGAAGATCAAGCTCAAGGGCCGCCTCGCCTGGTACATGCACCGTGGCTACCACGGCATGGCGATGCCGACCTTCAACCGCAAGATCCGCGTCTTCGCCGACTGGACGCTCGGCATGTTCCTCAAGCGCGAGGTCGTCTCCCTCGGCGCCATGGAGAACCCCCGCGAGGAGTTCTACGAGGCCGCCAAGCCGGCGCCGGTCGCCGCCGCGAAGACCGAGGAGAAGGCCAAGGCCTCCTGACCTCGGCGTCACCGACCGACCGAAGGGCCTCCCGCCATCCGTGGTGCGGGAGGCCCTTCGGCGTTGTACGGCCACACCGGGGCCCGCCCCAAGTGCATGCCCTCTACAGCTGTTTTGCTCAGTTGTAACTCCTTTGCGGGACTGCGCGGAGCGCCCCGCGGTGTTTACGTGGTGAACGGACATCCGGGATCGTCGTCTTGGAGGTGTGCGCCATGGCCGACGCCGCGTCGCGGCTGAGGAGTCTTGCCGAGCAGGTGCTGGGAACACCGCTCCCCGTGCGGGTGCGGGCATGGGACGGATCGCAGGACGGACCGCCGCAGGCACCCGTGCTCGTCATCCGTAATCGCCGCGCCCTGCGCCGCATGCTGTTCAAACCGGGCGAGTTGGGTCTCGCCCGTGCCTGGGTCGCCGGCGACCTGGACATCGAAGGTGACCTCTACACCATGCTGGAGGCGATGGCCGGGCTGGTGTGGGAGCGCGGGGAGGACGCCCGCGGCCTGGTCCAGGCGGTACGCGATCCGGAAGTACGCGCCGCCGTCCGCGAACTGCTGAAGCTCGCCGGGCCGCCCCTGCCGCCCGCCCCGCCCGAGGAGGAGGTCCGCAGACCCCGGCGGCACCTGCACACCCGGCGCACCGACAAGCGGGCCGTCAGCCACCACTACGACGTCGGCAACGACTTCTACGAACTGGTCCTCGGCCCCTCCATGGTGTACTCCTGCGCCTACTGGGAGGACGCCGGCACCCTGGAGACCGCCCAGCGCGACAAGCTCGAACTGGTCTGCGCCAAGCTGGGCCTGACGGAGGGCGGGCGGCTGCTGGACGTCGGCTGCGGCTGGGGCTCCATGGCCATCCACGCGGCCCGTGAGCACGGCGTGAGCGTCGTCGGGGTCACCCTGTCGCAGGAGCAGGCGGCGTACGCCCGCAAGCGCGTCGCCGACGAGGGGCTGACCGACCGGGTGGAGATCAGGGTCCAGGACTACCGGGACGTCACGGACGGCCCCTTCGACGCGATCTCCTCCATCGGCATGGCCGAGCACGTCGGTGCCGAACGCTACCTGGAGTACGCGCGCCGGCTGTACGCCCTGCTGGCACCCGGCGGCCGGCTGCTCAACCACCAGATCGCCCGCCGCCCCGAGCGGGACGAGTCGGCGTACGAGGTGGACCCGTTCATCGACGCCTACGTCTTCCCCGACGGCGAACTCGCCCCCGTCGGCACCACCGTCACCCAGCTGGAGCGGGCCGGGTTCGAGGTCCGGGACGTGGAGTCCCTCCGCGAGCACTACGCCCGCACCCTGCGCCGCTGGGTGACCAACCTGGAGGCCGACTGGGACCACGCCGTCCGGCTCGCCGGCCCCGGCCGCGCCCGCGTCTGGCTGCTGTACATGGCTGCCTGCGCGCTCGCCTTCGAGCGCAACCGCATCGGCGTCAACCAGGTCCTTGCGGTACGCGCCGCCGAGTCCGGCGCCTCCGGGCTCCCGCTGCGGCCCCGCACCTGGCACGGCTGACGGCCCGCCGCTGCACCGGTACGACACGAGGGGCCCCGCGGTTCGCGAGGCCCCTCCCGTGCGCGTGCCGTACGGCTACTCGGCCTTGATGGCCGCCAGCATGTTCAGCCGGGCCGCGCGGCGGGCCGGCCACAGGGCGGCCAGCACCCCGACCGTCCCCGCCAGCAGCAGGAAGACCGCCAGCCGGCCCCAGGGCAGGACCAGCTCGTACGTCGGCAGCTTCGTGCCCAGCAGCTCACCGGCCGCCCAGCCGAAGAACACGCCGAGACCGATGCCCAGCACCCCGCCGAACAGGGAGATCACCAGGGACTCCAGGCGGACCATCCGCTTGATCGCCCGACGGTCCAGGCCGATCGCGCGCAGCATGCCGATCTCCTGCGCCCGCTCGAACACGGACATCGCCAGGGTGTTGATGACACCGAGCACGGCGACGATCACCGCCATGCCGAGCAGGCCGTAGACCATGTTCAGCATCAGCGTGAACATCTTCGCGATCTCGTCGGAGATGTCCTGCTTGTCCTGCACCTTGATCGCCGGGTTGGAGCCGAGGGCCTGCTCCAGCGCGTCCTTGGCCGTACCGGACGCGCCGCCCGCGGTCTTGACCATGACCTGCATGTCGGCCGGATCGGACAGGTGCGGGGTGAGGACCTTGTTGTCGAGGATGATGCCGTTGAGCATGTCGTTGCCCTCGTACACGCCCGCCACCGTCAGCCGCCGCGCCTTGCCGTCCTCGAAGTGCGCGGTGAACCGCGAACCGGCCTTCCAGCCGTGGTCCTTGGCCCGGTCCTCGTCCACGACGACCCGTGTACCGCCCACGGAGAAGGAGCCGTCGGTCACCTTCAGGTCCGTCAGCCGGCCGATCACCGCCCCGTCGACGCCGGTCAGGAACTCGGTGTCGCCGTCGATGCGGGACTCACCGTTGCGCAGCGGACTGCTGGCGGTGACGCCGTCGGCGGCGGCGGCCTTCTTCGCCACCTCGGGGGAGAGCGGGCCCCTGTTGGCCATCGAGACGACGTAGTCGGCGCGGATCGCCGAGCTGGCCATCTTGTCGATCGACGTCTGCAGGCTGCCCGCCATCACCGTCATGCCGGTGATCAGGGTCAGTCCGATCATCAGTGCGGAAGCGGTGGCCGCCGTACGGCGCGGGTTGCGCACCGAGTTCTGGCGGGCCAGCTTGCCCGACACCCCGAACAGGCGCAGCACCGGTGCGGCGGCGGCGATCAGCGGGCGGGACAGCAGCGGGGTCAGCACGAACACGCCGAGGATGAGCAGGACCGCGCCGAGGCCCATCGCGCCCTGGCCGGAGTCGGCGTCCATCCGGGTGCCGGCGAGGACCACCGCGACACCGGCCGCCGCGAACAGCGAGCCCAGGGTGTTGCGCAGCACCAGTGACTTGGTGGTGGCCTTGGCGTGCACGCTGCTCATCGCCGCCACCGGCGGGATCTTCGCGGCCCGGCGGCCGGGCAGCCACGCGGCCAGCATGGTGATGAGGACGCCGACGGCCAGGGCGGTCGCCACCGTGCCGGGGCTGATCACCAGGGGGCCGTCGGGCAGGCCCGCGCCGAAGGAGTCCAGCAGGGAGCGCAGGCCCGCGCCGATGCCGATACCGGCGGCGAGCCCCGTCACCCCGGCGACCGTGCCGACCGCGAACGCCTCGATGAGCACCGAACGCGTGACCTGGCGGCGGGAGGCGCCGACCGCCCGCAGCAGGGCCAGCTCGCGGGTGCGCTGGGCGACCAGCATGGTGAAGGTGTTGGCGATGATGAACGTGCCGACGAACAGGGCGATGCCGGCGAAGACCAGCAGGGTCTGCTTCAGACCGCTCATCGACGAGGAGATCGTCCGCGCCTGGTCGTCGGCGAGCTGCCGGCCCGTGGTCGTCTCCACGAGCTTCGCGGGCAGCGCCTTGTCCAGGGCGGCCTTGAGTGCCGCCTGGGACGTGCCGGCCGCGGCCCGCACGTCGATCTCGTCGAAGGTGCCCTTCTTGCCGAACAGGGCCTGCGCGGTGGGCGTGTCGAACAGGGCGAGGCTGCCGCCCGCGGCGACGTTGCCGTCGTCGGTGGTGAAGATGCCGCTGACGGTCGGGGTGAGGACCGGGCCGTCGACGGAGAGCCGCACGGTGTCGCCGACCTCGTAGCCGGCGCGCTCGGCGGTCCCGGAGTCGATCAGCACCTCGTCCTCGCCGTGCGGGGCGCGGCCGTCGACCAGCGGGTACCGGGGGTCATCGGTGCCCCAGTAGTTGCCGCCGGCGGACTGCCAGTCGCCGCCCACGAGCTTGCCGTCCTTGTCGGCGACGGCGGTGAAGCCGGTGACGACACCGGTGGCGGAGGCGGCGCCGGGGACCCGCGCGGCCTTGTCGAGCAGGGCCCGGGTCAGCTCGGGGGTCCTGCCGACCTTGTCGCCCTCGGAGTCCTGGTACTCGGGCCGGACGGCGACGTCGACGTGTTCGAAGCCCTTGGCGGAACTCTTCTGGTAGGCGTCGGAGATGGTGTTGGTGAAGACCAGCGTCCCGGACACGAACGCCACGCCGAGCATGACGGCGAGCACGGTCATCAGGAGCCGGGCCTTGTGCGCGAGGACGTTGCGCAGGGCGGTGCGGAACATCAGCTGGTACGGCCCTTCGCGTCGAACTGCTTCATGAGGTCCAGGACCGAGTCGGCCGTGGGGCCGTACATCTCGTCGACGATCCGGCCGTCCGCGAGGAAGACCACGCGGTCCGCGTACGCGGCGGCCACCGGGTCGTGGGTCACCATGACCACCGTCTGGCCCAGCTCGCGCACCGAGTTGCGCAGGAAGCCGAGCACCTCGGCGCCGGAGCGCGAGTCCAGGTTTCCGGTGGGCTCGTCACCGAAGATGATGTCGGGCTTGGAGGCGAGGGCGCGGGCCACGGCCACGCGCTGCTGCTGGCCGCCGGAGAGCTGCGAGGGCCGGTGGCCGAGTCGGCCCGACAGACCCACCATCTCGATGACCTGATCCAGCCACGCCTTGTCCGGCTTGCGGCCCGCTATGTCCATCGGGAGCGTGATGTTCTCCAGCGCGGTCAGCGTGGGCAGCAGGTTGAACGCCTGGAAGATGAAGCCGATCTTGTCCCGGCGCAGCTTGGTGAGCTGCTTGTCCTTCAGCTTGTCCAGCTCGGTGTCGCCGATGCGCACCGATCCCTCGGAGAAGGTGTCCAGGCCGGCCACGCAGTGCATCAGCGTGGACTTGCCGGAGCCGGAGGGGCCCAT
>NZ_WWJT01000519.1 GCF_009865385.1 Streptomyces sp. SID486 | reverse complement strand
GGAGCGGGGCTGGGGCGGGGTGCCGCGGCGCAGCGGGCGGACCGGCCGGGGCGGGAGCGGGCTGGGGCGGGGTGCCGCGGCGCAGCGGGCGGACCGGCCGGGGCGGGAGCGGGTCTGGGGCGGTCGAACCGTCTCAGTCCTGGGACGGCCGACTGTCTCAGCTCTGGGGGGCGACCGTCTCAGTCCTGGGCGGCTGCCTCCGGCAGGGCGATCCGGTGCTCGCCCGCGTACACGTTCATCGAGCTGCCCCGCAGGAAGCCCACCAGGGTCAGACCGGTCTCCGCCGCCAGGTCCACCGCCAGCGACGAAGGCGCCGACACGGCCGCGAGCAGCGGTATGCCCGCCATGACCGCCTTCTGGGCCAGTTCGAAGGAGGCCCGGCCGGAGACCATGAGGATCGTCCGGGACAGCGGCAGGGCGTCGTCCTGCAGCGCCCGCCCGACCAGCTTGTCGACCGCGTTGTGCCGGCCCACGTCCTCCCGGGTGTCCAGCAGCTCCCCGTCCTCACTGAACAGGGCCGCCGCGTGCAGGCCGCCGGTCCGGTCGAACACCCGCTGGGCCGCGCGCAGCCGGAGGGGGAGGTCCGACAGCAGCCCGGGGGTGACCCGCAGCGGGGGAGTGTCGGTGATCGGCCAGCGCGCGGTCGTCCGTACGGCGTCCAGGCTGGCCTTGCCGCACAGGCCGCACGAGGAGGAGGTGTAGACGTTCCGCTCCAGGGTGAAGTCCGGCAGGGCGACGCCCGGCGCGGTCTGCACGTCGACCACGTTGTAGGTGTTCGAGCCGTCCGCGGTGGCCCCCGCGCAGTAGACGATGTTGCGCAGGTCGGACGCGGCGGCGAGCACCCCCTCGCTCACCAGGAAGCCGGCGGCCAGGGCGAAGTCGTCGCCGGGGGTGCGCATGGTGATCGCCAGCGGCCTGCCGTTCAGCCGGATCTCCAGGGGTTCCTCGGCGACGAGCGTGTCCGGCCGGCTGGAGACCGCACCGTCCCGGATGCGCAGGACCTTGCGTCGTTCCGTGACTCGTCCCATGTTCTGATCAGCCCCGGTTCTGTACGTGCTGGCGGCCGCAACGGCCCTTGATGCGGAGAGTGCCGTGGGTCACCGGGCCGCCGTGCGGCGAGGTGGCCCCGCCTCCTTATTGTCCTGCACATGGAGCGCGCGGCCGCAGCCCACCCGTGGCGGGCGGGCCGCGGCTCACCCGTGGTGGCCGGCTCGCGGCTCACCCGTGGCGGCGCACCAGGGCGGTTCCTCATGGCACCAGGGGAGTCCCTCATGGCACCAGGGCGGTCCCTCATGCGGCACCGCTCGACGCGACCAGGTCCGGGACGGCGGGGCCCGGTGCCCGGACGTCCGAGGTCTGACCGGAGCCGACAACGACGGCGCGTGAATCCTGTGGCTTCACCTGCCGACGTACCCGCCGGTCACTGACCAGACTGGTGGGTCCGCTCTCCACGCCAACGACGGGACTCCCGGCATGAACGGCTCGCGCATCGCCGCCATCGGTCACTACCAGCCCGCCCGGGTGCTGACCAACGACGACCTGGCGGGCATGGTCGACACCAGCGACGAGTGGATCCGCAGCCGGGTGGGCATCCGGACCCGGCACATCGCCGGCCCCGACGAACCCGTCGACGAGCTGGCCGCGCACGCGGCGGCCAAGGCCCTCGCCGCGGCCGGTCTCACCCCCGGTGACATCGACCTGGTCCTCGTCGCCACCTCCACCGCCATCGACCGCTCCCCGAACACCGCCGCCCGGGTCGCGGCCCGGCTCGGCATCCCGCGGCCCGCCGCGATGGACGTCAACGTGGTCTGCGCCGGGTTCACCCACGCGCTGGCGACGGCCGACCACGCCCTGCGGGCCGGCGCGGCCACCCGCGCGCTGGTCATCGGGGCCGACAAGATGTCCGAGGTCACCGACTGGACCGACCGCAGCACCTGTGTCCTCGTCGGCGACGGGGCCGGGGCCGCCGTGGTCGAGGCGTGCCGCCCGCAGGAGGAGCCCGGCATCGGGCCCGTGCTGTGGGGATCGGTGCCCGAGATGGGGCACGCGGTGCGGATCGAGGGCACCCCGCCGCGGTTCGCGCAGGAGGGGCAGAGCGTCTACCGCTGGGCCACCACGCGGCTGCCGGCCATCGCCCGTGGGGCCTGCGAGAAGGCGGGGGTGGCACCCGAGGGCCTCGCCGGGGTCGTGCTGCACCAGGCCAACCTGCGGATCATCGAGCCGCTGGCCGAGAAGCTCGGCGCCGTCAACGCGGTGATCGCCCGCGACGTGGCCGAGTCCGGCAACACCTCGGCCGCGAGCATCCCGCTCGCCTTCTCCAAGCTGGTCGAACAGGGGGCGCTCAGCACGGGCGACCCCGTGCTGCTCTTCGGCTTCGGCGGCAACCTGTCGTACGCCGGACAGGTCGTACGCTGCCCCTGAGGCGCTCCGCGGGCCTGCCGGGCGCTCGGCCGGCGGCGCTCCCGCCGGTGCTCCGCTCGGCCGGTGGCTCCCGCCGGGGCACGGGGTGCAGCGGCTCCGCGGCTTCGACGGCGTTCAGGGTGAGAGGGGTCGGGGCCGGGTCGTCCGGTCATGCCCTGACACTCACGGTGAGTGCGCGGGTTCTCGCCATCCGTACGACGGATACGCAGGTGAAACGCACTCCGAAACCTTGGTATTGTTGTCCATGTCGCCGCGGGGAACACCCCGCGCAAGGCGGCAGACACCTGGTCCGGGTGGCGGAATGGCAGACGCGCTAGCTTGAGGTGCTAGTGCCCTTTATCGGGCGTGGGGGTTCAAGTCCCCCCTCGGACACCAGCAGGACCCCAGCTGCGGCTGGGGTCTTTTGCGTTCCCGGGCTGTGGCGTGACCAACAGCTCAGCGAATCCCCAGGTCAGACCAGGGAAGACAGGCCGAGTCGGCCCGCAAGGGCAACGTCGGTGGGCGTCCGACCGTCGCGGACGACGACAAGCTGGCCGTGGCCCGCGCCCGGCACCGCGAGGGAGAGAGTGTCATGTCCATCGCTAAGGCCCTGGGAATCGGTCGTGCCGTACCGCCACCTGGGAGAGAGCGCCTGAGACAGGCGCGCATGGACACAGGCAGGCCCCCGGCAGCACGTCGGGGGCCGCAGTCATGTGCGGGCCTGTCAGGCGCTGACCTCCGAGTTCACCGCGACCGGTGGCCGAACGCCGGTGAGTGACTCCGCCCGAGCGAGAAGGCACGGGGCCAAGTCGGGATACCAGCCACGGGCTACCGCTTGCAGCATCTCCGCCAGGGCCGCGAGTTCTCCGACTCGGCCGGCTGGGGTGTCCAGGACCGAAGCGAACTCCAGCCGGATGCGCTCCGCCACGTCGGGCACGAGCAGGCTGTTGGCATGGAGAAGACCCGCGTCGTAGCCGTAGGGGACCAGGCCCCACCGCTCCCAGTCCAGCAGGGTCAGGGGCATGGTCGTGAGATTGCCCCAGTGCAGGTCACCGTGACCGGTCACCCGCTCCACCTCGGCAGGGGCCGGGATGCCGAGGAACTGGGGGAAGGCGCGTTCGATCCACCCGTCCCGGACAGTGGCCTTCAGTCCTTCCGCCTCAGCAAGGAGGGCCAGGGCTCGGCGCAGGCCGGCCCACCATTCGTCAGGCAAGTGGGGGTCGTGGTGCAGGTCGGCCCGCTCCGGGGACACGGCGGGGTGCGTCACGTGGTCGAGAACTTCGGCCTCGAAGGCCCACTCGCCGTCAGTCCAGTCGTGCACCTCGTACAGGCGCGGGCGCGGGACGGCATCAGGCACCAGCAGGGAGGCCCCCACAATGCCCTCTCCCGGCTTCCTGCCTGCGTTTCTCCTGGCCGTCCGGCTTACCCGTAGCCACCGGTCCCCTGCCTGCCGTCCGAGGGTGACACCTTGGAACCCCCAGGCCAGTGGGCCCTTGCAGGCGAGGCCCAGTGCCTTCGCCGCCCTGTCGTGGGCAGCCTGCATCAAGGTCTGTACGTCGTTACTCGGCGGCGAGTTCATCGGTCACCCTCCTCAGTTCCTCGGCCGTCAGGGGCGCAGTCAGAGCCTTCGCCACATCGTCCCAGTGTTCGCGGGTGCTCGCGGAAGTCAGCACGACATCGAGGCCGGGGCACGATCCGGCAGCCAGCAGGGCAGCGGCTGCGGCCGACAGGCCGGGGCGGATGAAGTTCACCAGTTCGGGTGTCATGGCCTCCAGCAGTTCGCCACCGTGCAGAGGAGCGGAGCCGAACGTGATCAGCCCCGCGTCCTTCGCCTGCACCAGCGGTCCGCCGCCGTCGAGTGCCTGCCTGATCAAGTCATCAATGATCAGACTGACGGGCATCTGCAACCCCGTGCAGTGGTGCTCAGCGGAGCCCGCCGCCTGTCGGGCGAGCGCGAGCAACTCGGGAACCGTGAACGCTTCGGAGGTCAGGCCCGTCCACGTGGCGACGCCGTACCCGCCGATCCTGCCCGCATGGGCGAACTCCTCCAGCACCGTGAAGGCTTCCCGCACACGCCAGTGCAGAGTGGCACGGTCAAGACCGTTCCCGTGGTGCTCGGGGTTGTGCACGAACACCAGGTCCGCGCGGCCGAGTGCGGCCAACGAACGCTCCGTCTGCCAGCGAACGAAAACCGGTTCAAGGCTGTGCCGACTGGCCATCTCTTCCCAGGTGAGCACGCCGTCAGCCAGGGCGGTACGGCCTTGCTCCTCCGTGAAGTACCCCGCCTTCGTAGCTACCCGCACGCTCGGGTACTCCCCGAGAACCGGGCGCAGCTCCTCATGTGCCCGACCGTGAGCGTAATTGGGCGCTGTGTCCACCCAGGGGCTACCGGCAGCCAGGGCGGTGCGTGCCGCCTGAATGACGGCACGCACGCGGTATGTCCCCAGGGAGAGAGCGGCGGTCACAGCGCGGTCCCCACGACCGCGACGGCATGGCCCTCGATGAGGGTGGAGACCAGCTCGGCCACGTCCTTGATCCCCAGCCCGGCGGAGTCGGCCATCTCGCCGAGCGTGGTCGGCTGACCGGTCAGCAGCGTGCCGAGGACGGGCGCGGCGGACTCGGCGAAGTCCCAGGCGGTACCGGCCGCCGAGAACGTGACCGTGCTGTGGGCGGGGTTCGCCGTCAGGCGGCCCCGGGGGGCGGTGAGCTTGACCGTGATCTCCGGACGTGCGGGCAGCCCGTCCACGTAGGGCAGCGAGGGAATCGCATGCCCCAGGTCGGTCGTGTCGATGGACTCCGCCCACCGCTCCGTCAACCGGGGGTCCGCCATCATGTCCAGCACCTCACCGCGTACGGCCTCGATGAAGTCGGACTGTTCCGGCAGGGAGGCGAACCGCGGGATGTCCCTCCGCAGTGCGAGGGACGACCGGAGCTGATCCACGACCCAGAGCATGAGGTCCGCGCCCGTGTGCGGGACCATGCCGAACGTCAGGTGCAGCGACTCCGTCCCCTGGTCGGCTGTGACCGCGTGCCACCAGCCGCGCGGCAGGTAGAGCACATCGGCGGGGCCGAGCACGATGTCCGCCACCGGGTCGCCCTCGGGCCTCTCCGGGGACTCCACGTCCCGGAAGGTGGGAGCCTCACGGGTGGAGCCGTACAAGCGCCACCGTTTCGAGCCGTGAACCTGCACCACCACAACATCGTGGTCGTCCCAGTGCAGACCGAATCCCTCACGATCGGTCCAGGACGCGTATGCGTTGGCCTGCACGGACGTGCCGAGGAACCGTTCAAGACCTTCGGCGGCCGCACCCACCGCCGCGTGGATCTTCTCGACCGCATCGAGGACCAGCGACGCGCCGTCTTTGAGCTGGGCATGGAAGTCGGCCGGCTGGATGCGCGACCAGGTGACCGCCCGGCGGTTCGTGGTCGGGATCGCGTAGCGGTGAAGGGGGACCATCTCGCCGTCGACCGACAGGCGCAGCCGGGGCGGCTCCAGTCGCTGTGTGGCGATGATCCGGTTGAGGTCGTCCCAGGAGAACAGGCCCGCCGTGTCGGCGGTGCCGGGAAAGTGCGCGTAGGAGCGGTGGTACGTCTGGGCGAGGAACGTGTCCCCGCCCAGACGCCCCGCCCACGAGGCTGCATCAAGCATCGTGGGCAGCCCCGTTAGTCGTTGCCGTCGGAACGGCCGCTACTGACGTCGGACTCCTGCTCGCCGCGGGTGCGCGCTGCGACGATCTTCCGCTTCGCGACGAGCAGGCCACCCCCCTCGGGGGCCGCCGAACCGGTGCTCTCTTCCACCATCGGACCTACCTCTCTACTCGGAGACACCCGCCGGGAGTCCGGCGGGAGGAACGGGAGGGCAGCAGCCTTCGAGGCAGCTACCGTGCCGCAAGGGCTCCGGCCAGGAACACGGCCGAGCCGCCGAGGATTTCTCCGTTGCCATGTCCGCACCCTTCCGCTGGTTTGCCCCCGTGCCCGTTTGCGACAAGACCAAGGAAAGCGCGGGGAGTCCGAGCCCTCCACGGCATCAATGCGGCACTCTTGATGCACATCCGTGCACGGGAACGCCGTAGGTTCAGGCCACGGGAAGAGGGGCTTCATGGGACTGGCGGAGCGGCGCAAGACCCTGGGTTACAGTCAGGAGAAATTGGCCGAGTTACTTGGCGTGGACCGCACAACGGTCGGACGCTGGGAGAGCGGCAAGATCGCACCGCAGCCGCCTCAGCGGCCAGGCTTGGCAGCCACCCTCGAAGTGAGCCTTCAAGAGCTGGACGCCCTTCTGACACAGCCACGAGCCGTAAGCCGGACGACCAGATGCCAACAGCCCAGTGACCACCCGAGTGTGGGAGACCCAGACGAAGTGATCCGCCGCGAATTCCTCCGCATCCTCACCGTCAGCGGGGCGCTGACCGCCTTGCCGCTGGACGAGGCGGAAGCCCTCTCTGACGGGGTCCTCAGGGGCGCACCCGGGGACTTCGCGCGGATGAACAGCCACCTCTGGCAGATCTACCAACTGGCCCGGTCCAAGGGGTCCGTCTACCCCATCGTCCGCGACCAACTGACCACCCTGAACGAAGCCCTCGCGGCCGACACCCGAGGCAACTCCCGCCCGCTCCTGAGCGCGGCAGCCGACCTCTTCCAACTGGCCGGGGAGGTTGCCTTCGACACGAACCGGTACACCGACGCGGCCGCCTCCTATGCCCTCGCCGCATCCGTCAGCAGGGGCGCCGGAGCCTACGACCTGTGGGCGTGCGCACTCGTCCGGCACGCCTACGTGGACATGTCGGAGCACCGCTACCAGCAGGCGGCCGAGGTCCTGGGAGCCGCTGAGCGGCTGGCCGGGCGAGGTGACAGCAACCTCGCCACGCGGCACTGGGTCGCCTCCGTCCAGGCAGAGGCGTACGCCGGCCTGGGCGACATGCCCGCATGCGAGCGCGCCTTGGACCAGGCGGAGCACGTCACGGACCTGAGCGCGGGCAGCACCAACGGCGGGTGGCTGCGGTTCGACGGGACGCGGCTGGCCGAGGAACGGGGAGCCCGCTACGTCCAGCTCGGACGGCTCGACCTGGCGGAGGAAGCGCTGAGACGGGCACTGGAGCAGACCGCCCTTGCCTCCGGACAGTCCTACCGACGGCGCGGTGCCGTCCTGACCGACCTCGCCGCCATCGGCGCCAAGCGGCGAGACCCCGAACACGTCGTCGCGTACGGCCGGGAAGCCCTCCTCCTGGCCCAAGCCTCATCCTCCGGATACGTCGCCCGTAGACTCCAGACCCTGTGCGACGAGTTCGGCCCCCTGAGCAGGGACCACCGCGTAGCGGAGCTGGGGGCGGAGATCGCCGCGTTCAGCACGCCATGACGAGAGGGGTTGGCATGTCGCAGACCGAAGGTGCACGAGTGTTCCGGGAAGCCTGGATCGCGGGAGTACACCAGCACTTCCCGGGGGAGCCGAAGGCCGGGTATGTGACGCCTTGGGACGACACCCCGCAGTGGGAGCGTGAGGCGGC
Source organism: Streptomyces sp. SID486 (assembly GCF_009865385.1). GTDB lineage: Bacteria > Actinomycetota > Actinomycetes > Streptomycetales > Streptomycetaceae > Streptomyces. The sequence goes on along the minus strand of NZ_WWJT01000519.1, from coordinate 14,954 downwards.
AGGCTCGGTCTACGACCAGGTCCGGCAGTTCATCGAGATCAGCGGTGGACACGCATCGAGGCTGTCCCGCGAGCAGAAGAGCCGGTTCGTCGCAACGTGCTGGACCGCCCAGATGTTCAAGCACTTCGAGGACCCCAAGCCCGGCTACGTGGCCGACTGGCCCGACCTGCCGAAGTGGCAGCAGGAGACCGACGCCGACATCTTCGAGGCCATCGAAAAGGCATGATCGGGCGGGCGAAATCGCCCGTCCTGGCCAGGTCGGGCACGTGACCAACGGGTGCCCAGCAGCGTCTTGAGGCGGCCTGAAGTAGCAGGAAAAGACAGGAGGAGCAGGACTGTCAACCCCCTGCCACGACAGGCATCCCCGCAGCTCAGAACGCCTATAGGCTGGTGCCCGAGTGGAGAGTTCAAGTCCCCCCTCGGACACCAGTGAAGACCCCTGTCCATCAGGGGTTTTTTGCTTTCCAAGGCTGTGGCGTGACCAACAGTTCAGCGAATCCCCAGGTCAGACCAGGGTCACGTCACCTCTTCGTCGGTGGCCAGCCTCGCGTGGCGCTCGACGTCGTAGCGCACCCCGTCGTACTCCAGCTTCTGGCGCTCGACACCCTCCGTGGTGAATCCTGCGGCCAGGGCAACCCGACAGGACGCCGGGTTGTTCACCCGGTGACCCAGTTCCAGTCGGAACAGTCCGAGTTCGTCGAAGGACCAGCGGGCCAGCGTCTGGCAGGCCCGTGACGCCACGCCACGGCCCCGAGCAGGGGCTGTGGTCCAGTACGAGACCCAACCGGTCTTATGCCGCTGATTCACTGCGCTGACAGCCGCGTTGCCCAACACGGTGCCCGTACCGTCGACCACGGCAAAGGCAAAGGCGGCCCCTGATGCCCACTGATCAGCTTGCGCCGCGAGCCAGCGCCGAGCTGCATCCATCGACGTGACCGGTTCACCGGACTGCCGTCTCATCTCCGGATCTGCGAACGCGTCCGACACCGCTTGAGCGTCCTGGGACGACCAACGGCGCAGGCACAAGTCGGCGGACACCTCTGAACGATCACGCATACCCGAGAGTGTCGCGCTGTCCGGCGCCCCGGGCCATCGACTTTCGACTGATCGCGGCCGCCGCCCACGCCGGGGGAGAGGTCAAGGGGATGGAGCACGCTTCAGGTCCTGAGGCGCTTGCCGGAGCCTGTGCCACGCCGGCGCCGGCGGGAAGGCACGCGTAAGTCATCGGAGTCGGGAGGACACCGCGTCGGCTCCTGCCGACAGGATCAGGGCGACCGCCTCGTCGAGGGCTGCCGTCTCCTCCTGGGTGAGGGTCGGATTGGCGGCCCGCCGGGCCCGGGCCTCAGCCAGCAGCATGCCGTCGGTGCCGCCGAGTCGCCGCACCAGGGCGGGGAGGACGGCCCGGGCGATCCCGGCGGCGGCCGGCATGGTGAGTGCCGCCTGCGCGAGGATCAGCGCGGCCATCGCGGTGTCCAGGCCGGGCGGTCCCTCTTGGGCGGTGGCCCAGTCGATCACCATGGGGCCGTCGGGGGTGAGGAAGACGTTCTCCGGGTGCAGGTCGAGGTGGACGATGCGGTGGGCGGGGTCGGTCCCGGACCGGGGCGGGACGGCGTGCAGTCGCAGCAGCAGATCGGCCAGCAACTCGCCCGCCTGCTCGCCGCTGAGCGTGCCCGCGACCAGTGCCTCACGCATCGTCGGCCCCGACAGCCGCTGCATCACCAACTCCCCGGCCGCCGCCCCCGGCCACACCGCCGGCACCGGATACCCGTGCTCGGCCAGGTACGCCATCAGGACCGCCTCACCGGTGGCGTCCTCACCGTCGCGGTAGCGCCGCACGACCCGGTCCTCGTCGAGGGCGAACACATCCGCCGTCCGCCCCGCCCCGATCAACTCCCCGATCTCCACCCGGCAGAACCTACACCGAGCGCCGCCGGAGCTGCGTCGAGTTCATCATCGCCCTGGCCACCGCCATCGTCACCGTCCGCAGCCTGATCCGACGGGCCAGCCACACCCACCGCCGGCACACCCGATCCACCAGCCCTCGCATCCGATGACCCACCGGCGGACGCTCCGACAGGCTGGGCCCGAGTGGAGAGTTCACGCTCCCCCTCGGACACCGGTGAAGACCCCTGTTCAGCAGGGGTCTTTCTCTTTTTCCTGCGGAGCTCCTGACCGATTTGTCGCCTTCGCTTGGTTGGTTGGCATTTATTAAACAGCCTTGTTTCATTGGTCTTGACCAATACTCGGCCACTTGGCATGCTGACGAAGTCGTAACCGATCAAGTGTTCTCATCCTGTGCAGCATTCCATCGGTTGCGTATGTCTTGGCGTCATGAGCACAAAGCGCTCGTCTCGCGATCCGAGTCCGATCCCGGTCTCGAATGCCGGACAATCGGAAGTCCGGTCGGCTGATCGTTGCGACAGCGAATGGCATCCCCCCACGTCGGTGCATCAGGTCCACATCCGCACAGAGGTCATCGTCGCCCTCGTGCGCATGACGTGGATCCTCAGGCAGCAGGAGGTTTGCGTCAGACGTGCAAGGAAATCTCACCACGCAAAGATCCGTACCGGTCGCCTGGTCCGGGCACGAGTCCCCGGACCGCGTCGCCGACCTGTGGGCCCGGGTGGCCCTGCCGGCCGCGGCACCCGAGCCGCCCGCCGGCCCCGTCGTCGCCCCCGGCCTGCGGCTGGCCCTGTCCCTGCTGGAAGAAGGCGTACTGACCAGTCGCGCCAACCGCTCCTGCGGCTCGTACGCGGCGCGGGCGGTACCGTCGGCCGGAGCCGTGTACCCGTACGAGTTCGCCGTCCTCGCGCTGGAGGACGGAGTGCCGACGGCCTACCGCGTCGACGCCGACCGCCGCACCTGCGCGCGGCTCGCCGCCGGAGCCGCGGTCGGTGCCGCGCTCGACGCGTCCGTACTGGCCGTTCCCGAGGGCGGCGGCGCACTGATCGTCACCCTCACCCGCCCTTGGCTTTCCATGCGCAAATATGGTGACCGAGGTTATCTCTACACTCAACTCGACGCGGGACACGCGGCGGGTAATCTCATGCTGGCCGCGGCCGGCCGTGGCACGGCGGGGGTGCTACGGCTGCGCTTTCCGAGGGAATCATTCTCCGAATTACTGGAGGCGGGAGAAAACTGCCGCGAGATTCACTCCGCAATTCTCGTACCGGCCGGTCCCACCGACGAGTCCTGGACCCGCTGGACCGTGCACGACGACACCGACCCCGAGCGGCGCGGGCCCGGCTGGCGATCGTGGTTGGAGAGCACCTGCTGGGACTCCCTGACCGGATGGCCCCAGCACTCCGGGCCGCCGGACCCCGCGGCCGCACCCGCACCGCTCGCGCGGATCCGCACCGACCGGCAGCCGCCCGCCGGCCACCACGGCCTGGGGGACCCGTCCGGCTGGCCGGAACTGATCGGGACGCGGTCCTCCAGCAAGGCGTTCACGGGCGACCCCGTCTCCGCCGACGCCGTCTGGCAGGCGGTCTCGGCCCTGGCGACGCCGCTGGCGACCGACCTGCCCGAATCCTCGCCGCTGTCGGCGACCCTGGTCCTGCGGTCGACGACGGAGCCCGCGCAGGACGCGGTGTACCGGCTGCGCACCGGCGAGCGGCAACCGGGACGGCTGCCCACCACCGACGAGGTGGCCCGCGCCTGCATGCAGCAGCGCGCCCTCGCCGGGGCCGCCGCCGTCCTGCTGCTGCACGTGCCGCGCACCTCGCTGGCCGGGGCCGGCTCGGCAGCCGGCGCCGAGAGCCTGCGGGAACTCGCCTTCCGCTGCGGCGCCCTGGGGCAGCTGCTCTACCTGGGCGCGAACCGCGCGACGGTCGGGGTGACCGCCATCGGCGGTTTCGACACACCGCTGTGGCGCACGCTGGCGGGACTGCCGGAGGACGACGAGATCCTCTACGCCCTGCTGCTCGGCTGCCCGGACGACTCGGGCATCAAGTTCGACCGGCTTGCCATGGCGCACGCCCAGAACGAGCGGTGAACCCGATGCCCCCTGTCCTTCCCGACGCCTTCGGCGACGTGCTCGCCCGCCACGGCGACCGCGTCGCGGTCACCGACGCCGACGGTTCCCTCGGCTACGCCGAACTCGCCGACCGGGCCCGCGCCGCGGCGCACCGGCTCAGCCGGTACGACGTGCGGGGTGAGCCCATGCGCGTGGGCCTCTACGCCACCAACTCCGTCGAGTACGTCGTCGGTTACCTCGCGACGCTGTTCGCCGGCGCGGTGCCCTTCCTGGCCGACTCCGCCTTCGGCCCGTTCGAACTCTCCCGGATCGCCGAGGACTGCGGACTGGACCTGCTGATCCACGCCCCGAGCGCCGACGTCCGGGCGGTCACGGACGAGACGCTCACGGACGACGGCGAGTTCGGCTACCTCACGGTCAGCCGGGTCCGCTCCTACGACACCTCCCGTCCGCGGCTGCTGGACGACACCGAAGTGTGCCGCTTCACGTCCGGCTCCACCGGCCGCCCCAACTGCATCGAGTTCTCCGGCGCGGCCGTGGCCGCGGCGGCGGCCAACTGGGTGCGGGGCACCGGCCTGACGGCCGAGGACCGCATCGCCTGTTTCGCCGCGCTCTCCAACGGCCTCGCCTTCAACACCTCGTTGCTGGCGGCGTTCCTGCCGGGTGCCTCGCTGCACCTGTCGCACGGTCTGCCCACCGCCTCCCGGGTCGTGCGGCTCCTGGAGAACACCGCCGCGACCCGCCTGGTGGCGTTCCCGGCACTGTACGAGTCGATCGTGCGGCGCTCCCCGGAGGAAGGCTTCGCCACCGTCCGGACCGCGATCTCCTCCGGAGCGCCGCTCCGGGAGAGCGTGCGCGAGGAGTTCACCCGGCTCACCGGGGTGCCGATCCACAACTACTACGGGGTCGCCGAGACCGGTCCGCTCACCTACGCCACCGACGGGACCGGCAGCGGACTCGGCGCTCCGCTGCCCGGTGTGCACCTGCTCGCGGAGGAGCAGGGCATCCGGGTCAGGAGCGAGTCGATGGGGTCGCGGTACCTCAACGCCCCCGGCCTGTTCGAGAAACGGGTCGACGGCGAGGGCTATTACCACACAGGTGACCAGGGCCGGCTGCACGACGGCACGCTCCACCTGACCGGGCGCACGAGCCGGCTGGTCAACGTGGGCGGGCGCAAGATCGACCCGATCGAGATCGTCGACGTGCTGCGCACGGCGCCCGGCGTGCTGGACGCGGTGGCGTTCGAGGCGGAGAACCAGCACGGGGAACCGGCCCTGGCCGCCGTCGTCGCCGTCGAACCCGGGGTGGGGGCACAGGACCTGCGCGCGCACTGCGCGGCCACCCTCGCCCCGTTCAAGGTGCCCGGCATCCTCCGCCTGGTGGACCGGATACCGGCGAACTCGATCGGCAAGCCGTCCATCGAACGCCTGCGACGCCTGCTCGACGCCCCCCAGGCCCACTGAACCCCTTCGAGACACAGGAACATCCCATGGACAGCAGCGCCCTTCGCAGCAAGATCCTCGACCTCGCCATCGCGGCCGGGGACGGCAGCGTCACCGCCGCCGACTTCGCCGCCGCCAACTACTCCCTGCGCGACGTCGGTTACTCCTCACTCTCCTACATGCGCCTGATCGACAGCATCGAGAACGAGGTCGGTGTCTACCTCGACCCCGAGGCCGCCATCGAGCACTACGAGACCATCGATTCCGTCACGGCCCTGGTGCTCGCCGGCGGAATCGGCGCCGATGCCTGAGAGACCGGGGAACGGCGGCCCCACGATCGGGATCGTCGGCCTCGGGCGGCTGGGCTCGGCGCTGCGGTCGGTGTGCCGGGACGACGGCACGGACGTCACCCTCACCGCGTCCCGCCGGACAGGCTGGTCCGTCGACGCCGTACCCGACGTGCTCGTCGACGCCAGCGCACCCGAGGCGCATCCCCAAGTCCTCGACTACTGCGCCACTCACCGGGTGGCCCTCGTCGCCTGCGTCTCCAACCTGACGGACACCCAGTGGAAGGCACTGGAGGAGCTGGCCGGCGCCGTGCCGGTGGTACGCGCCACCAACCTGTCCTTCGCCCACTACCTCCAGACGCGCATCGCCGAGTTCACCGCCGCCCTCACCACCGGCCGGTTCGCCGCGACCACCACCGTCCGGGAGCGGCACCCGCTGGGCAAGGCGCACCGGCCGAGCGCCACCGCGCTGGCGCTGGCCGACACCTGGGCCGCGGCCAGTGGCCGGACGGTGGCCGACATCGCCGACGAGCGGGCCGGACTGCCCGTGAGCGAACACGAGCTGACCCACACCTGGGACGGCGAGTCACTCCACGTACGGCACCACGTCGGCAGCTGGACGGTGCCGGCGTGGGGTGCGCTGGCCGCCGCCGACTGGGCCCGCGCCGCGCAGCCGGGCGTGGTCACCATGCGGACCGTCTACGACGACCTGACAGCTAGGAGCACGCGATGACCACCGAGGAACCGCAGCCGCTGGATCCCGCCGAACGCCGGCTGGTCCTCCAGGTGGCGTACGGCGCCCGGATGCTCTCCCTCGACGGGCACGACGACTTCAACCAGGGCCAGATCTCCGCCCGGATACCGGGCCGGGACGAGTTCTTCATCAAGGGCGCCCTGGTCGGTTTCGACGAGGCCGCCCCGGCGGACGTGGTCCGCTGCCCCGTGGACCACACGCTGCCCGCACCATCGCTGGCGCCGCCGGAACTGCCGCTGCACCAGGCCATCTACCGGGCCCGCCCGGACGTCAACGGCATCGTCCACAGCCACGCGCCGTACACCCTGCTGTTCGGTGCCACCGACCTGGCGATGCGCCCGGTCTCGCACGACGGCGCCTACTTCCGCGACCGGATCGGCCTGTTCACGCAGACCAGCAACACGGTCCTCGACATCGAGACCGGCGAACACATCGCCAAGGACCTCGACGATCACCCGGCCGTGCTGCTGCGCAACCACGGCGGGGTGATCGTCGGCAAGAGCGTGCGGCACGCGTCCGTCTTCGCCCAGGTGCTGGAACGGGCCTGCCGCCTGCAACTGACCGCCGAGAGCACCGGTGTTCCGTACACCTGGTCCACCGAGCAGGACGTGGCCGCCAAGCAGGACTTCATCTACGCCGACCTCTCAGTCCGCTCGTACTGGGACTACGCCGTCCGCCGGGTGGTCCGGCACTGGCCGGACACCGCCGACTGGGCGCGATCGGAGGCCGCCCGATGAAGGTCCAGCGCATCCTGCCCACGGAGGAGGCGGCCGACCTGCTCGGCCTGGTCCGGGACCTGGCGGCCGGAGAACTCGCCCCGGCCGTCGCCGCGTTCGAGGCGGCCCACGAGTTCCCCCGGGAGACGTTGCGCACCCTGGGCAAGGCCGGACTGCTGAGCCTGCCGTACCCCGAGGAGTACGGCGGGGGCGGACAGCCCTACGAGGTCTACCTCCAGGCGCTGGAGGAGATCGCCTACCACTGGTTCGGGGTCGCCGAGGCGGTCAACGTGCACAACCTGGCCTGCTTCGGCACCGCCACGTACGGCACCCCGGCCCAGCGCGAGGAACTGCTGCCCGGCATGCTCAGCGGAGAACTCCTCGGCGCCTACTGCCTGTCCGAGGCGGAGGCCGGTTCGGACGCGGCCTCGCTCACCACCCGGGCGGTGCGGGAGGACGACGGCTACCGCATCACGGGCACCAAGTCCTGGGTCACCCACGCCGGCCACGCGGACTTCTACAACGTCTTCAGCCGCACCGGCGGCCCCGGTGCCCGGGGACTGTCCTGCCTCGTCGTCCCCGGCGGCACACCGGGCATGGTGGTGCACGAGCCGGAGCGGAAGCTGGGCGTCTGGTCCAACCCCACCGCCCAGGTCGGCTTCGACGGCGTCCGGGTGCCGGCCGGGCGGCTGATCGGCCGCGAGGGCAAGGGCTTCCTGATCGCGATGGGCGCACTGGACTGCGGCCGGCTGGGCATCGCCGCGTGCGCCGTCGGCATCGCCCAGGCCGCCGCCGACTACGCCGTGCGCTACGCCAAGGAACGCCGCCAGTTCGGGCAGCGGATCATCTCGTTCCAGGGCGTCGGGTTCCTGCTGGCCGACATGGCCACGCAGATCGCCGCCGCCCGGGCGCTCACCCTGGCGGCCGCCCGCCTGAAGGACGCCGGCCGGCCCTACTCGCTGGAGGCGGCGAAGGCGAAGCTGTTCGCCACCGACGTGGCGATGAAGGTGACCACCGACGCGGTGCAGGTGCTCGGCGGGGCCGGATACGTCTCCGACCACCCGGTGGAGCGCTGGATGCGCGAGGCCAAGCTGCTGCAGATCGTGGAAGGCACCAACCAGATCCAACGCCTGGTCATCTCGCAGGGCCTGGACTAGCCCTTGCGGCAGGTCCGGCCCGGGCAGACGGCGTACGACGCAATCGAAGGGAAGGTTCGGAACACGATGACCACGGTCGAGGAGCGGACCATGAAGCTGGACTCCGCGCGGGCCGGGACCGGCCCGGCCACCTGGGGGCAGCGGGCGATCTGGGGGGTCGTCACGCGGCTCGGCGACGACGCCCCCAGGTACAACCTGCGGCTCGACCTCCCCCTCACCCCGCCCCGCCCCGCCTCCCGCGTACTCGCGGACCTCACGGAGCTGCTCCGGATGCACGACAGCCTGCGCACCAGGCTCCTGCCGGTCGGCGAGGACGGTCTGGAACAGGTCGTGGACGGGGCCGGCGAGCTGCCGGTGGAGGTCCGGACGTGCTCCGCCGACAAGGCACCGACGGTCGGCCCGGAGCTGATGGAGGAACTGGCGGGACGCCCCTTCGACCACGCGCGGGAATGGCCGTTCCGGGTCGGCCTCGTGGAGTGCGAGGGACTGGTCCACCGGCTGGTCCTCGCGGCGTCGCACACCGCGATGGACCTCTGGGGAGAGGGGCGTATGCTCCGCGACCTCCAGCTGATCTCGTCGGGGGAGTCGGCCGAGTCGCTGCTGCGGACCCGCCCCGCCCTCCAGCCGCTGGAGGCCGCGCAGCTCCAGACGTCGCCGGTCGGCCGGCGCCGGGACGAGGCGGCCCGGCGTTACTGGTGCGAGCGGCTGGCCGCCGGCCCGCGGCGGATCTTCCTGGACCCCGCGGCGCCGGAACTCGCCGTGAACGCGCCGGACCGGCTGTTCCCCAACGCGCTGCTGCGCTCGCCCGCGCTGGCCGTCGCCGTCGAGCAGGTGGCGGCGGACCTGGGGGTGAGCGACGCCGCGGTCCTGCTGGGGGCGGCCTCCCACCAACTGGCCAGGATGTCCGGCAGCAGTGACGTCCTGTTCCAGGTGGTCGTGAGCAACCGCTTCCAGCCGGCCGCCGCCGAGTCGGTCAGCACGATGGCGCAGGAGGCCGTCTTCCTCCTCACCGACGCGGACAAGGACTTCGAGGACGCGGTCCGGCGGACCCGCTCCGTCGCCTTCACCGCGTTCCGCCACGCGGGGTACGACAAGTGGGCGCTGGACCGGGAGGTGAGGCGGCTGGTCGAGCGAGGCGAGGCGGCCGACCACTCCTGCTGGTGGAACGACACCCGGGACCCGGGCGTGGGGCCGTTCGCGACCGTCGAGCGCCCGGCGGCCGCGCTGGGCGAGCTGGCGGGCCGGACCGAACTGAGCTGGCCGGTGGAGTTCCTGCCGCGTGCGAACGTCTCGGTGGCGGTGGACGTGCTGACCGCGCCGGGCGCCCTGGAACTCTGCATGACCGCCGACCCCGCGGTGCTCGACCGCGCGGGGATGGAGCGGTTCCTGCGCGGGGTCGAGCAACTGGTCGTGGCCGAGGCGATCGCCAGGGGGGACAGATGACCACGCGGTACGCCGGCATCGCCTGGACCGGGACGGGTTACCGGGTCGAGGTCCTCGACGGCGCGGGGCGCCGGGTGACCGAGCCGCGCGGCTGGGGCGCCGACCGGGTCGCCGAACTCATCGCCTGGCTGCGGGAGTTGGGGCGGGAGCATCCGCTGGCCGCGGTGTTCGACAGTACCAACGGTCTGCTCGACGGGCCGATGACGGCGGCCGGCCTGGAGGTCTACCGGGCCGATCCCTGGCTGCTGCCGCCCCGGCCGCGGTTCGGGTCCGTCCCCGCCCACCAACTGGCCGAGCAGGCCCGGAACACACCCGGCGCGCTGGCCCGGGTGACCGCGGAAGGGGGCACGCTGACCGGCCGGGCCGACGAGTACTTCGACGGCGTGCGGCGCAGCGAGCCGATCCAGGCGGCGCTGACTGCGGCCGGACGCTGCTTCGAGCACGGCCGCCGGGACACGCCACAGATCGCGCTCACCTTCGACGACGGCCCCGATCCGGTGCACACCCGGCAGATTCTGCGGACCCTGGACCGCTACGGCGTCCGGGCGACCTTCTTCTGCGTCGGTCACCACGTCGCGGCGCTGCCCGACGAGGTGCGCCGGATCGTCGCGGCCGGCCACGAGATCGGCAATCACTCCTGGTCCCACCCCTTCCTGCCCGACCTGACCCCGGAGGAACTGCGCGAGCAGCTCGACCGCACGGGGGACGCGGTGGCGCGGGTGACGGGCGAGGCCCCGGTCTGGTTCCGGCCGCCCTACGGCGCGCTGACCCCGGGGGTGCTGGCGACCCTCGAAGGGCATCCGACCACGATGACACTGTGGGACGTGGACTCCCGCGACTGGGCCCGGCCGGGTCCGGAGCGGATCGCCGCGACCGTCCTGGAGGCCGCCGGGCCCGGCTCGGTGGTGCTGCTGCACGAGGGCGCCGGTGATCGCGGCCAGACCGTACGGGCCCTGCCGTCCATCATCGAAGGACTTCTCGAACGCGGCCTGGAACCGGTGACCGTGGGGGAGCTGTCCGCGTCGGCCGACCGGACCGGGACCGGGACCGGCCGCCGGCCGGCCGCCGAGCCGCACTGAACGGGCTCGCCACCGGCCCGCACCCGCCGGCCCGCCCGGGGCCTCACCCCGGTCCCGCACCGCCCCGCGCCTCACCCCGGTCCCGCACCGGCCCGCGCCTCACCCCGGTCCCGCACCGCCCCGCACCGTCACCGCGACCGCGCCTCCCGCCGTCCACGGCGGGCAGCCATCCGACCAAGCAGATCACGATCCACGGCTGGAGCATGGAATAGTCATGAAGGAACGCTCGGCAGACCACACCCCGGCGGTGACGCTCCCACCCGACCCGGCCCGGCCCGCCGAGGCGCCCTCGGCCGGAGAACCGGCGATCTGGTCCCGCAACTTCCAGTACTACTTCACCGCCCGCAGTGCGGGCCTGCTCGGCTGGGCCATGCTGCCGGTCGCGGTCGCCGCCGGACTGCTCAGCGCCGGGTACGGCGTGAGCACGGCGGGATACGCCATGGCCTTCCTGGTGGGCCCCTTCGCCGGACTGGTGCTGTTCGGCGGGGTGCTCGCCGACCGGTTCACCGCCCGCCGGATGATGATCGCCTCCGATCTGGCCAACCTCACCACCCACGTGCTGCTGGCCTTCCTCTTCCTGCACGGCATCGACCATCTGTGGCAGCTGTACGGCCTGCTGGTGGTGGCCGGTGTCGCCAACGCCATGTTCCAGCCGGGCGCCTCGTCGACCGTCCCGCTGGTGGCCCGGGACGTGCAGGGAGCCAACGGCGTGCTCCGCATCTCCGAGGCGCTCACCGCGCTCGGCGGCCCGGCGCTGGCGGGTGTGCTGGTCGGGGCGTCCGCCACCGGCTGGGTGATGGTGATCTCCGCCCTCGCCTACGGCACCAGCGCGTTCTGCCTGTTCGCGCTGCGGCTCGGCGCGGTGCCCGCTCCGCCGGCCGGGGAGAGCCTGTGGCACAACCTGGTGGTCGGCTGGCACGAGTTCCGGGGCCGCAGCTGGCTGTGGGGCGTGATCGTGATCTGGATGTTCTTCGCCGTGCTCTCCTGGGGGCCGCAGCTGTCGGTCGCCGCCGGGGTGGTCGTGCCGGAGCACGGCGCCACCGCGTTCGGCCTGCTCAACTGCGCGTTCGGCGCGGGCACCGTGGCGGGCGGGGTACTGGCGCTGCGGTTCAAGCCCGTGCGGCCGCTCGCCGCCGGGGCGGTGGCGATGCTGGCCTACCCGCTCTACCCGCTGGGCATCGTCCTCGACTGGCCGGTCTGGCTGCTGGCCGCCGCCCAGGTCGCGGTCGGCGTCGGCATCACCTTCTGGGGCGTCATGTGGGCCACCAGCGTGCAGACACAGGTGCCGGGTGAGGTGCTCAACCGGGTCCACGCCTACGAGGTCGCGGGCTCCGTCGGCATGTTCCCGGTCGGCAGCGCGCTGGCCGGTCCGGCCGTGGGGGCGTTCGGCACCGACCGGGTGCTGGAGGTCGGCATCGTGGTCGCCCTCCTCACCGCCGCCGCCCTGCTGATCACCCACCCGATCCGCACCCTGACGCGGATACCGGACAGAGCCTGAGGGAACGGGGACCGGCGAACGGCGAACGGCGAGGGGGGAACGGGGGCCGGGGACCGGCGAACGGTGAACGGCGACCAGGACCAGTGGTCGGCGGTCGGCGGTGCGGTGCGTGCGCGTGGGAGAAATTCCGGTGCGCCGTCCGCCGTCCGCTTCCTAGACTCGACCCGCACCGCGCGCCGCACCCACACCGTGGCGGCGCGCTTCGTCAGCCGTTCACACCGAGGGGAGCAGGGCCGTGCGTGACCGCACCGTCGTCGTCGTTCCCCCCGCACGGACCGAGGTGATCCTGGTGTCCTCGGCCGTCCGGTGCCCGCTGCGCGGCCGGTACCGGATGCCCGTGACGCCCCGCTGACCCCGGCCGCCGCCCGGCACCCGCCAGGCCGCCGCCGTACCGTCCGCCCGAGCCGTACACGGGAATCGCGCTGCCCTTTTCCAGGTAGACCTCCCGAAAGGCACCGGGCCGTGCGCAACCGCATCGACACCCTCGCCGCCGTCCGCAACTTCGGCATCCTCGCCCACGTCGACGCCGGCAAGACCACCGTCACCGAACGGATCCTGTACGCGACGGGCACCACCCACAAGCGGGGCGAGGTGCACGACGGCACCACCGTCACCGACTTCGACCCGCAGGAACGCGACCGCGGCATCACCATCTTCGCCGCGGCGGTCAGCTGCGCGTGGGACGGCCACCGCGTCAACCTCATCGACACCCCCGGGCACGTCGACTTCGCCGACGAGGTCGAGCGCTCGCTGCGTGTCCTGGACGGGGCGGTCGCCGTGTTCGACGCCGTCGCCGGGGTCGAGCCGCAGAGCGAGTCGGTGTGGCGGCAGGCCGACCGGTACGGCGTCCCGAGAATCGCCTTCGTGAACAAGCTCGACCGCGCGGGCGCCGACCTCGACCGGGCCGTCGCCTCGATCCGCGACCGGCTCCACCCCGCCCCGCTCGTCGTCCAGTTGCCGATCGGCACGGAGGACGGTTTCACCGGGGTCGTGGACCTGGTGCGGATGCGGTCCCTGGTGTGGCACGACGGGGAAGGCACCGCCGTGGCCGGCGAGGTGCCCGAGGAGCTGCGGGCGGAGGCCCTGCGGCGGCGGCGTGCGCTGGAGGAGGCGGTCGCCGAACGGCACCCGGCGGCGCTGGAGGAGTTCTGCGACCGCGAGGCCCTCTCCGCCGAGACCCTCACCGCGGCCCTGCGCGACCTCACCCGCGGCGGGGACGGCGTGGTCGTGCTGTGCGGCTCCGCCTACCGCAACCGCGGCGTCGAGCCGTTGCTGGACGCGGTGGTGTCCTACCTGCCGTCGCCGCTGGACGTACCCGCCGTGCGCGGTGTCCACGGGGGTGCCGAGGAGCGGCGTCCCGCCGACCCCGAAGCGCCCTTCGCGGGGCTCGTGTTCAAGGTGAGCGCGAGCCCCACCGGGCGCCTGGCCCACGTGCGCGTCTACTCGGGCACGATCGAGAAGGGGGACGCCGTGCGGGACCCCGGCAGCGGCCGCACCGAGCGGGTGGCGCGGATCCTGCGGGTCATGGCGGACCGGCACGTCCAGCTGGACCGGGCCCGTGCGGGTGACATCGTCGCGCTCGTCGGCGTGAAGTCGGCCCGGACCGGCGCCACCCTGTGCGACCCCGGCGCCCCGCTGCTGCTGGAGCCGCCCGTGACCGCCGAACCGGTGGTGTCCGTCGCGGTCGAGGCGCGGCGCGGCACGGACACCGGCCGGCTCGCGGCGGCCCTCGCCCGGCTGGCGGAGGAGGACCCCTCGCTGGTGGTGCGCACCGACGGCGAGACCGGCCAGACGGTGCTGTCCGGGATGGGTGAACTGCACCTGGAGGTCGCGGTGGAGAAGGTGCGCCGTGACGGCGGCCCCGAGGTCACCGTGGGCCGTCCCCGGGTGGCCCGCCGCGAGACCGTCACCGGCGCGGTGCGCGGCTTCGTGTACCGGCACGTCAAACAGGACGGCGGGGCCGGGCAGTTCGCGCACGTCGTCCTGGATGTGGAGCCGCTGGGGCCCGAACCGGGTGTCACCGGCTTCGAGTTCCGGTCCGCCGTGACCGGCGGGCGGGTGCCGCAGGAGTACGTGCGCGCGGTGGAGGCCGGCTGCCGGGACGCCCTGGCCGAGGGGCCCCTGGCCGGGCACCCGGTGATCGGGGTGCGGGTCACGCTCACCGACGGTTCCACGCATGTGAAGGACTCCTCCGACACGGCCTTCCGCACCGCCGGCCGGCTGGGCCTGCGTGAGGCACTGCGGGCGTGCCCGACGGTGCTGCTGGAACCGGTCGCCGAGGTGACGGTGACCGTACCGGAGGAGGCGGTCGGCGGGGTCCTCGGTGACCTGGCGGCCCGGCGCGGCCGTGTCGGAGGCTCGCAGAGCCGCGGCGGCGCGGCCGTGCTGACTGCCACGGTGCCGCTGGCCGAACTCTTCGGCTACGCGACCCGGTTGCGGGGACGCACGCAGGGCCGGGGCACCTTCACCAGCCGGCCCGCGGGCTACACACCGGCGCCCGCCCGGTAAGGGGGAGGCACCCGCGCCCGGGCCTCCGCCGCCGGGCGTGGCTCCGCGCCCGGCCCGCACCACGAGCCACCGTGGCCCGTGGCGCGGGCCGCCC
>NZ_WWJT01000518.1 GCF_009865385.1 Streptomyces sp. SID486 | reverse complement strand
GCGCAGCTTCACCTGCCAGCCGGCGCGCTCGCGCAGCCGGAAGGCGAGGCCGGCGAGGGCGTCGGCGGCGCGCCGGGCCTTCTGAGCGGCCTCCTGGCGCTCGTCGCGGAGCTGCGCGGCCTCGGCCGCGGCCTCGTCGGCCTCGGCGCGCACGGTCCGCGCCTCGGTGAGTTCGGCCTCGGTCTCCTCGGCGAACGCGCGGGTCTCCGCCGCGGCACGGGTCAGCTCGGCGAGCCGGCCGGCGGGGCAGCCGGTGCGCCAGGAGGTGAGCCGCGCCGCCAGTTCGCGGTCCTTGCCGAGGCGGGCGGCGAGGGAGCGGATCTCCTCGTCACGCGCGCCGGCCCGCGCGCGCAGAGCCTGCCGTTCCTCGTCGGCGGCGTGCTCGTCGTGCATGGCCGGGTTCGGCGGCACGAGGAAGACGTCGCCCGGGGTGGCGTCCCCGGCGGGGGGCGGGGCGAGCAGTGCGGCCGCGGTGCCGACGGCGACCGCGGAGCGCGGCAGCAGGGCGGCGTCGCCGAGGGCCTCGCGGGCACGGGCGTGCGAGGCCGGGTCGGTGATGATCACGCCGTCGACGAGTTCGGGGCGGGCGGCGAGCACGCGGGCGTGGTCGGCCGGGTCGACGGCCTGCGCGAGGTAGCGCCAGCCGGGCAGGGCCGGGATGCCGTGCTCGCCGAGGTACTCCACGGTGGCCAGGACGTCCGGGCCGGGCGGCAGCAGTCCGCCGTCACCGAGGGCACCGAGGATCCGGGAGTCGTCGGCGGCGGCCGTCCGCAGGTCGAACAGGTGCCGCTCGGCGGTCGCCACGGCGTCGTCGAGGAGCCGGCGCAACTCGTCGGCGAAGCGGTCGAGTTCCTCGGGGCCGAGCGTGCCCTCGCCGACCGGTCGGGGGATGCCGTCGGTGCCGGGGGTGCCGTCGGTGCCGGGGGTGCCCTCGCCGACCGGTCGGCGGATGCCGTCGGCGGCGGTGCCGTCGTCCGCTCCCGTCCGGGGGCCGGGTACGCGCGCCGCGGCGGGTGCGCCGGGCAGGCTTAGCAGCTCCGCCAGCCGCTCCTCGGCGGCCAGGGCCTCGGCGAGGCGGCGCTCGGCCTCGTGTGCCCGCTCGGCCGCGGTCGCCGCGTCGGCCGCGCGTGCCGCCGTCAGCTCCGCGCGGGACTCGGCGGCGGCGGCCTCGCGGGCGTGCTCGGTCGCCTTGCGGGCGGCCTCACGGGCCGTGTCCCAGGCGGCCACCGCGGTCTTCTCGGCGTCGCTGGCGGCGAGCGCGGCCCGCGCCGGGTCGGCGTCCGGGGCGCTGTCGTCCAGCCAGCCCGCGCGGACCGCCTCGGCGGTCTCCTGTTCGACCTCGGCGAGCCGCTGGCGCAGGTGCCCGGCCTCGCTGCGGGCCCGCTGCGCCTCGGTGGCGGCGGAGGTGGAGTCCCGGTAGGCGCTGTCGCTGACCTCCTGGAGGGCCGCGGACCGCTCCTCCTCCTCGTTGGCGAGGGTCTCGGCGCTCTCGGCGGCGCGGTGCAGGGCGCGCACGAGGTCCACGGCGGCCTTGGCGCGGGCGGCGAGCGCGGGTGCCGCGTCCCGTTCGGCCTCCTGGATGGCGGCGGAGACACGGGCGACGCGGTCGGCGGCGGCGCGGTGGCGCAGGACGGCCTCGGCGGCCTGCCAGGCGGCGTGCAGGGTGCGGGCGTCGGCCAGCTCGCGCTTCTGCGCGGCGGCGGACTTCTCGGCGGCGGCGAGCGCCAGCGAGGCGTGGCGGTAGGCGAGTTCGGCGGCGATCAGGGCGCTGCGCTCGCGGGCCCCCTCGGAGTGGGTGACGGCGTAGGCGGCGGCGGTCACCCGCTGGGCGAGGTCGGCGGCCCGGACCCGCTCCCGCACGGCCCGCGCGGAGAGCCGCCGGGCCAGCGTACGGGTACGGCGCTCGGCGCCCGCGTGGACGTCACGCGCGCGTGAGCGGGTCTCGGCCGCCTCCACGATCCGGCCGAGCAGGTCGGCCGAGCCGGCGGTGAAGTCCCGCTCGGCGATCAGCTCGGCGCGCCGGCCCAGCTTGTTGCCGAAGCCGCTGACGAGGTCGGCGAGGCCGTCGGTGTCGCGGGTGTCGGTGACGGCGCGCAGCAGCAGGTCGGTGAAGTCGGAGTCCTTCTTGACCGCGAAGAGACCGGCGGCCTCGCCCTCGTCGGCGTTCATCTCGCGCTGGTAGCGGAAGAGTTCGGGGTCGAGCCCGAGATCGCCGAGGTGCTCGATCCACCGGTCGTGGATCTCCTCCCAGTGCACCTCCAGGTGCGGGTACGCCTTGCCGGCCTCCGTGAGGGCGTCGCGGAAGCCCTTCATGGTGCGGCGGCGGCCCTGCGCGCCGGACGTGCCCTCGGCGGGCGGCCGTACGGCGGTGGCCTCGGCGACGGGCAGGTTGTCCAGGCTCAGGCCGGGGCCGGGCCGGAAGGAGTACCAGGCCTCGGCGAACTTGCGCGGGTCGTTGGAGACCTGCCGCCCGCGCCACTCGCTGGCCTTGCCGACGACGACGCACTCGCCGGTCTGCACGTGCTGCCACTCCAGGGCCACGTGCCCGCAGTCGTCGGCGAGCAGGAACTTGCGCAGCACACCGGAGCTGGCGCCGCCGAGGGTGTTGCGGTGGCCCGGCAGCATCACCGAGAAGATCAGCTTGAGCAGGACGGACTTGCCGCCGCCGTTCTCCAGGAACAGCACGCCGGCGGGCGCGGGCCGGCGCGGCGGCCCGGACGGCTCCTCCTCGAAGAACTCCGCCTGCGTGGGCGCCGGGTCGGGCACGGGCTCGCCGACACCCCGCAGGTCAAGCACGGTGTCGGCGTAGCGCGCACCGGCGGGACCGATGGAGTAGAGGCGGACCCGGGACAGCTCGTACATGGCGGACTCTCGTAAGTCTGGTGGACGGTGCGGTGGTTCAGGAGTGGAACGGCAGGCCGGCGTCGGCCACCAGGTCGAGGTCGTCGGTGTCCTCGGCGGGCAGCAGGGTCGCCGTGCCGTCGGTGACGGGGACGACGCCCAGCTCCAGCAGTTCGGCCAGGGCGGCGCTGCCGGCCATGTCGCGGACCTGGAGCTGGTAGCGGGCGGTGGTGCGGTAGGTGCCGCCGCTGTCGTCGCCGGTGCGCTGCAGGAAGCCCGATTCGGTGAGGAAGGCCAGGGCCTTCGCGACGATGCCGGTGGTGGAGGCGGCCGGCCGGCGGGCGTCCTTGGTGGCGCCGGTGGCGCTGCGCCTGGCCCAGATCCGCCAGGCGGCCTCCAGACCGGGGGCGTCGGTGGCCGGGTCGGTGTTCTCGCCCTGCTGCGCGGCGCGTTCCTCCAGTCGGCGGCACGCCTGCCGGACGAAGGCGTCGACGCCGTTGACGGTGACCCGGCCGATGTAGGCGTCGTCGGCGAGGTCCTCGGGGCGCGGGAACGCCAGCGCCGCGGCGGCGAGATGGGCGAGTCCGTGCAGGAAGCGGTCGCCGGAGTCGGCGGTGGTGCGACGCGCGTAGTCGCCCATGCGGACGGCGAAGACGGAGTCCTCGGCGGCGGTGACGGCCATTCCCGCGCGCGGGGACACCTCCAGCACGACGAGCCCGAGGCCGGCCGCGACGGCGTCCGCGAGCCGGGCGAAGGCGGGGTCCTCGCGGTGGCGGCGGAGCAGTTCGGTGTACTCCTGGTCGCGCGCGGGCGCCAGCTTGGGCTGCAGCCCGAAGGCGACGAGCCGCGCCGCGTCGGCGGCGTCGGCGGGGGTGACGGCGGAGCCGGCCGGCGCGGCGGCGGGCTCGGGCTCACTCCACTCGACGTGCTCGGTCACGGGTTCGGCTCCTTGTCGTGCTCTTGCTCGCTCATGCTGCTTCCGTCCGGTCCGCCGCCATGCCCGCCGCGTCCAGCAGCGCGGTGCCCACGATCAGGTCCGCGCCGCCGAATTCGGGATCGTCCAGTTCGGTCCCGTCGTCCACGGCGAACAGCAGCTTCTCCTCGCCCTGCCGGTAGGCGGTGCCGACGGCGGGACTGGCCGCGTGGACCGCCAACAGCGCGACGAGGTAGGCGAGATCGGGGTCGCCGGTGCGGCGGGCCTCGGTGAGCAGGCCCGACAGTCTGCGCGGCGCGTCCGCGGGCAGGTCGAGCAGCTCGGTCGCCGCGGCCAGTTGTTCCTCGCTGAACCGGCTGTCGTCCGGCGTGGCGATCAGGTCGGGCTCGGGCATCTCCGCGCCCAGGTGCTCGCGCTCCACGGGCGGCGTCAGCAGTATGTCGACGAGGTCCGTGATCCGGACGGAGACCGGGGTGCGCAGGCCCGTGCCGCGCGCGAAGAACGCGTCCGTGACCCGGGTGGCCTGTTCCAGGGGCAGCGGCAGGGTGGGGGCGAGGAGATGGCCGTAGAGGTCGGTGCCGGACGTCGTGGCCGGTGTGGCGAAGGCCTGCCGGTCCTGTTCGGCGCGGAACAGCGGTCCCGCCTCCAGCAGGCGCGACTGGAGCTGGGTGTGGCGCCGGATGCAGTCCTTGACGATGTCGACCAGTTCGGCGGCGCGGCGCTTGTGCTCGGGGTCCTCGGTCTCGTCGCGGGCCTTGCGGATGTTGGTGAGGATGGCGTTCTCGTGGCGGTAGCGCTCGGCCACGTGGTCCAGGGCCTCGGTGATCATGTCGGGGACGGCGTTGAGCCAGTCGACCGCGCGGACGTTGCGCCGGGTGGCGTCCAGGGCCCGGCGGAGTGTCTCGGAGTACTGGACGGTGCGGTAGCGGGCCTGCTCGGCGGCGAGCTGGGCGTCGGCGAGCCGGCCGCGGTTGATCAGCACCTCCAGCTTGACCTCGGCGGCGATCTGGGCGCTGGTGACGTCCGTGTCGAGGGCGCCGACCAGGACGTTGACGGCCTCGTCCGTGGTGCGCAGGTAGACCGTGCCGCCGGGGCCGGGGACCTCTTCCAGGAGCTTGAAGTCGTAGTCGCGGCGGACGTACGTGCCGTCGGGCGCGAAGGTGCCGTAGACGGCGCGGAAGCCGCGGTCGACGCTGCCGACGTTGATCAGGTTCTCCATGACCCAGCGGGCCACGCGCTCGTGTTCGGCGGCGGGCCGGTGCGGGGCCTGGGCGGCGATGCGCGGGGTCAGCCGGGCGACGATCTGGTCGTGGTCGGCGCCCGTGTCGAAGTCCATGTTCAGCGTGACCAGGTCGATGGCGGCGAGTGCCACCTCCGCCATCCCGTACACCGAGTACTCGCCGGCCAGGTTGGCCTTGCGCGCGTCCAGGTCGTGCAGCGGCGCGGTGCAGGCGAGCGCGCGCAGCCGACGCGCCAGCCCCTCGTCGGCGGCCGGGCCCGGTGCCGGGCGCGGCCCCGCGCTGAGCTGGGGCGGAACACTGTCCGTCGGTGCAGGGGAAGTCACGGTGCACAGATTAGGTCCTCGGTCTGACATCCACCCAAACGACGCGGACGGCTCCACCGCGCCCGGGCACCGCGGGCGCCCGCGCCGGGCACGGAGGCGGCCGTACCGGTCCGCGCCGGGCACCGGAAGCGGCCGGGCCGGTCCGCGCCGGGCACCGGAAGCGGCCGGGCCGGTCCGCGCCGGGCACCGGAAGCGGCCGGGCCGGTCCGCGCCGGGCACCGGAAGCGGCCGGGCCGGTCCGCGCCGGGCACCGGAAGCGGCCGGGCCGGTCCGCGCCGGGCACCGGAAGCGGCCGGGCCGGTCCGCGCCGGGCACCGGAAGCGGCCGGACAGGGGCCGGACCCGGCGCCGAAGGCGGCCCTACCGGTCCGCGCCGAGCACCGGAAGCGGTCGGGCCGGGGGCCGGACCCGGCGTCGGAGGCGCCGTGCCGGGTCGGGCCGGTCACCGCGAGCCGCCATCCCGCGCATGCCCGGGGCCGCCACCCCGCGCATGCCTAAGGGCCGCCGCCACCCCACCCTTGGCCAAGGGCTGCCGCCACCCCGCCCTTGCCCAGGGGCCGCCGCCACCCCGCCCCTGCCCGGAGGCCGCCGCGCCTCCCCCGCGCCGTTACGACGCGCCGTCCTCGCCGACGCGGCGGCGGTAGACCTCCACCACCCGCTGGAGGGAGTCCGCCAGGTACGTCTCCAGCGCCCGGGCCGCGCCGTGCCGGTCGCCGGCCTCCAGTGTGCGCAGGATCTCGCGGTTGCGGGCGAGGTACGGCTCGTGCAGCCGCCGGGGATCGTCCACGACGTGGAAGGCGAGCCGCAGCTCGGCGAAGACGCTGCGCATCAGCTCGTCGGTGCGCTCGCTGCCGGCGAGGGCGACCAGTTCCCGGTGGAAGTGGATGTTGGCGGTCCCCATCGCTTTCCAGTCGCCCTCGTCGGCCGCCCGCTCGCCCTCGGCGACCGCCGCGGCCAGTTGCCGCAGCGGGTACGGCGGCTCGCCCAGACCGCGGACGACGGCGCACTCCACGAGGGAGCGCGTGCGGTAGATGTCCTCGACGTCCTCGACGGTCAGGACCCGGACGAAAACGCCGCGGTTCAGCTCGTGGATGAGCAGGCGCTCGTGGGTGAGCAGCCGGAACGCCTCGCGCAGGGTGTTGCGGGAGACGCCGAGCGCCCCGCCGATGCTGTCCTCCGAGAGCCGGGTGCCGGGCGGGAAGTAGCCCTCGGAGATGCGGCTCCTGAGGATGTCCGAGACGCGCTCGGCGGTGCTCGTGCGGCCCAGGAGGACACGGTCGCCGGCCAGTCCCGTCAGCTGCTCTGCCATGCCCGGAATTCAATCGCAGACACCAGGACGAGACAACGTGGGTATTGAAGGATCGTTGAACGATCCCCTACGGTGCTCGGCACGGCTCGCTTCCCCGCACCCTCCGTCCCCCTCTGCGAGGTGCCCATGAGCACGACCCCACCGCCC
This sequence comes from Streptomyces sp. SID486, assembly GCF_009865385.1. Lineage (GTDB taxonomy): Bacteria > Actinomycetota > Actinomycetes > Streptomycetales > Streptomycetaceae > Streptomyces. Next base: position 7,065 of record NZ_WWJT01000518.1, on the reverse strand, counting down.
CGGTCCGCGTCCGCGCCCTCCGCCGGTGCCCGGCCGGCGCGAGGCGAACGCTCCCCCGAGGACGGCGCGTTCGGCTGGCTACGCGCCCTCGGCCCGCGTGGGCGGCGCGCGTTCGCCGGAGCTTTCGGCGGATATGCCCTGGATTCCTACGACTACTTCACGCTGCCGCTGAGCATGGTGGCGCTCTCCGCGCACTTCGGTCTCGACAGCGGCCGGACCGGTCTGTTCACCACCGTCACGCTGGTGGTGTCGGCGGTCGGCGGTGCCGCCGCGGGCGTGGTCGCGGACCGGATCGGCCGGGTCCGGGCCCTGATGATCACGGTGATCACGTACGCGGTGTTCACCGTCGCCTGCGGCTTCGCGCCCAGCTACGAGACCCTGCTGGTCTTCCGTGCCCTCCAGGGCCTCGGTTTCGGCGGCGAGTGGGCGGTCGGCGCGATCCTGGTCGCCGAGTACACGAGTGCGCGCCACCGGGGCCGTACGCTGGGCGCGGTCCAGAGCTCCTGGGCGGTCGGCTGGGCGCTGGCGGCGGTCGTGTACACGCTGGTCTTCTCCATCGCCGACGCGGACCTGGCCTGGCGGGTGATGTTCTGGACCGGCGCCCTGCCGGCGCTGTTCGTGGTGTGGATGCGCCGCCGGGTGCACGACGCCCCCGTGGCGACGGCGGCCCGCGAACAGGACCCCCGGCGCGGCTCGTTCGCGGCGATCTTCCGGCCCGCCCGGGACGGTGCCCCGGGGCTGCTGCGCGTCACCCTCTTCGCGAGCCTGCTCTCCACGGGCGTGCAGGGCGGCTACTACACGCTGGCGACCTGGGTGCCGACGTACCTGAAGTCCGAGCGCGGCCTGTCGGTCGTCGGCACCGGCGGCTATCTGGCCTTCCTGATCTCCGGCGCCTTCCTCGGCTACCTGACCGGCGGCCACCTCACCGACCGGCTCGGCCGGCGCACCAACATCTGGCTGTTCGCCCTGCTGTCGGCGCTGTGCATCCTGGCGTACGCGAACATCCCGCACGGCGCCGACACCCTGCTGCTGGTGCTCGGTTTCCCGCTGGGGTTCTGCATGTCGGCCATCTTCAGCGGCTTCGGGTCCTACCTGAGCGAGCTGTACCCGACGGCGGTGCGCGGCACGGGACAGGGGTTCACGTACAACACGGGGCGAGCGGTGGGGGCGGTGTTCCCGACCCTGGTGGGCTTCCTCGCGGACAGCTGGGGCGTGGGCGGTGCGCTCGTCTTCGGCGCGGCCGGCTACGGACTGGCCGCACTCGCCCTGCTCGGTCTGCCGGAGACGCGCGGGAAGGAACTGGCGTGAGCCGGCCGGACCGTACCCGGTGCCGCCCCGTCACCGCGGCCGCTGCCCACACGCGCGCGTGGAGGGCGAGAAGAGGAGACAAGGGATCACCATGACCGCGATCGATCTGAACGCCGACCTCGGAGAGGGCTTCGGACGCTGGCGGCTGACGGATGACGAGCAGCTGCTGTCCGTCGTCACCAGTGCCAACGTGGCGTGCGGTTTCCACGCCGGGGACGCGGTCACGATGCGCCGGGTGTGCGAACTGGCCGCCGCGCGCGGGGTGACGATCGGCGCGCAGGTCTCCTACCGGGACCTGGCGGGGTTCGGGCGGCGCGCGATGGACGTGCCGTCCGCCGAGCTGGCGGCCGAAGTCGCCTACCAGATCGGCGCCCTGGAGGTGTTCGCGCGGGCGGCCGGGGCGCGGGTGGCGTACGTCAAGCCGCACGGCGCCCTCTACAACCGGGTGGTGCACGACGTGGAGCAGGCCCGCGCGGTGATCGAGGGGGTGCGCCTGGCCGACGCCTCGCTGCCGGTGCTGGGCCTGCCCGGTTCGCGGCTGCTGGAGACGGCCGCGGCGGCGGGCCTGCGGGCCGTGCCGGAGGCGTTCGCGGACCGCGCGTACACCGACGAGGGCACGTTGGTGCCGCGCGGCCGGGACGGGGCCGTGGTGTCCGACCCGGACGCCGTCGTGGAGCGTTCCGTCAGCCTCGCGCGCTCCGGTGAGGTCGTCGCGCACTCCGGCACGCGGATCCGGGTGCGCGCCCGGTCCCTGTGCCTGCACGGTGACACGCCCGGCGCGGTGGACCTGGCCCGGCGGGTGCGCGAACGGCTGGTGGCGGCGGGCGTGCGGGTGGAGGCGTTCGCGTGAGGGTGCTCCCCGTGGGCGACGACGCGCTGCTGGTCGAGGTGGCCTCCGGAGCGCAGGCACAGGCCCTGCACGCCGAGCTGCTGCGGCGCCGCGCGGAGGGGTCGCTGAGCGTCCGCGAGATCGTCCCGGCGGCCCGTACGGTGCTGCTCGACGGAGTGGACGACCCGGCCCGCCGGGCGGCGGAACTGGCCACCGCGCGGGTGCCCGAGACGCCCACGGACGCGCGTGCGCTGATCGAACTGCCCGTGCGCTACGACGGCCCGGACCTCGCGGCGGTCGCCGGACACTGGGGGGTGACCGAACGGGAGGCGGCCCGCGTCCACTCCCGCACCGAGTTCACGGTGGCCTTCTGCGGCTTCGCCCCCGGTTTCGGGTACCTCACCGGGCTGCCGGAGCGCTACGGCGTCCCGCGCCGCGCCACCCCGCGCACGGCGGTCCCCGCCGGCTCGGTGGCGGTGGCCGGACCGTACACGGGTGTGTACCCGCGCTCGTCACCGGGCGGCTGGCAGCTGATCGGGACGACGGACGCGGTCCTCTGGGACGCCGCGCGCGTGCCCGCCGCGCTGCTGGTACCGGGGACGCGCGTGCGCTTCGTGCCGGTGGAGGGCGCATGACCCCGCGTGCGCTCGTGGTCGTGCGCGCCGGGGCGCTGACCACCGTGCAGGACCGCGGGCGGCCGGGGTACGCGCATCTCGGCGTGCCCCGCTCCGGTGCCCTCGACCCGTCCGCCGCGGCCCTGGTGAACCGGCTCGTCGGCAATCCACCGGACGCCGCCGTCCTGGAGACCACCCTCGACGGCTGTGCGCTGCGCCCGCGTCGCGCGACGACCGTCGCGGTCGGCGGTGCGCCCTGTCCGGTGACGGTGGGCGGCCGCCCGGCCGCCTGGGGCGCCCCCGTCGTCGTACCGGCGGGCGCGCTGCTGGAGGTGGGCGCCGCCACGGCCGGCGTCCGCGGCTACGTGGCCGTCGCCGGGGGCGTCGCCGCGGAACCGGTCCTCGGCAGCCGCTCCACCGACCTGCTCTCCGGCCTCGGCCCGGCCCCGCTCGCGGACGGCGTGGTGCTGCCGCTGGGCGCGCCGACCGGCCCGCCCGCGCGCGTGGACGGCACACCGCAGCCGCGTCCGCCCACCGAACTCGTGCTCCGGGTGACCCTGGGCCCCCGCGACGACTGGTTCACCGCGCGGGCGGTCCGGGACCTCACCACGCGCGCGTTCCGGGTCTCGGCGGCGAGCAACCGCATCGGGCTGCGCACCGAGGGGCCCGCCCTGGAGCGGGCCCGGTCCGGTGAACTCCCCAGCGAGGGCATGGTCCTGGGCGCTGTCCAGGTGCCGCCGGACGGGCGTCCGGTGGTGTTCCTCGCCGACCATCCGACCACCGGCGGCTACCCGGTGGTCGCGGTGGTCCGTGCCGCCGACCTGCCGGCCGCCGCGCAGGCAGCGCCCGGCACCCCGGTCCGGTTCGTGCCGGTACGGCGCCGCTGACTCCCGAGGGCCGCGGCAGCTCCCTCCGGCACGTCCTCGCTGCCGCCGGTCCGTCGCGGCCGGGCCGGCACAGCGCCCTCCGGCAGGGCCGCGAGGGCCGCGGACACCGCCGCCGACGCGCGCCGGTCCAGCCGGGCGCTGGTGCCCTGCGCGCGGTGCACCAGTTCCTCGGCGGCGAGGCGCAGCAGCTGCGGCAGCAGGTCGCGGCAGCGCCGCACCACCCAGCCGGTCCCTGCCGTGGCCAGCCACCACAGGCTCGCCGTGCGGGTGGGTCCGGGGGACTCGGGCTCGGGCGAGGGCGGCCGCCCGCCGGCCCGGCCCGCTTCGGCGAGCAGCGCGTGACAGCGGACGGCGAGCCGGCGGTGGCCGCGCTCGCCCGGGTGCAGCCGGTCCGCGCTCCACAGGGTGCGGTCGGTGACCCAGGCGCCGTCCGCCGCGTGCAGGTGGACGGCGTCGTAGCGGTCCGACAGGGCGTGCACGACCGCGTTGACCGCCCGCTGCCGCCGGGCCAGCGGACGGGCCAGGGCGTCCGGGAGCCCGAGCACGGCGCCGGGGTCGGGCAGGCAGGCGGTGAGCAGGGTGGCGCCCTGGCGGGCGAAGGCTCCGTACACCTGGTCGAGGTCGGCGGCCACGGCGTGGATGTCGAAGGTGCGGCGCAGGGTGTCGTTGACGCCGACGACCACGGACACCAGGTCGGGGCGCAGCTCCAGGGCGGCCGGTGCCTGCCGTTCCCGCACGTCCCGGGTCTGCGCCCCGCTGACCGCGAGGTTGGTGAACCGCACGTGCTCGCTGTCCTCGGCGAGGGAGGCCGCCAGCAGCGCGGCCCAGCCCCGCCGGCCGGTGCCGCACGGGTCGCCGACCCCCTCGGTCAGCGAGTCCCCGAGGGCGACGAAGCGGACGGGTCTCATGCCGCGGCCTCCGGCAGGGCGGGACGGGAGCCGGCCCGGCGCAGGACCTCGGCGTCGTGGGCCGCCAGGAACGCCTCGACGGCCGCTCCCCAGCCGAAGCACTCCGCACGCGCGCGTGCCGCGTCCCGCCGTTCGGGCTCGCCCCGGTCGAGGAGCTCCTCCACCGCGTCCGCGAACGCGGTGCCGGTGCCGGCGGCGGTGGCCCCGGCGGAGCCGATGACCTCCGGCAGCGCGGACGAGGCGCTGGCCACCACGGGCGTGCCGCACGCCATGGCCTCCAGCGCGGCCAGTCCGAAGGTCTCGGCGGGCCCCGGCGCCAGGCAGACGTCGGCGGACGCCTGAAGCGCACCGAGGGCGGTCCGGTCCGTGACGTGTCCCAGGAAGGTCACCGGGAGCCCGCGCTCCCGTGCGCGATGCTCCAGCCGGGCCCGCAGCGGCCCGTCCCCGGCCACCACGAGCACCGCCCGCCGCCTGCGGCGCAGCAGCGCCTCCAGGGCGTCCAGGGCCGTGCCGGGGCGCTTTTCGACCGACAGCCGGGAGGCCATCACGAGCAGCGCCTCGTCCGCGCGCGCGTGGCGGGCACGCAGCCCGGGGTCGCGCAGGGCGGGGTGGCGTTCGGTCAGGTCGACACCCAGTGGGGCGCGTACGACGTTGCGCGCGCCGATGCGGACGAACTCGCGCTCGGCGTACTCGGTGGTGCACACCACCCGTGAGTAGACGTGCGCGGTCCGGGTGTTGAGGGAGTCGGCCGTGCGCCGGGCGAGCCGCTCGGGCAGGCCCCAGGTGCGCAGCACGCCGTCGGCGGTCTCGTGGGAGACCATCACGGCGGGCACGCGCGCGCGGCGGGCCCAGCGGCCGGTCCAGCGCAGCGTGGTGCGGTCGGAGACCTCCAGGCGGTCCGGGGCCAGCTCCTCAAGGAGCGCGGCCAGGCGCCGCTTGTCGGTGAGGACGCGGTAGCCGCCGGTGCCGGGCAGCAGCGGGCCGGGCAGGGTGATGACACGGCCCTGCTCGGTGTCGCGGTCGGTGTGCCGTTCGCCGGGCACGATCAGGACCGGGTCGTGGCCCGCTGCCCGGAAGCCCTTGCCGAGTTCCCGCAGGGCGGTGCGCAGGCCGCCGGAGGCGGGCGCGACGAAGTTGGCGAGGCGGACCATGCGCAGGGACCGGCCGGTCATGCCGCCACCGCCGTCTTCCGCGCGGCCAGCACGTCGTCGTAGTGGGCGATCAGCTGGTCGCCGACGGCGGCCCACGTGCGGCCCTCGACCATGGCGCGGGCGGCGGTGCCGTACGCGGCCCGCCGGCCCGGGTCGGCGGCCAGGGCGCGGACGGCCTCCTGGACGGCGGCGGCATCGCGCGGCGGGACGAGGAGGCCGGTGCGGCCGTGGGCGACCAGGTCGAGCGGGCCGCCGGTGGCGGGCGCGACGACCGGGACGCCGCTGGCCATGGCCTCCTGGACGGTCTGGCAGAAGGTCTCGAAGGGGCCGGTGTGCGCGAACACGTCCAGCGAGGCGAAGATCCGGGCGAGTTCGTCGCCGGTGCGGCGGCCCAGGAAGACGGCGCCGGGCAGGGCCTCGGCCAGATGCGGCCGGCTGGGTCCGTCGCCCACGACCACGACCCGTACGCCGGGCAGCCCGCAGACCCCGGCGAGGAGTTCGACGTGCTTCTCGGGAGCGAGCCGGCCGACGTAGCCGACGATCGGTTCGCCGTTCGGGGCGAGTTCGCGTCGCAGTGCCTCGTCACGGCGGTCCGGCCGAAAACGTACGGTGTCCACGCCGCGCGGCCACAGCCGGACCCGGGGCACGCCGTGCGTCTCCAGGTCGGACAGGGCCGCGCCGGAGGGGGCGAGGGTGCGGTCGGCGGCGGTGTGCACGGAGCGGATCCGCCGCCAGGCGGCGGTTTCTCCGGCGCCCATGTAGGTGCGGGCGTATCCGGCCAGGTCGGTCTGGTAGACGGCGACGGCGGGGACGCCGAGCCGGGCGGCGGCGGCCATGCCGCGGACGCCGAGGATGAAGGGACTGGCCAGGTGGATCACGTCGGGGCGGTGCGCGACCAGGGCCGCGGCGAGGCGCCGGCTGGGCAGGGCGACGCGGACCTGGGGGTAGCCGGGCAGGGGGAGGGAGGGGACCCGGACGACGGGGCACGGGGCGTCCGTGTCCGGTCCGCTGCCGGGCGCGGGGGCGGGGGCGAGGACGAGCGGATGGTGACCGCGATCTACGAGGTGCCGGGCGGTCTGGAGCGCGCAGTGGGCCACGCCGTTCACATCGGGGGGAAAGGATTCGGTCACGATGACGACACGCATACGGGTGTTGTCGCCGCGCAGGACGTGCCCGCGTCAACTTCGATCTGTCCGCGCGGGGAACGTCCCATGAGCGTTGGACTGCGCACCCGGGCGGTCCAGGCTGCCGCCATGACCGCCTGACCTGCGGGTCACCGGCTGTTCACACGCCGGGCCGTCGTCCGCCCGGGACCAGGCGCCCGAGCGGGCGGCCCGCGGCCGCCACGGGCCCTCCCGGCCGACCGGG